>JAJCYE010000020.1 GCA_029263075.1 Actinomycetes bacterium
AAGAGGGGCACGGTTACCTGGAATCGGTCCCGGATCCTCGGGTGTTCGCCCGGGTGGCGCAGCGTCACCAAGCCCAGCTTCAGGTCGTCCTGCTTGCTCAGGGTGCTCCAGCCCATGATCTCGTTGTGGTTGAGTTCGGAAAGGGAGTTGCCGAAAGCGTGCATCTTGCTGCATTCGTTGAGTTGACACTTCCACCGGTAGGCGGCCACCGCCCCCAGCCCCTCGGCGCCGTAGACCAGCGGCAGCGTTCCAACCAAGCCGACCGCCATCTGCTTGGCGGGATTGTCCCGCAGCGGCACCTCCCGCCTCCACTGCCCGGCCCGGGCGGCCAGGAGTTCGAGAACTTCGGCGACATCCGCTTCGTAGTTGCCCAAACCAAGACTCTGGCAGACCGCTAGGAGCGGCATGCCCAGATACCCGAGAGCGGCCCGGGGCTGAAGTCCGGTTTTGAGGTTGACCGCGGCACACCCGTCCTCTTCGCCCCGTCGAGCGAGGGACCCACCGGACGAGACGGTGATCACCCGGGCACCCGCGGCTACCGCCTTTCCGTAGGCCTCCAGAGTTTCCTCCGTCTCCCCGGAGTACGAAACCGCAAAGACCAGCGTGGCCGGTCCTACCCACCCCGGGATCCCGTAGCCCTTGGACACCCTGATGGGATGTTTGAACTCCATTCCCAGAGCGGCCTTCAACAGGTTCCCGGAGATACCCGATCCACCCATGCCCAGGATCACGACGCCGTCGACGCCCCGGGGAGAGGGCAGGGCGCTGACCTGCTTCCCGAGCAACCACCCGTCGGCCACCTGCAGGGGAAAATCTTCGACCAACCGCAAAAAATCCCTGCCGTCGACCCGAGAAATCAACTCCGGGTCGTCCAAACGAGTCAAGGGTGAAGCGCTTCGGAGGCCAGCATGTGGGGGATGCCGTTAACCACCGGATAGCGGTATCCGCACTCACCGACACACCTGATCACCTGCTCATCTTCGAGGTGCTCCACTGCCCCCTTGCAGTTCAGGCAGATCAGCAGTTCGACGAGTTCTCGGTCGATCACGACGACCCTCCCCCCGCAATGATCGCCAGCAGTTCTTTGGTTTTCGCCGCGCCGAACTCCGGGTCCCTCGCTTCTACGTTCAGCCGCAGGAGCGGCTCGGTGTTGGACCCACGGGCGTTGAACCACCAGTCGGGAAAGTCGACGGTAAGGCCGTCGGACAGGTCGTGGGTGCCGCCCGGACAGGCCTCCGCCAGCGCCCGCATCGCCTCCGCCTGATCCGCCACCACCGA
Organism: Actinomycetes bacterium; assembly: GCA_029263075.1. Lineage (GTDB taxonomy): Bacteria > Actinomycetota > CADDZG01 > JAHWKV01 > JAHWKV01 > JAJCYE01. The sequence continues at coordinate 1,279 of JAJCYE010000020.1, forward strand.
GTTGATCTCCCCCGAGTTCCAGTAGCGGCGCAGCGGCCGGAGTACGTCGCTCATCTTTCCCTGCTGCTTGCTCAACGCCATCAAGACATTCAGGGCGCACAGGATCCCGGAGTCCGCCCGGAAGTTTTCCCGGAAGTAGTAATGACCGGAGTGCTCGCCACCGAACGCGGCGCCGGTTTCCGCCATGACCTGCTTGATGAATGAGTGGCCCACCCGGGTACGGATGGGGTTGCCGCCCTTCTCCTTCACAACTTCGGCCACAACCCGCGAACAGATCAGGTTGTGGACTATCGAGGCCCCCGGCTCGGCATCAAGCACTTCGCCCGCCACCAGGGCGGTGACCAGGCTGCCCGAAGCGGGTTCGCCCTTCTCGTCCACCAAAAAGACCCGGTCGGCGTCGCCGTCGAAGGCCAGGCCCAGATCGGCGCCGTTGTCCGCTATGACCTTGATCAGGTCCGCCAGGTTGTCCGGCTGGATGGGGTCCGCCGGATGGTTGGGAAACGTGCCGTCCAACTCGAAATAAAGCGGGATTAACTCGACCGGCAGGTGTTTGAACACTGCAGGGACGATCAACCCGCCCATGCCGTTGGCGCAGTCGACCGCCACCTTGAGCGGACGCATGGTGGTGACGTCCACCACTTTCAGGCAATGGTCAACGAACCTGGACAGGACATCTTGTTCGGTAACCGCGCCCGGGGCCCCGGCGGGCTCCAATCCCTCCTCGGCCAGCCTGCGAATGTCCGCAAGACCGGACTCCTCCCCTATGGGGAAGGCTTTCTGGCGGCACATCTTGATGCCGTTGTACTTGCCCGGGTTATGGGAGGCGGTAAGCATGGCCCCCGGCATGTCCAGGTGGCCCGATGCGAAATACATCGCATCCGTTGAGACAAGGCCGATGTCGACCACATCCACACCCTGGCTGATCGCCCCATCCCGGAAAGCTGCTGCCAGTGTTTCACCGGAAACCCGCATGTCGCGCCCCACGACAATGCTGGGCGCCCCAGCAACCCGGGCGAAGGCCGCTCCGATGCGGAAGATTATTTTTTCGTCCAACTGTTCGGGATAAACGCCCCGAACGTCGTAAGCTTTAAAGATCGCGTTGAGGTCCATGAGAGCATCCTAAACTGTCAACGTCACCCCGCTAGGGCCCCGCGGAGCCGCTCGACGGACTGACGATGAACGAATGTTCTATTCTTCAAGGAATAGTTTTCCGTCCGCGTCCGTTGAACAATCGCCGGCATGTAGGTAACAATGCCCTCAGTTCAACCGAAAGGCAGCACCCTAAGTTATGACCCAACCTAAAAACGAAGATCACCCGTCCAACAAAACCAAGACCACCAAAGCGCTGGCATCCAAGCTGGCTTCGCTTGAGGCTGAGGCGCGCTGGCAGGATCGGGCCGCCTGCAAAGGCATGGACCCCACCATCTTCTTCGGCCCGGAACACACGGAGGTCGTCAAGGAGAAACGGGACCGGGAAGAGACCGCCAAGGCCGTCTGCCGGACCTGCCCCGTGAACCAGGAGTGCCTGGAGCATGCCCTGGAGTCCAAGGAGGCCTACGGCATTTGGGGTGGACTGACCGAACTGGAGCGCAAGGCGCTCCTGCGGCGCCGGGCTACTTCCAACGTCGTACTGGCATCGGCACCCCGCGCCATTAAATAGTCATGGGCTTCAAGTCGGCGGTCAGATACAAGTCGACGGTTCACTTCGAGTCGGGCGTGCACTACCAATCCGCGGTCAGACTCCGGTCAGGCGCGGCCAAGCCGCAGGAGACCTCTGCTTCACAGCCGGAAGCCGGAGAACAAAAGGGCTGAGCCAGGCTGGCCTCAAAATGAGCTGGTCGGAGCCTTCAGCTTTAGCTCGTCGACACTTAGCTTCCGGCCTATGTACTTGGAGCGGACCCGTCCCCCCTCACGCCAGTACGCATACCAATACGGCCCGTGCGGGCAACGTGAACATCCGGGCTTGCCGCAGTTGACCGGTTCCAAACGGTAGCTGACCTTGCCGGGCCCGGAGGTTGTGTCCTCCATCGTCTCCTCGGCATCGTCGCCCTGCTGGACCAACATGCCCCCGATGAGGATCTGCAGACGCCTCAGGTCGTAGCGGTCAAGCGAGCGGATCTGACGAATCAGCTCACGATCAACTGCCAACTCTCCTCCTTGTTTCGTTCTTACCCTCGGTCGTACCTAAGGATCGGGATCCTAGCGCACGACCCCATGGACGAACCGCATATGCCGACGGCGCACAACAAACAAGCCGACCCGAAGAGGGCCGGCTTGTTTGAGGGAATTTTGAGTTTTAGGCGGAAGCCCTGGCAGGCTGGATGACTATCTCAAGGGGCCCGGACAGAGTCCGAACATCCTCGATCTGCCAACCTAGGGGTGGCTTGAACCGCTTCAGATGGTCCACGCACAGGTGGAAGTGGTCGGGCTCGGAGTCCGATTGAAGGTCTTCGAGGGTTACCCGCCGGGCCATGTAGTTGCAGTTCAGGGTAGCCGTCGCAGGGGACTTGCAGGCATTGCGGCTGCAAGCTTGAAACGCGTCTGGTACCTCTTGCTCATCCATGTCCGGGGATTATGAATTACACAAATGTTATTTGCAAGGATCCGATCTTGGGCAACCGGGAGGGTTACCCAAGATTAAATTTGTAGTTCCAAGCCCCGGTGACCGGCATCTGATCGACAGACCAACAGGTCGCCGGGCTCCGCAACGGCTAGGCCGGCATCAATTCGAACGACGCGACGGTCTCCACCGTATATTTCGGACTCGAGGCACCCACCCGAACAAAATGGGACCCGGCCTTCTTCCCGCTTGTGTCAAGCAGGATGGTGAAGGTTTTTGTCTGGTTTTCGACCGGCCGGAAAGTTGCGGGATCGACCGTTGCCCCGTCCTTGGGGTCCAAGACTGCAAGGCTGACCTCCTCCGAAAATCCCTGCTGGAACGAGATCCAGCACCCGATCGATGCGTCCTGACCCTTCACGAATGAGGTCCCGATGGATTCACAGCTCAAGGAAAAGGGCGGCGGTACGCTGATCTCGACGTCGGCTTGTTTGAGGGCGGATCCGGTCTCCCCTCCGGTAGCGACCACCGATGCGGTCCGGACACCCACTCCTGCTGCATCGGGCGCGGTCACCGTCAACCTGGAGCGAGTGGCGGTTTCGTCCTCCACGGCTTTCACCTTGTCCGGACTCAGCCGGCAATCCATGCCCTCCACCTTGCAGGACAGGCTGATGTCACTGCCGTCCCCGTTGAATACCGGGATATTGCACTCAACGGTGGCGCTGGCGCCGGGTACAACAGCCAGGCTCGGCCAGCACTGAATGTCGAAATCGGCCCCCAAATCCACCGCGGCCGCCGCGGGTGCGGTGCGACTTTGGTTGACGGGAGCCACAGCAAGGGTCGGGGCAACGGGGCTAGGACCAGTCGGCGCGGGTTCAGCGGACCCGGTCCGGTCCCCGGGAGAAGGGGCGGTTGCCGGCGCTGCAGGAGGAGTGGCCGAAGAGATAGAAGCGGCCGGACCGGTCGAATCGACTGCGCCTTCGATCTCGGAAGAGGGTGCGGTAACCGCCAACAGCAGGAACGGCAGCGTTGCCAGCGCCACCAGGGCAGATATTGCCCCCCAGAAGGTCGCCGCACCTCGCCCAGGGAACAGGGCGCGCAATCTTGGGATCAACCTGGTCGAAATCAACTGAAGACCTACCCTTCTTCGTGCGTGAACCTGCTATCGGCACGAAGGGGGTGGAACTTCAGGTTTAAAGTGGAAATTCTCCGGTGTTACCCGTTGAGCGCAGCCCCGCAACGGCAGCGTTCGGCCCATGCGAAAGCTTCGAAACCGCACTTCGGGCAGGCTTTCGACGCAACATTGCTGTTGTATCCGGGCAGATAGGACGATGTCGGCCAGCGACCTTGCTTGTCCCGGAAACTGCCTGCCGGGACGACCGTGGGGCCACCGATCGTGGGGTCGAGTTCGGACACGTCGATCGCGTTTTCTTCGGGTGAGGGCAGGCTGAGCTCATCCGACTTGGTCTTTTCTGAAATGTCGGTCCTCCGATCGATGATCTGCGCCAACTCCTGCGGTGCACCGAAGATGGTCGCGCACCCGAAAGCGTACTTCAATACCGCCTACGACTCAGATGTCCCGAGACCGGCGGCCGGCTTTTGGACGCATAATGGAGGCGTGAGAACTCCGATCCGGCTGGCGGTCATCTGTCTGGCCATGGCGCTGGTCGCAACAGCATGCGGGCCGCCGGAGGCGCTAAGAAGGCTCCTGGGTCGAGAATCGACAGAACAGGCGGATTCGGGCATCTCCCCCGACGCCTATCCGGCCCCCTCCCCCCCCGGCCTCCCCAGCGACAACCGTATCGGCGCCCTGGTCTTGACCAACGAGTCCTCCTGGGGCCTGTTTCTGCCCCGAGGCGTAGAGACGGGCGGCTCGCTGGTGCTTGAGGTGCTTCCCGAAAGTCCAGCGCAACAAATCGGTCTCACGCCCGGAGACGTCATCACCTGGCTGGATGGCAGCGAAATCAACAACCACGAACAGCTGCTTACGATCTTTCGAGAGAGTTCCACCCCACAGCACACGCTTCGGGTAACCAGGGCCGATGAAAGCACCGATCAACTGCAGGTCGACCTGGCGCAGTCGAGCGAGTTCTCCCTGCTGGCCCACCTGGAGGCCAAACTTGCGGCCGGCCCCGACCCGATTACCCGCTATCTGCTGGCGGAGAACCTTCCGGACCGAAACCGCGGGATCGAGTTGATCCGGGCCCTGCTCATCGAACAACCACAGTTCGCCGAAGGCCATGCCCTGCTGGCCCGCCTGCTCATCGACCGGTTGAACCAGTTAACCGCGGGCGGCACGGCAGGCGACACCTCCCCCGACCTGCTGGACGCAACCACGGCAATCGACACGGCCGTGGAGTTGGACCCCAGCTCCCCCAGTCTGCTGAGAGCCCGCTCACAGATCCTTCTGGCCCTGGGCGATCCGGCTAAGGCGGAGATCGACGCCCGCAACGCCCTGGAACTGGACGAGCTGTCGGCGGAGTCGAACTTCCTTCTGGGGACTTCGCAACTGTCGCTCAGCCGGCCGGCCGATGCCATCCCAAAGCTCCACAAGGCGGTTGCCCTGGACCCGTTCGTTTTCGACTACTACGTCAATCTCGCTTTGTGCTACCGGGCGCTCGACAGGGAAGCCGACACCCAGGACACCATCCTTGCGGCGAGGGCGCTGGCCGGCAACGACCCGACCCTCAACCAACAACTCGATGAACTGGTGATTTCGCCGCCCGGCGAACCCATCTAGTCTGCGGCGGGCTAGCCGTTCACGATTGCCGGGTCCTCAACTTCAACCGGAGACACAATTGCGGGTGGCGTAACCGGAGTCGGCGAAGGGACCACAGGAGACGCCGGAGGGGGAACCTGAGCCGGCGGCGTGACCGCAGGCGGGCCACCTTCGGAGGCAATTCCGTTGCTTTCAACCAGATCCTGAATGGTGAGCGCCTTGGGCGGCGACGGCATCAACCTCACCGGGCCTACCGACTGGATAATCACCGGCGTGCCTACTTCCACCCGGTCGAAAAGCTCTTCCACGTCAGACATCCTCATCCGTATGCATCCGTGCGAGGCGTTGTATCCCATCGAGTTGTCGGCGGTGGTTCCGTGGATCCGGATGCCCGGGCTGTTGAGGTTCATCGCCCGGGTACCCAACGGGTTGTTCGGGCCGGGGCCGATTTTGGCCGGGAGCTTTGCCCCCCACTGGCCGGGCTTGGTGGCCGGGTTGACCCAAGTCGGGCGGAAGCGCTTTTGGACGATCTTGAACGGACCTATCGGAGTGGGGTACTTGGGAAGACCCGTCGCCACGTCGTAGGTCTTCACCAAACGCTCCCCGTCGTAGTGGTAGAGCTTGTTCTCGCCCACCTTGACGACGATGACGTCCTTGAAGTTCGCTTTGGTCACCGCCGGGGCGATCGGCTTGCCCACAAGGTCAACGCCGGAGGTGCCTTCGGCCGTCACATTTTTGAGGGCTCGGGTGGCCTCTTTTTCGTCGAGCGCGAAGCCTGCCGTGCCATCGGTGATTTTCGGGGTCCCGCCCACCACCGCTACAGATGCGTCCACCGGAGCCCTGTTGACCGCAGCGGCAATTTTGTTGACGATCTCCTCCGCCTTGCCGTCTCCAGCCCGGGTCTTGACCTCCAGGGCATGGCCCACCGACATTCCCGTTATCCGGTACCAGAGGCGCTTAAAACTCGGAATGTCCCGGTGGAGTTTCAGCGCCTGGGCGTAAACCTCATCAACATTTGTCGACGCACCAAGTTCGCGCCGGGTGGTGGTCTGCATCAGCTTGCCGTCCAGCGTGATGGGGATGGGAACATCGAGAGGCGCTTCGAACCTCTGGTGAAGCTTTTCGATTGCGGCCGCTTTGTTCAGACCCGCAAGTTCTATGCCCCCGACCTGGAACCCGTTCAGGTTGACCTTGGATCCTGAAGACTCCAAGCGCACCGCCGCGGCCGCACCCCCCACGCCGATGACAAGTAGGAACGACGTCACTCCGACCACCCATGTGAGTAGTTGGAATCTGCGGATTGAGCGGTTGCCTGATTTCATTGGTTGACCTTGTAGTTGGAGCCGACTTTGCACGAACAGGACCATTGTGCTACTGAACCCGGGGAAAGAGAATACCCGGCGCCCCGACGAAATATCCGCGCGACCCTTCGTAAAACCTCGATCCCGTGCACTATTGACGGATGAAACCAGGCCTTAGTTCCGAAGAGTTCGAAGAACTTGTAGATCTTGCGATGCAGGAGTTGCCGGCAGAACTCATGGACCGCATCAGCAATCTGGAAATCGCAGTTGAGAGCCGCCCTCCCCGCACCGCCGAGGATGCCGAGATCCTGGGGCTCTACGAGGGGGTTCCGTTGACCGAGCGGGGGAACGACTACTTCGGCGTCATGCCCGACCTGATCACGCTGTTTAAAGTCAACATCGAGGATGAAGCCTCAGACGCGGCCGGGGTAAAAGAGGTGATCCGGGTGACCGTGCTTCACGAGGTCGCCCACCACTTCGGGATTGACGATGACCGGCTTGAACAGCTCGGCTGGGACTAGGGCCCTAAGGAACCACCGATCCGGAAGTACTTGAGAAATCCGAGAACTGACCGCCCAGGAACGACTGACTCTCAACCGCCAGCACCGGAGCATCCGCCTCCACCACCGCAGTTGCCAGATTCCCGCCGAGGTAGGGCGTGATGTCGACAACCAGTTTGCGGCCCGGCTCCACGGTCAGTGAAGCCAGTTCGGGGGGAATCGCCTCCCCGCCTTCGGTCAGCAGGGTCACCTTTACCTGGGTGGGGTTTTGGCCCGTGTTCACCAGACTCAGGGTTGCCACGCCGCCACTGGGCGATCCGGCCGGGACTGCCCACCTCCGGGCCGGCGCCGTGACCCCAAGAACCGATTCGTAGGAACGGTTGCTCTCAACCACCCCGGCAGTCCTGCGCTCGGCGACCACAGCAACGTCGTTGGTAGACGTCAGCTGAACTCCGTAGCTGGTGCCCCGGGGGAGGTGGTCCGACACCTTGATCGCCACCTGCCTGCCGGCCGGCACGGGGACCTCCGATAGCTCGGGCGGGGCCGAACGCTCCCCATCGGTCATAAAGACGACGCCGACCAAAGCCTCCCGGGTACCCGGGTTCACCACCAGGATGGTTTCTTCACCGTCGGTCGGCACCAATCCGGCGGCGAAGATCCACTCGTTGGACCCCTTCCTGACGCCCAAGTCGAGCGATATCCCATTGCCCCCGCCGCTGGTCACGTTCGAGTAGCGGGAGACCACCACCCGGCCGCGGGATGCCTCCACGTCGATACCGAAGTTCGGCTCTTCCTGCAGGTAGTCGGATATGTAAACCGACGCCTGGGAAAACGACCGAATAACGAGGTCCTTGAGGCGTGCCGGTACAACTTCTTTGTCCCCGGCCAGCAATCTCACCTGGACCACCGCCTCCTCGCGGAAAGGATTGGAGATCAGCAGGTAGTGGTCGTCTCCCCGCGAGGTGCTGCCGGAAGCGAACAACCACCGGGACGCCGGCTGCGCCGAACACCGGGAGGCGGCCGCTCCCCTGCCTGCGCCGGACACCACCAACTGGGTGAGGTTGTTGCCGCCGAACGCCTCCACCAACCCCGTTGCATCCGGAACGCTGAAGTCCGAAACAGCCTTGTTGCCGGTGCTGAGTGCGGGAATGCTGATCTGATCCACAATCGACTGCGCAGACCCGCCGATTGAAGATCGCCGCAGGCCCAGAGCCGACGAGGCGAGATTGGCGGTGGACATGATGGCGTCTTTGGCGTCTCCGGGAGGGACCGGGCAGTACCAACCGGTCGAAATGAACTGTCCGGCTTCGACCCGGTTGGCTTCAACCGACCTTGTGGGCACGGTCAGCTCAAGCAGCAGCCCCACGCTGAGGACACCAAGAACAACGGCGATGAAGACTATCTCGGAGCGTTTCATTGTCGGCGCTCCTTTCCCGACGAAGCGGAGGTCCCGGCCATCGCCAGGACGGCGAGCAGCAGGATCACCTGAACCACCAGCCACAAAAAGCGGATCCAGTGTTGCCCGAAGTAGACGCGGACCTCGCCCGAAGCCTCGGGCTTCAACTCGAAACGGTTGGCCCAACCGAAAGCCTCGCTCTGTTCCAGCTGGGTATCGCCAACCGAGGCCTTCCAGCCCTTGTTGTAGTTGTCGCCGAGCAGCACCTGCGAGTGGGCAGTACGCGGGAGATCTCCGGTGAACTTGCTGGGCGAGCGGGCGGGAATCGAGCGGCCGCCGGTCCAATCCACGACCATCACCGAGCTCGGGTTGCTCTGCGTGACCACCTCTTCGCTCAGCGCCACCGGGGCCAACGACGCCCGCGGCAGCCACTGGAGGTTGCGGAAGATCGCCACCGCGCCCTGCTGCTGTTCAAGGGCTATGTCACGCTGGCGTCCGAGGGCCTCGATGGTTGCTTCGTCGTTCGGGTCGGCAACAATGAACCTGACGGTAGCCGGGGCCAGCAGGTGCCCGGCAAGGTGAAGGCGGCGGCCCATCAGGGCGTCAATCACGCTATCCATACGGGCCTCGCCTTGGGCCGGCGGCGGCTGGAACGCGTCGAGCATGGTCAGGCCTTGGGAGGTTGTCAAAAAGTACTCGGGACCATCGGACGGCTTGAGGCCGGTACGCACCGGGCTTGACCACCGGCTTCCTAGCCAGAGGACGCGGAAGTCGCCCACCTCCTGGGCCGTAGATTTCATGAACGATGCGATCGAAGCCGCCTCTTCCGAGGTGCCGCCGGCGAAGGTGGGGGCCGGCCGATCCCAACCCGCTAGCTGCGGCGCCCATCCGATGAGAACCCCAACCCCCAGAGTCACAACCAGAGCGGGAACGGCGATCTTGTGACGCCAGCCGAATGCGTGCCTGGGCAGTTCCTCCGACACCCCTTCGGCAAGGTGCCCGCTCAACAGGGCGAGAATGGCAAGCGGCGCCACCAGCCACATAGCCGGAGAAGCTACGAGCGGAGGCAGGAAGCCCTTCCCGGCAAAACCCCCGATCAGACCGAACACCATCAACGGGAGGCTCAGCAGCCGGGCCTCACTTCGCCTGGCGGGGCCCACCAGCGCCAACGCCCCCAGCAGTATTCCCGGGACCACCAGGGCCCCCAGGCTTCCCCCGAGATCCAACAGGAACATTTCCCGGAATGAGAATTCACGCCACAACGGATACAGCCACCCGCCCAAGCCGGAGAACAGGGGGCCGAGGATCGCCCCGCTGGGTCGCAAACCCTCAAACGACCACGGAATGAGCACCACAAGCGCCAGAGGCACCGCAAGCATGAGGAAGCGGAATCGTCGGAGGGCGGGTGCAGAAAATCCGGTAGATGTCGCCCGGCCGACGCCCATGGTCGCAAACAGCAACAGGATCGCCAGTAGGGCCGAAGGCGCAAGGGCAAAGATCGGGGCGAGGAGAAGCGCCATCCGGCCGGTAGAAGTCAACAGCGAGTCACTGTTCGCCGGCACAGGGGTACGCATTTCAGCCCATCCCGATGCCTCCTCCCCCGACCCGAGCGTCCGCAACGCCATCAAGAGGACAAAAGGCATACCCGCGTAGAGAGCAAGCCCTCCCAGGTCACCGTTGGACAGGATCAGTTGGAGCACAGGATTTAAGGCATAGACCCCCAGCGCCACCACCCTGGCGGGACGCCTCTTGGCCGACGAACCCACCAGGCGGTTGATCCCAACCAGGCCGATGGTAAGCAGGATGAGGATCATCAGCTTCTGGGCCAGACCGGGGCGCCCGAAGCCTAGGAGGCTGAACACCCACAGGATCGGAAAGGCGGTTGGGGCCGCCGACTCGGTGCCCAAAGAGGTATCCCGCCAACCAGAGAGATAGTCGCCGATCAGGCGGCCGGTAGCCTCGGGAAACGGCCAAATGCTCCCACCTGCCAGAGGCTCGCCGAACAAAAATCCCCGCATTGCGATCAACCCCAGCAGGACGATCAGAAAGGTGGCTATGGTCATAGGCTCGCGTGCCCAAACGGCAAAGGCCTGTTTCAGCCCCGTAAAGGACAGCCGTTTAACGGACTTGGCTCCGACTGCGAGCGTGCCGTGTTCCCACTGCCGAACCCGGCGTTCAACCTGTAGCCGGAATCGTTGTGAATCCCGGACCATCAAGCTGCGGATCTGGCGGTCGGGCACGGTTCGGCGCTTCTGGACCGCCCGCCGCCGCAACATCAAGTTGGGGAAAGACCGGACGAAGTCAATGAACGCCCGCGGATAGTCGGAGGACTCGTCAACCCTCCTCAATAAAAGCAAGGCCAACATCCGCCCGAGTCCCAGCAGCAGCGACACCGTTAGGGCAAACACCATCCGGGGGGCACTGGCGTTCTTGGCGATGGTTCTCCACTGGTTCCGCCGGGCCAGGTGGCCCTTGGAGGGCACCCCCCGGCTAACCCGGCGTTGACCGTTAGAGAAGGCGCCGGCGTGGCGGTAGCGAGCGTGCGGCTCAACCATGACCTTAAATCCGGCCAGGCGGGCCCTCAAGCACAGGTCGAGGTCCTCACCAAAGGCGAAGTAGGCCCCGTCCCACAGACCGCATCGCTCGGCCAGTTGGCGGGACACCAACATGCAGGCATTGGTGACGAACAAACTTTCGGTCAGGTTTTCGTGTTGACCCTGGTCGATCTCGCCCTCTTCCAGGCCCGAATACGGGATGCAGAACTGATCTGCCGACATACCGACCTCGACCAGCACCTCCGGTCGGTCCCAGTCCAGGCCCTTCGCGCCGATAACTCCGGCGCCGGTGCTGATGGATGCCTCAACCATCGTGTGGATGGCGTCGGGGTCAAGGACCACGTCATCGTGCATAAACAGGAAGTAGTCGGCGCTTGAGGTCCGGGAGGATGACTCCAGGCCGGCGTTGGCCGCGGCCCCGAATCCCAGGTTGCGGTCGGAACGGACCAACTCGGCGTTCCGGGCGTACCTGGAAACCGTGGCCGCGGCCTCGGTGCGAGAGCCATTGTCGATAACGACGAGGTCGAGGGAGCTATAGATCTGGTGCCGTAGGGAGTCCAGGCTCGCCGGCAACCAGGCTCCACCGTTGTGGGTAACCAGGACGACCAGAACGCGCGGGTCAGCCTCAAATCTCGTTTCGTTCATTGTGGCGACCTGGTCCAGAACAAAGGGGAGAGCCTCCTCAAGGCCCAAAGGGCATTATATGTCCGAGGTGGGACCGGAACTTTTCTCCAGTACGGAGCGTGGAGCTACGACTTGCGACGGGATCGGGGAGCGGCGGGGGGTTTCGGGGAACGCCCCGATGGCCCTTCGGGCTTCGGCTTTGCCGGTGTTGCTTTGTCGCCGGACGCCCCCCGCCTGGCCCTGGGCGCAGGACCGGCCGGCGGATTATCGGCGAACATTTCCTCCGGCGAGTCGATCAGGTAGTCACGTACCAACTCGGCGCGAGTAAGTGGGTTGGCCATCGCCTGGGTGCGGGCCGGGTCCGGCTCGTCGACTGGCTTTCCCGGGCCAATGGAGCCAGGCGGCCGGGTGCCGAACGGGGCGGGCAGATCTTCCGGATCAAAACGGCGGACCGGCGGATCAAAGGCGAACGCCGGGTCGGGCCGGCCGGGGGCCGGCTGGATATCTCTGAACTCGCGGCTCTGAGCGGGAGGCGGTTCAGGCGCCCTCTCCTGCGTGGGCGGGCGGAAGCTCCGGGAGGTCGACATCGGTGGCGGTGCTTTGACCGGGGGTAGGGCCGGGGTCAGGGGCTTGGGGGGCGGCGACTCCTCCAGGGCCTTGCCGATCTTGCGTTTACTGCCTCGCCCGATTGTGTCGCTGAGCTGCTGAAATAGTTCGATCAGCCGCTGGTCACGGGCCCGGTAGAGTTGCTCGTCGCGGGCCTGCAGGTACCCGGTCAGGTGTTCGACCATCTGCTCGACGGTAGAGCGCCCTGCTTCGACGGTGTCCCTGCCCGCAGTGGAGGTCCGTTCCATGGCCTCCTGCTTGGCCGAGTTGACGGCCTGCTTTAGCTCCTTCAGTTCGTTCTCCGACATGGTTACCAGGGTCTGGACCACCTCAACCTGATCCTCACGCATGTCGGCCAGAAGCGACGCCGACTCCTCGCCTATCCGATCTCCGATGGCAACGGCGGAAACCTCGAGATCCCGGCGGAGTTGCCCGGGCAGATCGCCCAGTTCGGCCACCCTCTGTGCGAGTTGGAGAATGGCTTCTTCGATGGCCTCGATCCGAGGAATCAGCCCCTCCGCTGCCGATTTGGCCTGCGCGGACTCGAGCTTTGCCGCAATCGCCCCCACGGCGTCCAAGAGGTTGTCGGCGAGGGTGTTGGAAAGACTTTCGTTGTTCTTGGCTATTACGTCGATGAGCGCTTCGTCCCGCTTGTCGATCAACTCGCGCAGCCCCGAGAGTTCCTCTTCCGCTTTGACGAGTGCGGTTTTGGCCCCGAAAACCGTTTCGACCAGCATGCGCCGTTCCCGGGCCTGATCGGCCAGAGCAGACGACAACAGCGCGTCTATCCGATCTGAGTCTTCACCTTCGCCGGTGTCTGGGGAATCCACATTCACGCTTTCGAGCATACCGGGTAATGCTATTCCCCCAACCGCCCGTTGCCCGGATTGTTGTGCCTGAAAACGTCTTAGACCAGAGCCTTCTGGTTGGTTTCAAGAATGTCGTAAACCGTATTGCGCCGGGCCCAGGGCCGGCCGATCTCGGTGGCCAGGCGCCGCATCTGCTCGGGACCCAACTCCTGTCCGTGGGCGGCCCCCGCCGACCGGGAGATGATTTCGTTCATCAGGGTGCCGCCGAGGTCGTTGCATCCGGCCTTCAGTGCCGCCTGAGAGCCCTCAGGGCCCATCTTCACCCAAGACACCTGGATGTTGGTGATCTGGGGGTTTAGTGCCAGCCTGGCGACCGCATGCATCCGTAAGGACTCCTCGAAAGTTGGTCCCCGGCGGGCCTTGCCCTTGAGGTAAATGGGAGCGGCCATGTGGACGAAGGGCAGAGGCACGAACTCGGTGAAGCCGCCGGTGTCTTTTTGGATGTCCCGCAATACCGTGAGGTGCCGGGCCCAAGAGCGATAGTCGTCGGCGTGCCCGAACATGATTGTGGTGGACATCTTGAGCCCCAGGCGATGGGCGGTGGCGGAAACCTCGGACCACTCCGCCGTGTTGATCTTGTCCGGGCAGATGTGTGCCCGGATGCGGTCTTCGAGGATCTCCGCTGCGGTCCCCGGGAGCGTTGACAGACCGTTGTCCTTCAACTCCCACAAGAAGTCCCGGACCGAAACGCCCTTGGTGGCGGCACCCTGCCAGACCTCGAGCGGACTGAAGGCGTGGATGTGGATATCCGGGACGGCCTGCTTGATCGCCCGGAGTACCCCGACGTAGAAGTCGCCGGTGAAAGAGGGGTGGATACCCCCCTGCAGGCAGACCTCGGTGGCGCCGGCGGCCCATGCTTCCTGGGAACGGCGGGCTATCTCATCCAGGTCCAGCAGGTACGGATCTCCCCTGAGGTTCAGCGACTTGGGGCCCTTGCTGAATGCGCAGAACCCGCACTTGAAGTAGCACATGTTGGTGTAGTTGATGTTGCGGTTGATGACGTAGGTAACGGTGTCCCCGCTGACCTCGCGGCGCAGTGCGTCGGCGGCCCGGAACAGGTCACGTTGTTCGGGACCCCGGGCGGTGAACAGCAGTTCTATCTCCTGCTCGTTCAACTCACCCTTGGCGTACGCCTTGTCCAGTACCCGGGCGAAGCCACGGCGGCTGCGCACGGCCGGGCTGCCCGACCAACCGATGGGAGAGTTCAAGACATCGGGGGCGGCAACCGGGGAGCCGGGGAACCAGGAGGTGTCCCTAGAGAGGCCGTGGGTGTCGATGTGTTCCAGGACCTTGGGCCGGACCTTCTTGTCCACCCAGTCGGGGTCGAACGCGTAGCGGGGGTAGATGCCCAGGCGAGGCAGGAGCATGAAGCCTGCCGACTCGGTGACCGACCTCAACCCCTCTATGGCCGGCCAAGGGGCCTCGGGGTTCACGTGATCCACGGTGACCGGCGAAACACCGCCCCAGTCATTGATTCCGGCTTCGATGTAGCGGACCAGTGATTTGTCCACACCGCCCTGTTTTTCTGCAAGGTTCGGCGGGGCCTGCACGCTCACTTCGGCGGGAAGCAGCACTCGGGCCAGGGCGATCGTCGCCAGCATCTCGTCCAGCCCCGGCTCGGGGTGGGAGTGCATGGGGGTGTCCGCCTTCGCCCGGAAGTTTTGGACGATCACCTCCTGGATGTGACCGTGGCGTAGGTGGGAATCACGGATTGCAGCCAGCGTCTCCACCCGGTCGGCCCAGGTCTCGCCGATGCCGATCAACAACCCGGTGGTGAACGGGATCTTTTGGCGGCCCGCTTCGTCGATGGTCTGCATGCGCAGCGCCGGGTCTTTGTCGGGAGACCCGTGGTGGGCGTGGCCTTTGGTCAACAGTTCGCGGGAGGTGGACTCCATCATGATCCCCATCGAGGGCCCGGTTCTTCTGAGATAGGTCAACTCGTCGGGGTTCATCACCCCGGGGTTCAGGTGGGGCAACAACCCGGTTTCTTCAAGAACCGCTCCCGCCGCGGCGGCCAGATACTCCAGAGTCGTGGCATAGCCCATCTCCTCCAACTCCTGCCGGGCAACCTTAAAACGCAACTCCGGCTTGTCGCCCAGGGTGAAAAGAGCCTCTTTACACCCGGCTGCGGCAGCCGATCGGGCGAGATCCAGGACCTCCTCCATGGACATGTACGCCTTGCGGCCCTGGATGGGAGGACGAGCGAAGGTGCAGTAGTGGCAGACGTCCCGGCACAGCTTGGTTAGCGGGATGAAGACCTTCGGGGAGTAGGTGACAATGTTGCCCCAGGCCGCATCGCGGATACCCGAAGCTTGTGAGATCAGGGGCTTGTGGTCTCCCGATTCCAGCAGAGAGACGAGTTCGTGGTCCGGGATCTCAGTCATCGCGATGTCCCGATGATACTGTCCTCGCTTGCGCAACGTACAAATTTCGCCGGACCGGAGGGACTGAGCATCACCGCATTCAGGATTACAGCTCTCGCCGGAGGGGTCGGCGCCGCCCGGTTCTTGAGGGGCCTGACCATGGCCACCAGGGACGACGAGGTGACGGTAATAGGCAACACCGGCGACGACTCGGTGATGCACGGGCTGCACATCAGCCCCGACCTGGACATCGTCTCCTACACGCTGGCAGGCATCGTCGACGATGCCGGCTGGGGCATCTCAGGCGACACCACCAACGCCCTGGAGCAGATGGGCCGGTACGGGATTGAGACCTGGTTCACGCTCAAGGACCGGGATATCGGCACCCACATGGCCCGCACCCACCTGCTCGCCGAAGGGCTCACGCTGACCGAGGTCACCGACCGCATCCGCACCAGCCTGGGCATCGGCGCCCAGATCATCCCGATGAGCAACGACCCCGTCCGGACCAAGATCCTGACCGCGGGCGGGGAGGTCCGGGAGTTCCAGGAGTACTTCGTGAAGCTTCGCCACTCCGACGTGGTGGCCGGGGTGGAGTTCGACGGCGCCGCCACCTCCACCCCAGCACCGGGAGTCCTTGAGGCCATCGAGTCGGCCGAGATGATAATCATCAGCCCGTCCAACCCGGTGCTCAGCATCGGCCCGATCCTCTCGGTCCCCGGTATCCGGCAGGCGATTGCCCGCCGCAGGGACGATGTTGTGGCCATCTCCCCGATCATCGCCGGTTCGGCCCTGAAGGGGCCCGCCGCCACCCTCCTACCGGTTGTGGGCGCCGAGGCGACCGCTGCAGGGGTGGCCGGCCTGTACCGGGACATCTGCGGCACCATGGTGCTGGACAAGGCGGATGCCGCGCGGGCAGAGCAGGTGGAGGCGTTGGGGATGAAGGTTCTGGTCACCCAGACCATCATGCACACACCCGCCGACGCCAAACAGTTGGCGAAAGAGATCCTGGACCTGTGACCGCGGCGGCAATCTCGGTCTTCGGGGTGAAGATCGAGGGTGAGTTCAGTAAGGGCGACCAGGTGGCCGACCGAATTTACGACGCCTGCGTTGAAGCAGGGGTGGCGCTGCAGGACGACGACGTGGTGGTGGTAACCCACAAGATCGTCTCGAAGGCCGAAGGCCGGGTCGCCCGCATGACCGCCGGGGACTGGGCCGCCCGGGATGCCCTGATCCTCAAGGAGGGGGCCACCTTCATCCGCAGGAATCGCTCGGTTGCCATCACCAAGACCAAACATGGGTTCATCTGCGCGAGCGCCGGGATCGACGCCTCCAACGTGGAGCCCGGCACCGTCACCCTTCTGCCCCGGGACTCGGACCGCTCTGCCCGGAGCATCCGAAGCCGGCTCAACCACCTGGCCCAGGTCGACGTAGCGGTAATCATCTGTGACACGTTCGGCCGGGCCTGGCGCAACGGGCAGACCAACGTGGCGATAGGCGTGGCGGGGATGTTGCCGACAATCAACTACCGGGACACCACCGACAGTTTCGGGACCGTTTTAAAGGTGACCAACATTGCGATCGCCGACGAACTGGCGGGGACCGCGGAGATGGTGATGGGCAAGGCGGAGGGAGTGCCGGTAGCCGTGATCCGGGGCGCACCGGTGAAGCGCGGGCGGGGAACCATCAAAGACCTGATCAGGCCCGCTTCCGACGACCTGTTTCTCTAGTGGGGGCCTCGGCGCCCGGCTAAACCTGGCTCCGCAGAAATTCAACGGTCTCGCTCAACCCCCGGTTCAGGTCCTTTTGCGGCGACCAACCCAGGATCGACCCGGCTTTGGCGCTGTTCAGGCAACTGCGGTGCAGTTCTCCCGCCCGGGCCGGCTTGAACTCCGGATCTGCCTCCACCCCGCAGATCGCGGCCAGCCGGGAGTACAACTCGTTGACACTGGTCTCAATTCCGGTGCCGATATTGAATGTCTCCCCGTCCCCGTTGGAGGAAGCGGCCAGAAACGCCTCAACAACGTCTCCGACGAACAGGTAGTCGCGGGTCTGGGTGCCGTCGCCGAAGATTGAGCACGGTTCGCCTTTGAGAAGGCGCAGCCCGAAGATCGCCACCACCCCGGCCTCCCCCGCCGGGTCCTGGCGGGGGCCGTAGACGTTGCCCAGCGCCAGGTTGGCGTAGCTCAGGCCCCCGGTCTCCCGGTAAAAACGTAGATAATCCTCCATCACCATCTTGGTGATGCCGTAGGGGGAGTCGGGGTTTTTCGGGGTCTGCTCGTCCAGGGGGAGCCGCTGAGGGTCCGCCTCGCCGTAGATACACCCTCCCGACGACGCCGAAATCACCCGGGCCCCCACCTTTGCCGCCGCACCCAGGACCCGAAGGGTCCCCACGACGTTGACCTCGGCGTCGTAGATGGGGTCGGCTACCGATCGGCGCACGTCCATCTGAGCCGCGAAGTGGTAGATCTCATCGGGCCGGAACTCCTCGATGAGCCGGGCCGAGGCTTCGTCCCTAATGTCCAGGCGGTCCACGCCCACCCCGGCGGCCTCCAGGAACCGAAGGCGCTGGTCTCCCGAAGTCAGGTTGTCAATAACCCGGACCTCCCGGCCGGTCGCCACCAACAGATCCACCATGTGGCTCCCGATGAACCCGGCCCCCCCGGTAACCAGTGCCCGAGTCATCGGACCAGCTTGCCGCTGCGTTCATCTTCCAAGAGTCGGATATCGGCGTCGACCATCAGCCGGACCAAATCCTCGAACCCGGTCTTGGGCGCCCAGCCCAGTTCAACCCGAGCTTTGGTGGCATCGCCCAAAAGGTGGTTGACCTCGGTCGGCCGGTAGTACCGGGGGTCGATCTCAACATGATTCTCCCAATTCAGGCCGGCGTGACCGAAGGCGATTTCACAGAACTCCCTGGGGGTGTGGGCCTCGCCGGTGGCAACCACATAATCGTCCGGCTGGTCCTGCTGGAGCATCATCCACATCGCCTCGACGTACTCCGGCGCATAGCCCCAGTCCCGCAGCGCGTCCAGGTTGCCCATGAACAGCTTGTCCTGGATACCGGCCTGGATACGGGCGACGGCCCGCGAGATCTTGCGGGTGACGAAATTTTCCCCCCGCCGGGGAGACTCGTGGTTGAACAGGATGCCGCTGCAGGCGAACAGGTTGTGCGCTTCCCGGTAGTTGACCGTGGTCCAGTGTCCGTAGAGCTTGGCCACTCCGTAGGGGCTTTGGGGGACAAACCGGGTGGCTTCGTTCTGGGGCGCCGGGCTGGCGCCGAACATCTCCGATGAGGAGGCCTGGTAGAAGCGGGTGGGGACGCCGGCGGTCCTTATCGCCTCCAAAATGCGGATCACGCCCAGGCCGGTTACGTCGCCGGTGTACTCGGGTACGTCGAACGAAACCCGGACGTGGCTTTGGGCGGCCAGGTTGTAGACCTCGTCCGGCTGGACATCCCGGATCAGGCAGAACAACGACGAGGAGTCGGACAGGTCGGCATAGTGCTTGAAGAAGCGGACGCCCGCCTCGTGCGGGTCCCGGTAGACGCCGTCCAACCGGCCACTGTTGAACGACGAAGACCGCCGCACCACCCCGTGCACCTCGTAACCCTTGGCGAGCAACATCTCGGCCAGGTAGGAGCCGTCCTGGCCGGTAACACCGGTGATGAGCGCCTTTTTCAATGCGTGTCCTCCAGGGTCGAACGGTACCAGTCGAGAGTGTCACCGAGGGACCTCTCGAGGGGGATTTCGTGAGCCCATCCGAGGTGATTTGAGATCTTTGACGGGTCTCCGACCAGTTCATCCGTCACGGCCGACACATGCAGCTTTTGCTCATGAATCTGCACGCTATCCGACACCGTAGAGATTTCCAGCAATTTACCCAACAGGTCCCCCATACGTACCGATACCCCCGAACACACGTTGTACGCCTCGCCCGCCTCGCCCCTCTCCAGCAGCAGGCGGTAGGCCCGGACGACGTCGCGGACATCCAGGAAGTCCCGGCGTGAGTCCAGGTTGCCCACGTGCATTTCACCGCCCCCCACCAACTCCAGCCGGGCGATCTGGGATGCAAACGACCCGACGGCGTAGGCCGGGCTTTGCCCCGGACCGGTGTGGTTGAAGGAACGGGTGAAAATGCTCTCGATACCGTACTGGTTCAGGTACATCATCCCCATCTGCTCCTGGACGACCTTTGTCAGGGAGTAGGGAGAACTTGCCGCCTGCGGGTCCCCTTCGGCGAGCGGGCGCCCGCCCGACGATAAGTACTGTTGGGCCGACCCGACCAACAAAACCCGCGGATTGGACCCCTTGGCGGCTTCCAGCAGGTTGCCGGTACCGATGATGTTGCTGCGGTAGGTGGCATTCGGGTCATCCCAGGATCCGCCGACTGAGGCCTGCGCTGCGAGGTGGATAACGCCTTCGGGTTCAACCCGGGCGAAAAGGCGGCGGACGGCATCCTGGTCGGTGAGGTCGAGCGGATCCCAGTCATCGCCGGATTGCGGGGGATCGAGGGAGGTAGCGCGGACCTCGTGGTCGCACTGCTGCAGATGGGGAACCAGATGCCGGCCTACGAACCCCCCGGCACCGGTAACCAGGACCCTTATCTAACGCACCGCCCTTCGAGCGGAATCAGTTGCGGGTGGTTGTGGCAGCCTGGTGGGCGCCAGGGGCGGCGGTGGGTTCGGGTGCCGAAGTTTTGCCGACGATGATGATGCCCGTCACCACCAGCGCCAGGCCAAGCCAACGGGCGCCGGGGACGTGCTCGTGCAGCACGAACTTGCTGAACAGCGCCAACAGGACGTAGGTGATCCCAACAAACGGGTAGGCGAAGCTCAGCGGGACCCGGGACATGACCACCAGCCAAGAGAGGGCCGACAGGCCGAAGATGGCGAGGCCCCCGAGCACCTGCCAGGTCCGGAGCACGTCAGCAACGAGTACCAGTGGCTTGGAAATCCGGGCACCGTCGATAAAGCCGACCCGGTTCATCCCGGTCTTGAGCATGAGTTGCCCGGCCGTAGCAAGGAAGACGGAGAACAAGACCAGACCTACGGTTTTGAAAGGCATCCAATTGATCCTAGCTCAAGCCTCGTTCGGGCTAACGGTGGAACGTCACGCCTTTTTCCAGAGCCACCAGGATCGACGCTTTCAGCTTGCTTGCCGGGGTGCCGGCGTCGGTCCACCAGCCCCGGAGAATGTCGTAGCTCATAGTGCCTTCTTCGACGTAGAGGTTGTTGAGGTCGGTCACCTCCAACTCACCCCGCTCGGAAGGGGAGAGGTTGGCGATCAGGTCGAATACCCGGTCGTCGTACATGTAACAACCGGTCACTATCAGCTCACTTTTGGGCTTGGCCGGCTTCTCTTC
Organism: Actinomycetes bacterium; assembly: GCA_029263075.1. Classification (GTDB taxonomy): domain Bacteria; phylum Actinomycetota; class CADDZG01; order JAHWKV01; family JAHWKV01; genus JAJCYE01. The sequence goes on from JAJCYE010000020.1 coordinate 22,133, forward strand.
GATGCCGATGATCCGGCCATCCCGCACCTCGGCGACGCCGAAGCGCAGCGCATCGTCCAGGGAGACCCGCTTGAGCAGGATCTTGGCCCCTTTGCCCTGGTCGTGAAAACTCTGGACGTAAGAGGTGAGGTCGTCCTGAAAAATGTTGTCGCCCAGGACCACCATCACGTCGTCCCCGGCCGCCATGGGGGCCGCTTGGAGGAGGGCCTCGGCGATGCCTCCGGCGCCCTGCTGGCTGGCGTACTGGATGTTCACGCCCAACTCGGCGCCGTCGCCCAGAAGGTTGCGGAACTGCTCGACCGACTCGGTGATAGTGACAAGGATCACCTCGGTGACCCCGGCTTGGGCCAGGGATCTGATGGGGTAGTACACCATCGGCTCGTCGAAGACATCGAGCATGTGTTTGTTAACTACTCGGGTGACGGGATGGAATCGGGTGCCGTACCCGCCCGCCAGGACCACGCCTTTCAAGACTGCGTCAACTCCTTCACGTATTCGGCGACGGCTGCACGCCACGGCCTGAGATTTACTCCCGCCTCGCCTGCCTTGGAGCAGTCCAGTTCACTGTTGGCCGGGCGGGGGGCTACCGGTCCTTGCTTGCCTGCATAGTACTGTGCCGTGGTCACCCGACGCACGCGGGCGGTCAGCCCGGCGGCCTGGATCGCGGCCTCGGCCACATCCGCCCAGGTCCCCGGCTCCCCCCCCCCGCTCAGGTTGTAGACGCCACTGCACCCGGCGGCCACCAGCGCGGCGGATCCCTCAGCCAGGTCGGGGGCGTAGGTCGGCCGGCCCCGCTGGTCGTCGACCACCGTCAGTTCGGGGTGGCGGGCCGCAGCGCCGACAATCGACTTCACAAAGTTATGTCCGTCCCCGAACACCCACGAGGTCCGGATGATCAGGTAGCGGTTCCCGGATGCTCTGGCCGCCACCTCGGACTGGAGTTTGGTGCGGCCGTAGACCGAGGCCGGCAGGGTACGGTCCAGTTCGGTGTAGGGGCCGGCGTCGCCGCGGAAGACGTAGTCGGAGGAGTACTGCACCAACAAACAGTCGTTGTCGCGGGCGGCGTTCGCCAGGTTGACCACGGCATCCACGTTGATCAGGCGGGCCTGCTCCGGTTCGGCCTCCGCCCGATCGACCGCGGTGTAGGCGGCGGTGTTGTAGACGACCTCGGGACGGTGCTCCTCGAAGGCACGGTAAACCGCGCCGGTGTCGGCGATGTCCAGGGCACGGCGGTCCAGCACCACCGCTGCGGGGATGAGTTTGGCGAAAGCCCTGCCGACTTGGCCGTTCCCGCCGGTAACCAGGACCCTGGTCATCGTTCGTACCCGGTGGTCAGCAGCGGGGAGGTCAGGCTTCCTCGCTTACGGCCGGGGTGACCCCCGCAAATACGAAGGGGCTCTCGAAGCCCTCCCACAACTGGGCGGCCCCGTCTTTGGCCGAGGTGGTGGCCTTGCCGGGATCGACCGGCCACGGGATGGCGAGGGAGGGGTCGTCCCAGCGGATTCCGCCGTCGTCGGGGGCGGAGTAGTAGTTGCTCACCAGGTACACCACCCGGGTGTCGGGCTCCAGGGTGCAAAAGCCGTGGGCGAATCCTTTGGGGATGAAGATCTGGTTGCCGGCCTCGGCACTGATGACCTCCCCGGCAAACGAACCGTAGGACGGCGAGCCGGTCCTAATGTCGACGCCCACATCCCAGATGCTGCCGTGGGTGACCATCACCAGCTTGTCCTGGGCGAAGGGGGCCTTTTGGAAATGCAGGCCCCGGACGGTGCCCGTGGCCTTGGACCACGAGGAGTTCATCTGGACGAAGCTGACCTCAACGCCGATCCCGGCCAGGGCCCGATCGCTGAAGATCTCTGAGAACGAACCCCGGTCGTCGCCGTAGACCGGCGGCGTGATGATCTTGATTTCCGGGATCGCCAATTCCCGGACGTTCAGGCTCAAACCGGTTCGGCTTTCCCCGCCGGCGCGGCGTCGGCGTAGATGGACTCGGCTTCGGCAATCAGCGACTCCCACCAATCCCGGTGGTCCCGGAACCAGTCGACGCTTTGGGTGAACTGGTCCCAGACGTCGCCCGAGCGCCAGCCGAGGGCCCGGATCTTGGTGGAGTCCACCGCGTAGCGGCGGTCGTGGTCCGGGCGGTCGTAGCCGGTCATCTGGATGCTGTCCGCAGGCAGCCCCAAGAACTCGGCCAGCCAGTTCGCCAGCGCCAGGTTGGTTATCTCTGGCTCGTGGACCGGACCGATGTTGTACGCCTCGCCGTTCTCGCCTTTATCGAGCACCAGGGCCACAGCCCGGGCAAAGTCTTCGGCAAACAGCCACTGGCGGATGTACAGCCCGTCACCCCACACCAGCATCGGCTGGGACCGCAGGCCCCGGGTCACCCATCGGGGGAAAACCTTCTCGGGGAACTGCCAGGGCCCAAAGGCGTTGGTGGGGCGCACCACCACCACCTCCAGTCGGTCGGAGTAGGAGCGGGCCAGGTCGTCGGCGAGGGCCTTGGACTTGGAGTAGGGGCTGGCGGCGATCCCGACACCGTCCGGTTTGTCCGACTCCTTGAAGGAGCCCTCCAGGATCGACCCGTAGACCTCGTCGGTGGAAACATGGACAAAACGTTTGACGCCGGCGGCGACCGCAGCGTCCAGCAGGACCCTGGTGCCCTCGACGTTGGTCCGGTAAAAGCGGTCGGGGTCGTTCTCGCTTCGGGTAACGTGCGACTCGGCGGCGTAGTGGACCACGGCGTCGGGCCGGACTCCGGCCATCAGGGCCTTGATCGGCTCTTCGTCGGCGATGTCCAGCTTCTCAAACCGGTAGTCGTCCCGGTCGGAGACGTCGGCCAGGCGGCGCAGATCCCCGGCGTAGGTCAAGCAGTCGACATTGGTGACCCGGCAGGTGTCGGTGCCGAGCATCTGGCGTACAAAATGGCTGCCGAGGAAGCCAGCGCCCCCGGTGACGATGATGTTGGATTTCATGGGGCTCATCCTATTCGACGGCGGTCCCGTCGCATCTTGTCGTGGTTAGGGAGGGCAGGGAGGAGACGCTAGGGCCGCCCTAGGGAGGTGGAACCGGCCCGCCCGCCGCCCTTCATGAGCTCCGGCGCATCCATTCCAGGTTGTCGCGGGCCGTGATGGTTTTGGGGTGGTCGGGGCCTAGGATCCTTTCGCAGTCGGCTACTACCTGCTCTTGGATTGGGATCGCCTCGGTGGTGCGGCCGGCTGATTGGTAGGAGTAGGCCAGGTTGTTGCGGGCCATGATGGTGCCGGGGTGGGCGGGGCCTAGGATTCTTTCGCGGTCGGCTACCACCTTCTTTTGGATTGGGATCGCCTCGGTGGTGCGGCCGGCTAATTGGTAGGAGCTGGCCAGGTTGTTGCGGGCCAGGATGGTGTTGGGGTGGTCGGGGCCTAGGATCCGTTTCCAGTCGGCTACTACCTGCTCTTGGATTGGGATCGCCTCGGTGGTGCGGCCGGCTGAGTGGTAGGAGATGGCCAGGTTGTGGCGGGCCAGGATGGTGTCGGGGTGGTCGGGGCCCAGGATCCTTTCGGAGTCGGCTACCACCTTCTGTTGGATCGGGATCGCCTCGGCGGTGCGGCCGGCTGATTGATAGTAGCCGGCCAGGTTGGCGCGGGCCGTGATGGTGTCGGGGTGGTCGGGGCCCAGGATCCTTTCGCGGTCGGCTACCACCTGCTCCTCGATCGGGATCGCCTCGGCGGTGCGGCCGGCTGACCAGTAGGAACTGGCCAGGTTGTTGCGGGCCCCGATGGTGTCGGGATGATTGGGACCCAGGATCCTTTCGCGGTCGGCTACCACCTGCTCTTGGATTGGGATCGCCTCGGTGGTGCGGCCGGCTGATTGGTAGGAACCGGCCAGGTTGTTTCGGGCTCTGATGGTGTCGGGGTGGTCGGGGCCTAGGATCCTTTCGCCGATCTCGGTTGCGTGCAGGCCGATTTCGAACGCCCGCTTGGAGTCGCCGGCGTAATAGAAGTAGTCACAGGCGTGGTTGCACAGGTTGACCAAAGCCTGCCCTTCCCCGGTCAGGCGTTCCTCGCTCCGCTGGAGGGCGAAGACGTGGGGCGAAAGTTGCTGGCACCTGCCCCAGACGGCCGGGAGCGCTAGTTCTTGTTCGCTCGCCGGGAAGGCGGCGGCTACGCTTCGCAGAGCGTTCAAAGCTCCGGCATTGTCGGGTGCCGAGTCCCGCACCACCTTCTGCAGCAGCCGGTGGACGCTGATCGAGTCGTAGTCGACGACCACCAAGCTGAAGCGAGCCAGCGCATTGATCGCGTCGGTGAGCAGCTTGCGCTCCCCCGGTGTCGGCCCGTCAATCAGAACTTCGAACAGCGACCTGTCGATCTTGTCGGGAGCCAGATGGGCGGCCATCTCCAGCACCTGGGCGGCCAGCGGGGCCTGCTCGCAGGCCTTATCGATCGAGGCCCGCCAGGTCGAGGCCACGGTGTGCTCGTAAAAGGCTTCGGGGTTGGAGTCGAACAACTCCCCCGCCGGTAGACCTTCAAGCAGTTCCAGGTAGCCGGCGAAGGTGGATCCACCTTGCCGGCAGTAGGCGGCGGCGTGCGACAGCGCCAGGGGCAGACCTCCGAGCGCCTTCGAGAGGTTCAAGGCGTCGTGGTACTCGCTGGGACGGCCGGCGGTCTCGATGAGGTAGTTGGCACCGGTTTCGGGGCCGAAGACCTTGATGCCCAAGACCGGGCCGAACGCGTCGAGGTCCTGGCGCTGAGAGGTGGCGAGCACCTTGCCGCTTCCGGTCGCCGGAGCCCACTCGGCAAACAGCTTGGGGTCGGCGACGTTATCGAAGACCACCAGCCAGCGCCGGGGTGTTTGCTCCAAGAAGCGTTTGGCCTTGGCGGCCAGTTCCTCGGGGGGTAACGGATCGGCCCCCTCGGGCTGAAGGCCGAGTTCCTTGCCGAGTTCCGCCAGGTCGGTGACCGGGGAAAGTTCCGAGCGGATCCACGCCACTACCTTGTACTCCTCCAGGTGTTCGTGCATGAAGCGGGCGGCAAGCTGCGACTTACCCACTCCCCCCAGCCCGGAGATGGTCTGCGTGATCACCGCCTTGCCGCCGGCCTCCAATGCCCGCTGAAGATCAGCGAGTTCGGAGCCCCTTCCCGAGAAGTGGGCGGTGACCCGCGGCAGGTTGAATCGCACCGGCGGGGGCGAACCCGGAGCGGGATCGGGCCCGGGGGGAGGTGGGTCAGCAGGTTTGCCGGGTGACGCGAATTTCGCCAAGAACCAGTCGGTAAGGTGCCTGCGGAACAACTGTTCGAAGTTGGCCGGCGTCTTGTAAGGCCACCAAAACTGCTCTTTGGGCATGTCCTCCCGGAACTCCATGACCTTCTTGTGCTGGTCCAGTTCTTCGAGCGACTTCGGGTTGTAGCTGCGCGCACAGAAGTAAACGATCACCTCGGGGGTGTGGTTTTTTTCCCACAGCGCCCAGGCCCGGCGCAGCTCGTGTTCGGTTCCCGAACCGGCGCCGAGGGTCGGTGTCCCGAAGCGCTTCCAGAACATCCCGACCACGATGGCGGCGTTTTCGAGCTTCATCTGCTCGTCGATGTGACCCTGGGGTCCCTGGAGGTGCATGCCGGGACGGGCGTCGGTTTCCCAGCGCCAAATCTCCAGGCGGTAGCCGTGGTGCTTGACTATGCCCCGGTTGAGGTCCTCGACAACCTTGTCCGCCAGATCCCGCTCCTTGACGACGTCGCCCGGGGAGACCAGGGCGAGCCTTAGAACCTTTAAGGATTCACCAGGATTGACCATTGCCCCAAAGCCTATTCGTTAGTAGGGCCGGGTGCGACGGGGCTAGACAAACGCAACCGATCCGCTGAATCAGTCGTCGCAGGCGTGGACCAGCGGTTTGACCTCCTCGGCCGGGGGCGGCGAAGGGGCCGGAGCCGGCGGGGCCGGGGAGGCACCGGGCGAAGGCGTGGCCCCCGGGGAGGCCGGGGTTACCGGGTTGGCCGCCGCAAAGTCCTCGCCCAGCACAACCGCCACCTGGCCGGTGGCGACAATGGTGTCCGGGATCTCTTTCAGTTCGCTCCGGTAGGTGTTTGCCAGCAGCCGGCCCTGGTCCTGGAATCCCTCGTAGTAGTAGACCGTCGTCACCGGGTGGGGAACCGTGTTCCCGGTCTCGACCACCTGGAATCCCCCGGCTTTGAGCTTTTCGCCTTCGTTGAACGCCAGTTTGTCCACCTCGGTCCCGTTCAACAGGCTCACCCGGACATCCCCGGGGTCGATAGCGCTGACCCCGGTCCGCCCGTAGTCGGGCAGGGGCTGGCGAGTGGCCAGCGCCCCGAACAACGCTTCGGTCTGCTTCTCGTTGGCTACAACGAAGGAGATTCCGTTGATCCGCGCCCCGGCCGACGGCACCACCCTCATATCCAGGTTGCCCGAATTGAACTTGCGGAGCCTCAGGCCAATGGTTTTGATGTCGCCCAAAGACAACTCGGCGTCGTAGCGGACCGCCTGTGAGAAGACGTTGACAAGCGAGATCACCCGGTCCGGACGCAGGACCACCCCGGGGGTAGAGATCTTGTCGACCATCAGCTTCATAAATAGCTGCTGCCGTTGGATGCGGCCGAAGTCGTCGTCGATCTTGCGGGCCCGGACGAAGGCAAGCGCCTGCTCTCCTTCGATGGTGACGCAACCCCTCGGCTGGTCCAGCCCGGAGTCCTGGTCCTTGACCGCCCGCTCGAAGTAAACCTCGACCCCGCCGACGCTGTCGGCAATCTGGTTGAAACCGTTGAAGTCCACCTCCAGGTAGTGGTGGATCGGCATGCCGGCGAAGTCGGAAACGGTTTTGACCATCTCGTCGGGGCCCAGGCCGTAAATGCTGTTGATCTTCACCGCATCACCGTTCGGATCGAGCACCCGCAGGTCGCGGGGGAAATGAACCAGGACCGCCTTTTCCCGCTGTTCGTCCAGGTGGAGCAGCATGATGGTGTCCGCCCGGCGACCGGGCACCGCATCGGTGTCCCCGAACTCCAGGCGCTGCTCGTCGGTCAGGTTCTCCCGGGAATCCGAACCCAACACCAGGACATTCATCGGCTCGTCGGGCGGCTGCTCGGCCACCTCAACATTCTCCTGGTTGCCCTTTACCTTGATATTGGCGTAGAGCAGGATCCCGCCGGCAACCAGGCCCAAGAACACCGCCACAGACGCAATGACCGCCAGAACCCTGACCAGCCGGGGCGCGCGCGCACGCCGGCTGCCACGACCGGATTTAAGAACTGGAGGTAAACCGCCGGGTGACCGGGGGCGACTGCGGCGACCCATGGGTCCCAAGTATCCCGCATAGCGGTCGGCTGGCCCTACTCGGGTTGACTAATAAACGCTCCCAGGCTGCAGGCGAGCCCGGAGATACCACCCCGATCTGCCTGTTCTGCCCCGCTTATCCGGCGGCGCAGAGAGCGAAGAATTGGCCCGCGATGCCAAGAGCTGCCCGCAGTAACTAGAATAGGCGGAGCAAACGAACACCATGTTCGTCCCAACCAGGGGAAATCACCTTGTATCAAGGCAAAACGGTGAGCGTTGTGCTCCCTACCTACAACGAAAAAGACTCTATTCGCGCCTGCATTCTCGGCTTCGAGCAGACCGGGGTGGTCGACGAGATCATCGTGGTCAACAACAACGCGGCGGAAGGTACCTCCCAGGAGGTGGCCGGGACGGCCGCCATCGAGGTTATGGAGAGCCGGCAGGGCTACGGCAGCGCCATCGTCGCCGGCCTGCGGCGCTCCACCGGGGACCTGGTCTGTATCTGTGAGCCGGACGGCACCTTCGACCCTGTCGACATCTTCAAGATGCTCCCCTACACCAACGATGTGGAGATCGTCTACGGGACCCGCACGGTCGGGGAGTTCATCTGGCAGGACGCCAACATGGGCTGGTTCCTTAGGCTGGGGAACTGGGGGGTAGCCAAGTTGATGGAGGTCATCTTCAACACCAACTCCCTCTCCGACGTCGGTTGCACGCTGCGGGTCCTGAACCGCCAGGCGGTCGACACGCTGCTCCCGTTGTTCAAGGAGATGGGAAGTTGTTTGGGAGCCGAGATGATGGTGCTCTCCAGGATCACAAAACTCCGCAGCGTCCAGATCCCGGTCAACTACCGGGCCCGGGTGGGCCACTCCTCGGTGACCGGCCACTGGATCGGCGCGGTGAGCGTGGGCCTGCGAATGATCTGGGTCATCCTTGCCTACCGTGGCCAGGCTCGATTGATACGGGCCAGGGCCGTGGGTAAGCAGACGGATGATACGCCGATGGTCCGAGCCTGAACCCCTTCATCTCCCCGGCCCACCCCGCAACAGTCGATAAGCCAACCACCCCGGCCGGGGCTTTTGGTCGACGTCGTTTAATCCGGGTAGGGTGAGCGGCATGCCTAAACGACTCATCGCCTGGACCGGCGAACGAATGGTCCCCTGGGCGGACGCCCCCAGCATCATCCACGAACACCTGCACCGCTACCTATTCAGCGCGCAGTTCGCCCAGGACAAGACGGTCCTGGATCTGGGCAGCGGCGAAGGGTACGGGTCCCAGATCCTCGCCCGGACCGCCCAGCAGGTCGTGGGGATCGAGCTTGACCCGCTGGCAGTGGCCCACGCCCGCCAGACGTACCCGGCACCCAACATCGATTTCCGGGAAGGTTCGGTCCTCAAGCTGGACGACCTGGAGGATGCCTCGTTCGACCTTGCCGTCTGCTTTGAGGTGATTGAGCACATCTCCGACCACGAACTGCTGGTGTCGTCGGTGGCTCGCCTGCTTAGGCCAAACGGGCTGTTTTTGGTGTCCACTCCGGACCGCGATGTCTACAACGAAGAGTTGGGCATGGTGAACCCCTACCACCTCAAGGAGCTTGACAAAAAAGAGTTCACCGACCTGCTTGAGGGCCACTTCGAACACGTCTCGATGTTCGGCCAGCGGGCGGTGGTCGGGAGTATGTTCACCCCGGTGGAGCCGGAGCGCGGCCAGGCGCCCGCGTCCCGGATTGTGGTCAAAAGAGCGACCGAACAGGTGTGGGACGTGGTGGCCGAACCCCAGCCGAAGTACCTGGTGGCGCTGGCCTCCAAGGCCGAACTGCCGGACCTGCCTGCCCACTCACTGCTCACCGACTCCGGCCTAAGCGCCCCTCCGGAAGACCCGATGCACGTCAAACACCCGATAGCGGGCATCGCCCTGTTGGGAGCCCGCTCCATGGTTCACGCCGTTCGCCGGCAGATCGCCTTGACCCTGCGCGAGCGCAACCGGCGCAAAGAATCCAAACAGTAGTCAGCCGGCGAGGCTGCGGTCGACCCTTCTGCCCACCGCCCGGGCCAGCAACTGGCTCGGGTGCTCGATGACCCGGTAGAAAAGTTCGGCGGCGAGCAGGGAAACCGGCACCACCACCGCCAGGGCGGGCACCAGACCCGGGTTGCCGCCCAGCAGGACCGCAACCGACACCACGATCGGTTCGTGCACCAGGTACAGGCTGAACGAGCGGCTTCCCAACCACCGCACCGCCGGCTTCTCCAGCGGCCGGCGCCACGAACCCTCAGCGGCCAGGAACAAGGCGATGCAAGCCCCCGCCACCGTCAAAGTGCCGGCCCACCGCTGGGTAACGGCCAAGATATCGGGGTTGGAGGTCAGCCCGGCGACGGTCCAGGCGTTGCCCAGCAACAGCAGCGACACCGCGCTGAGGCCCACCCACACGAGGCGACCGGCCCTCAACGAGCGGATCGCCTTTGCCACCGAGACCATCCGGTGCCGCTCCACCGCCATGATCGAGCCCAGCCCGAACATCGGAAGCAGGAACCGGAGAGTGAACGGGGCGAAAGCGAAGTAGCCCATCACCCCGAACAGCACGATCACCTTGATCAGGTTCAGCCGGGGGAGCTTCACGGCGAAATAAAACACCAGCGGCAGCAGCAACGAGAACAAGACCTCGAACCGGAGGGTCCACAGGACGCTGTTGCCGCTCATCGGGCCCGGTGGGAGCAGAAAAAACTGGCTGGCGATGGACTCCGGCGGCAGGACCGGCGGGTGGGCCTGAAGCCACAGGCTGTCGCCCGGGGCGAAGTTGCGTGGCAGGACCGCCATCCAGAGCAGGACCAGCATCATGGATCCCCAGGTGGGCAGGTAGAGGCGGAGCAGGCGTTTCGGGTAGTACCCGGCCCACCGCGGTTTGCCCAGGAAGGGCAGGGTGAGCACAAAGCCGCTGAGCACGAAGAACAGGTACACCGCCTCCGTCCCGGCCCACAGCACGTGAAGTGGAGAGAAAGTGGCCCACCAGGCGAGCGAACCACGGACGATCCGTTCCGGGGTGAAGTAGGCGAACGCCAGTCCCGGGACCACCAGGAAGGTGTGGCAGACCAGGACCACCAACGCCGCGGTTCCCCGCAGACCATCGAGCCCGGAATAACGGCGGATTGGGGCGGCCGGATGGGCCGAGGATGCCTCTTGGGCCGGCGGGGTGGGCCGTTGCGGGAGCGTGCCGACGCCGGGGCCGTTGGGGTGGGACATGCGGCGTTGAGTGTATCATCGGACAGTTCCGGGCCCCCCTGGATCCGGCCAAAGTCGTCCGTTCCTCGAAAGACATGGATCTCCCTCCTGACGCGGCAACTGCTCCGACTCCCCAGATGCCGGTGAACCAACTGCGCAGGTGGGCCGGAGGGCTGCCGGTCCCCCCTCAACTACCCTCCTCCACCTACTTCAGGTACCTCTTGGGGCTGGTGTTCCTGGTCGCCGCCGTGGGTTTGCAGATCATGCTGACGCTGCTGCTGGCGATCCCGGCCCCCGAGGTTCCCACCGGCGAACTCTCCGACTGGGGCATCCTCTACGTCCACCCGGAGTACGACGTGGTGCTCTACGTGGCCGGGGTTGCGCTGACCCTGCTGGCCGTTCTGGCCGTGACATTGATCAAAAGCCGGCGCACCACCGGAGCCTCGGCGGGTGCCATGGTCCTTCGGTTTGCCGTGGCCACCCTGGGCACGGCGGTTGTCGTTTGGAGGTTCCTGGGCGCCCGGGCCTCGGTGTCGGAGGGCACGGGGATCCCGCTTTCTTACTACCTGACCCTGGCCCTGGTAGGGGCCGTGAGCGTAGCCGCCCTGGGGCGCCGGGCCGACCGCCTGAGCACGCCGATCGACCGGTGGCTGGAGCGCTTGCCGGGCGCAACCGGACCCGTTGGGGATCCGGCCGGCAGGTTCTCGGTGTTCGACCTCCTGATCCCGGTCGCGCTGGTGGCGCTGGTGTACGTACCCACCTGGCGCGAGGTTGCCGGCCGGGTGTTCCAGGAGGAGAACTTCCTGCACTGGGACTACTTCATCATGGGACCGGCGTTGTCCTTCCGGAACGGCCACGCGCTGGGGACCGACATCTACTCGGCCTACGGGGTGGGGTGGCCGATGGTTTTCGGGGCCCTCTCGGAGTGGCTGCCCCTTTCCTACGGTCGGTTCATCCAGGCCGGGTCGCTCTACGCTTGCGTCTACCTGACCGGCGTCTACGTGCTGCTGCGCACGCTCCGGGTCCGGCCGCTGTTGGCCGCGCTGGGAACGTTGCTGGCTTTCCTCCCCTTCTTCTTGTGGATGTACGGGCTGACCATCTGGCGCACCCCCAACGTCACCCCGCTGCGGTGGGCGTTCGACGTGTGGTGCCTGATCGCCCTGGTCCGCCACTTCAAAAGCCGACGGAGGTTCTGGGCGGTGGCGGCCGGGGGGCTGCTCGGGATGGCGATCCTGTTTGCCATCGACACCGGATTTGAACTGTTGGTCGCCTTCGCCTTTTATTGGGTCTGGCTGCTGTGGGCCGAGCGGACCCGGCGCCTGCCGGTCGACCTGGCGGTGTCGCTGGGGGCCGCGGTGGTGTCGTTCCTGGCGGGAGCGGCGGTGGCCAGCCGGGGGACCCTGTTTCAGCCCCGGTTCTGGTGGGGTTGGGCGGAGGCACCGCTGGAGTTCGGTGGAGGCTTCGGGATGCTCCCGGTGGGCACCTGGCCGAACGGCAACACCATCGTGGCTTTCTCGATATTGGTGGCGCTCTACCTCGTTGTGTGCGGCTACGCCTTCGTGAGGATGTTGCACCGCAAGATTGGCACTTTCGAACTGTTCACCGGCGTGGTGTCGCTCTACGGGCTGGTGGTGCTGGTCAAGTTCCTGGGTCACTCCGACCGATCGATCTTTCCCCGGCTCCTGACGCCCGCGGTGATAGTTGTGATCCTGATCGCCGGCCGGGGCTACGAGTACCTGCGGCAGGGCGGGCTGAAGGACCGCCGCCCGGGCCGGGCGCTGCGATTGGGGTCCGTCGGCTTGGCAGTGGCTGTTGTTATGGGACTGGCCGCCGCCCCCAGATCGTTGTTCTGGGAAGACTTCCTCGCCTACCCCGGGTGGGTCTCCAACCGGCTCTCGGGGGCCGAAACACAGGGCGGGTGCCTCTACCTGGAACCCCGCGACGTCTGCGGGCTCCCGCCCGGGCTCGAACAGCCCGCCGAGGAGTTCCGCGCCATAACCGGGGTGCTTAAGGGCATCGAGGACCGGGGCGAAACCTTCGCGGTGATCGACGAAACCGGGTCTTTGTTCTACGTCCCCACCGAATCCGCCCCATTCGGCCGGTACGGCCGCATCTTCCTGGCGACCCACACCAAACAACTGGTAAACGACATGGAGCAGGACCTGATCGACGCAGCACCCGACTACATCCTGATCCGCACCCGGTCCGCCCGGGGAGGAATGGGCTACGAGGCGTGGAACGTCTTCGGGCTGGGGCCCGACCCGGCCTCCTACTACAACGACGTGTGGGAGCAATTGGGCGAGATCGTCAAATCCGACTACCGGCTGGAACAGCCGATGCTTCCCTACGAACTGTGGCGCAGGACCGACCGCCCCGCCTAGCGGACGCCACCGGCCCGGCTGAGGCGGCCGGTCCGGCTGAGGCGGGCGGAGCGAGGACCGGGCCTTCCCGGATGGGCACGGGGCTTCCGCAAGCGGAACCGGGGTCTTCCGGGGCGGGCATGGGGCGGACCCGCTGGGGTGTGTGGTTGGCGGGCGCCGGTTCGGTTCTCCCGGCCGCCGCGCTCGGGCTGGTGGTGGTTGTGTACGCCCTCCTTTCGGCCGAGGCGCCGGAGGCGCCGACCAACCTGTCGGGCTGGGGGCGGCAGGTCTTCCGGCCGGAGGTGGAGGTGCGGTTTTACCTCGGCGGCCTTGGGGCGGCCCTGGCGCTGATGGTGGCTCTGCTGGCCCTGCGCCGGCAGGCCGGCGTCGTCCGGCCGGTCCCGGCCGCCGGGCGGGTAGCGCTTGCCGTGGCGGCGGTGGCCCTGGCGGCGGTGCTTTTGGTAGGGGGCGAGCAGGCGTTCGCCGCTGGCGACGGGGTGCCCGGTTCTTTCAAATTCCTTCTTTTGGCCGCAGCGACGCTCTGCGGAGCTGCGGTCCTCGGAGGCGGGGCCGGCGGGCCTTCGCCCAACGACGGGGCACCGGGGTGGGTAGGCAGTCGCTGGGCCCCCTGGGAACTGCTGGTCCCGGTGGCGATCGGCCTACTGGTTTACGTCCCCTCCTGGAGGTCGCTCAGCGGCCCCCTGTTCGTCCAGGACACCTTCCTGCTGCATTGGGACTACTTTGCGATGACC
>JAJCYE010000021.1 GCA_029263075.1 Actinomycetes bacterium
CGGCTTTGCGGGTCCGGAACGCCATTTCCACCTGGAAGGCGTAACCCTCGGAAGATATCGAGTCCAGGTCCAGCGCCTCCAGCACCTCCCGCCGGTAGCAGCGGTAACCGGCGGTGGAGTCCTTGATGTGGTGTCCGAGCATGATCCGTGCATAGCTGTTTGCGGTCCTGGAGAGGGCGTGGCGGCCCCGGGACCAGCCTTCAACGCGGCCACCCGCGACGTAGCGGGAACCGATCACCAGATCGGCGTGTTCGCAGGCAGCAATCAGGCGGGGCAGGTCGGCCGGATCGTGGGAGAGGTCGGCGTCCATCTCGACGAACCGGTCGTAGCCCTCCCCCATCCCCCACCGGAACCCGGCGACGTAAGCCCGCCCCAGCCCCTGTTTCGCCGGCCTGCTCAACAGAGCGATCCGGGGATCGGTCGCCGCTCGTTTGGTCACGATCTCGCCGGTGCCATCGGGGGAGTTGTCGTCTACCACCAGGATCCTCAGGTCGGGGTCGGCCGCCAGGGCCTGATCCAACAGGGTCTCGATGCCGGTGGCCTCGTTGTAGGTCGGAACCACCACCAGGGTGCGGCCGCTTCCCGTCATTCCGACCCGGGCCTTCGTCGGGCCCACCACGGAGCCAGCAAGAACCCGACCACCGCCACGACGGCGCCGTATGGGACCCAGTCGCCGAGCCGGGCATAAGGAGTGATTGTGGTGGCGAACCGGACCTCGGGTGTCAGCACCGCCGGTTGGAACAGCGAGGTTTTCTCCAGCACCCTGCCGTCGGGGTCGACCACCGCGGAGATGCCGCTGATTGAGGTGTGGGCCACCCACATCCGCTGCTCGGCCGCCCGCAACTGGCTGAACGCTACATGTTGTGCGCTGGCGGCGCTGAGGTCGAACGACGAGAAGTTTGTGGAGACCACCAACATCCGGGCGCCGTTGTTGACGAATGAGCGCACCAGGTCCGGATAGGTCGACTCGTAACAGATCACTGAGGCAAATTTACCCTGGGGCAGGCCGAAGACCGTTGATTCCGTCCCGGCGGTCAGGTCCACGGGGATGCGGTCGATCTCCGGGAACATCGGCTGGAGGAAGCGGCGCAGGGGCACGAATTCGCCGAATGGGACCAGGCGCTGCTTGGTGTAGGAGTCGACCTGCTCTCCCCCGGCGTCCAGGAAGATGCTGCTGTTGCGTACGCTTCCCGTGCCCGAACCGAGGATGGCGCCGACCAGGAACGGGGTTTCCAGCCGGCCGACCGAGTCGAGCAAAGTTTGACGGTAGGCGGGGTATTGCATCGGGTCCAGGTCGAAGGCGCCCTCGGGCCAAACCACCAGATCCAGGTCCTGACCGGCCAATTCGCCGGTGAGCCGGGCGTGGTTGCCGGCGACCTCTTCGTCGTCCGAACTGGGGTCCAAGGTGTTGCGGGGCACGTTGCCCTGGATCATGGCCAGCCGGGCTGTGTCCCCATCCGGCGACGAAACCGGCAGCGCACCCGGGAAGATTGCCAGGGCCGCCACCGACGCCACCGCGATGATCGACCGTCTGCGATCCGCCGCCAGATTGATCACGGCATAGGCGAGCAGGCAGTTGGCGAGTGCTACGACGAGGCTCAGGCCCCAGACCCCGGTAAAGGCGGCGAGCTTTAAGCCGTAGATGTTGTTGTGCTGGGTGTACCCGAGCCCGCCCCAGGCGAAACCGCCCCACGGCACCCTGGACCGGAAGAACTCCTGCAGAACGAACACCATCGGGAAGGCGAGGAGCCGGAACCTGGACGGAATACGATCCCGCAAGGCGACCCCCACCTGAAGGGCCAGGACTATCCACAGGGTCTGGACGATGGTCAGGGCGATGTAAGGCGCCAAGCCGAAAAGCCGGATCCAGTAGAGCAGCAGGCCGTTGAACACCACCCCGAATGCGGCACCGGCCGCGGCCACTGCCCCCCTTTCGGCCATCGAGAAGTGGATGACCAGGGGAATCAGTGCGACCGGTGCCAGGATCCAAAGATCGGCGGGAGGGAATGCCAGGAAACACGCAACCCCCGAGAGCGCACCGGCGAACAGGCCGGCGGGGACGCTTTTTAGCTTGGGGTTGTCCGATAGCGCCATGTCAGGTTGGCTGACACGGCACTACACGCAGTCGCGACAGAGCTCACGCTTGCGATCTGCGAGCTGACTTTGATGTTTCACCAGCCGGCAGGACGTGCATACAAACTCGTTTGCTTGTTTGGGAGCCGCCCGGATGGACAGGGACTCAAGTCGCTCCTCCCGCGTCATGTCGAGGAGGGTTTCCTCCTCCTCTTCGGCGTCGGATGATTCCTTGGCTTTGGAGAGAAACTCGTCGAAACTTGCTTCGTCCCCCGACGCTGCCGGACCGTCGTCGTCGTCGTCATCGTCGTCGTCGCCGGGTTCTTCATTTTCGTTTACGCTCATAACCGCCTCGCTCTATGTTGATCGAGAGGGATTATGGGCCATCGGTGGGAATGTGCAAACGTGGCGCCGGATGAGGCACCCGTGAACCTGCAAGTGGAGGAAATTTTAGGGTGCCCAAGCAACGAGCCCAGCCGGTTCTCAAAGTTGTAGGCGAGGACGATCTACCGACTTCTACCAAGGAGCGGATTATCGACGCTGCCTTCGCCACCCTCAAGGATGAAGGTTTTGCCGGAACCAGCGCCCGAGCCATTGCCCGGCGCGGCGAGTTCAATCAGGCGCTGATCTTCTACCACTTCGGTACACTCAACGATCTGCTCCTGGCAACCCTGGACAAGACCAGCGCCGACCGGATGAGCAGGTACCGCGACTCGATGGGCAAAGCCACCAGCGTGGACGACAAGATTCAGACCGCCACCCGCCTATACCGAGAGGACCTGGGCTCCGGGCACATCACGGTGATCTCCGAGATGGTGGCCGGGAGCCTGGCTCGGCCGGATCTGGGACCCGAGGTGGTCGCCCGGATGGAGCCGTGGATTGCTTTCACCGAAGGGGTTATCTCAGACCTGATCACCGGATCGATTTTCGAAGCCGCAGTCAACGCCCGGACGCTGGCGTTCGCAGTGGTTGCGCTGTACCTCGGTGTAGACCTGCTTAGTCACCTGGACCAGGACAAGTCCCGCGCCGAGGGGCTGTTCCAGATGGCCGGCGCCATGGGTCCGTTTCTGGCCCCGATGTTTGGGAACGATTGAAACGTGTATTGGCCCCGGCCCGCTTCGGCACCCGATCGTTGTCTGGCCTTCACCCGCAGGGAGGTGTACCGCTATGGAGATAGCCGATGATCGAGGACGGTCGCTAAACGAAGCTACCGTCCGGCTTACCGACGAGGAGATATTGGAACTGCTGGTGGCCGCCTCAGACCTTGAGAAGGACCCAGAGGGTCACGCGATGCTCCGGGCGACCGACGGCACCACCCTTGCCGTCTATCACGCTACCGACGACCCCACGCCTCTCCAGCGCGGGACGGACTGGTGGGTCGGTCCTCTGGTTCTGATTGCGGTGATCCTGGTTGTGGTGGGCGCCTACACGATCGGGCGGGGCCTGGTCGACCTGCTTTTCTAGCTCGACCCGTCCGGGGCCTCGGGGTCCTGCTCTAAAAACTGGTACCAAAAGGCCTCCAGCGCAATTGCCGCCACCATGGTGTCGAAGTGTTCATCGCTCGCTCCGGCGACAAAGACCAGGAATTGGGCGATGCACTCCATCTGGGTCCTCGACATGGCATTGAACTGCTTTACCACCTCCTGGTCGGGGTCCTCGCCGAAATCGCAGGCGTAGACCGCAGCGTCGACCGCCGGAGCATCCAGGCCGGGATGTTCCAGGCCGTAGATCATGTAGCGGGGCAGGTGGAACCTCAAGCCCTCCGGGTCCATGAAGGTCAGGGCGTAATGGAACTGCTCCACCGCGTCGTCGGGGATGTCCTGCCAGTTCTTCTCGGTGTCCAGGGCCCGAGCCTCCAGAACCTCCTCGGGCGGCCGCAGGAGATCCATCGCCCAGGCCTGGTGAAGCGACAGGCCGTTGCCCAGTTCCACCCCGCCGAAGGCCTCGGCGATCCGGCCCGCCAGGTCCTCTTTCATATCTTGAGCCGGAAGGCCTGGGGGATGATCTCGAAGATGGCCGGGGTCTCGCCTCCCAGGCGTCCGTCAACCTCTACCGGGAGCACCGATTTGGCCGAGATCTCCACCCGGGAGGCCAGGTACTCCTTGATGGTCTTGGCGGGCAGGTGTTCTCCTTTGAGTGACAGGGTCATGGTCTCGATGTAGTCCCGTTTGTTGCCCTTCTGGATAAGCACGTCCAGTTTTCCGTCCCCGGGGTGTGCCTTCAGGGCCAGGCGCACGCCGTCCCGGATGAACTGGCCGTTGGCCACGACCACATTGGCGATGGGCCCGCCGTAGGACCTGCGATCCAGCTTTACCGCGCCGGTGGGGATCTTGAAGCGGGCAAGACTGCCCCAAAACGCGATCAACTCCCCCGCGCGGCCCATCCAGCGGGGCATCCGACCGCGCCGGCGGGACATGTCGCCGGCCAATCCGGCTTGCGCCATGTTGATGAAATAGCCGAAGCCGGGTTCGGCCGGGGGGGCCCAGGTGATCCGGCCGACGTCGATGCCGAAGAAGGGCGCGCCTTCCAGGTGCTTTACGGCCTGGTCGGGGTCGTTGTTCATCCCCATGGTTTTGAGAAAGTCACTCCCCTCTTCGCCGGGTATGCCAGCCATCACCAGATCGGGGTTGCGCGGCCCGGTCTCGTCCATGATCCCGTTGACTATTTCGTGCAGCACCCAATCGCCGCCCACCCAGATTATGTAACCGGCCCCCTTGGCCACCGCGTCGCGGGCCAGGGTGGTGCAGTCGCCGGGCTTGGACGCGGTGACGATCTGGTACTCGAGCGCGGTCCGGGCCAAAAGTTCGTGGATCCGCTCTTCGCCGAGGACCGGCTTGCCGGCCGGGGTCAGCCCGACCAGTACCGTTGCTTTTCCGTAAGGGGAGGTCATCTCAAGATTCTCGCCGATTTACCAGGAGACGCCGCTGTAGGCCACTACGCCGCGGTTCATAGCTTCCACCGCGTTGCCCAGCCGATTGCGGAGTTGATCGTCCTCCACCGCTCCTTGGACCTGCCGGAGCAGGTCGATGGTCTGCTTGGTCGACCGGATGAAGTCCCCGGGGCTGGAGTCGGGGTCTATCACGTCTTCCAGTGCTTCTCCCAGGCACCACCGGTAGGCGGTGAAAGCAAAGCCGGTCTCGGTCCCCCGGATCATCTCCAGCCCGGCGCGGGTTTCGCTGCGTTTGATGCGCTCCTCCAACCGGAAGATCTTCCCGTAGGCGCGTTTGGCGCCGGCGGTGGGCAGGGTGCCGGTTATCTCCACCGGGCCCCGGCTTTCAAAGACGAAGACGCTCAACAGGGCGGCGAGTTCGGCCGGTTCGAGGTTCTCCAGCCACCCGCGGGCCAGCGTCTCGGTGATAAGCAGATCGTTCTCGTTGTAGATACGGGCCAGGGACCAGCCCTTTTCGGTCAGGTTAAATCCGTCCAGGTAGTTGTACTCCTCCAGGACCCCCAGGATCCGCTGGAAACGCCGGGACAGGGTCTCGGTCTTCGACTGGACCTTCCGGTGCAGGGTTTCGTTCTCTTTGGTCATCCTGCTGGCCCGTTCGGCCCACTGGGCGTGGCGGTCCTTGTCGGGGCAGGTGTGGCACGGGTGCTGGAGCATCGCAGCCCGGGAGGTCTCCAGTTCCACGTCTTCGTCGGCTTCGTTCGGAGCGGCTTGGGTGACGTCGCCCTGCTGGTCGAAGTTCTTGAGGGCGCTGGCCATCTTACGGCGCAGAGCGTGGTCCAGCCTGCTGCCGCCCCTGGTCCTCAGGCTCGACCAGGATTCGGAGTCCAGCTTGACGATGCCCTTAAGTTGAGGGGTTGCGCGCAGTTCGTTGGCACCCACTTTGATCACCCGGGAGGTGTCCGTCAGGGCGATGGCCCGGGTCCCTCCCCGGGGGGTCGGCTCCGTCCCCACCATGACAACGTTGCCGTTGACCCGGTTGGTCCGTACGCTCCACACTTCGCCGGCGGCGACCGTGCTGAGCGCGGACTCTATGTGGTTGCGTTCTTGTTCGGCCTCCCGCGCCCTTGCCGACTGGGTGAGCCGGTGGAAGGTCTCCCGCAGGCGCCAATACTCCTCGAAGTCCCCCTTGTCGCAGTGCATCTTCTCCCGGTAGCTGGCCAGGTAGGCCTCGTTGCGGTCGACCAATTGCTCCACCACAACCACGTCCTTGTCGGTGCGGTACTGGGCGAACGAGGAGTTGAGGAGGTGCTCGGCCTCCTCCCTTGAGTAGTTGCGGACCAGGTTGGTCGCCATGTTGTAGGAGGGCTGGAACGAACTGATAAGTGGGTAGGTGCGGGTAAGGGCCAACGCCGCCACCTGCCGGAACGGGATCTCCTGCTGCTGGGGGACCACGGCGTGGCCTACCGTGTCGATCCCCCGCCGGCCCGCCCGGCCGGTGAGTTGGGTGAACTGGCCGGGGGTCAGGATCTCGTGACGTTCTCCGGTGAACTTGTTGAGGCTTTCGATCAGGACCGTCCGGGCCGGCATGTTGATTCCCAAGGCCAGGGTCTCGGTGGCGAACACCAGCTTGACGAGCCCCGCCTTAAAAAGCTCCTCCACCGTTTCCTTGAAGACTGGGATCAGCCCGGCGTGGTGGGCGGCGACACCGGCGACCAGTGCTTCCAGCCACTCGCCGTAGCCCAGGACGTCCAGGTCGTTGTGGTCCAGGTAGGCGGTGCGGGCTTCGGCGAACTCCCGGATCTGCTTGCGCTCCTTGGAGTTGGTGAGCGCGACGTGGGAACGCAGGCACTGCTGGACTGCGGCGTCGCATCCCTTGCGGGAGAAGATGAAGTAGATGGCCGGCAGTTTGTCTTCAGCCTGGAGAAGTTCCGCCAGGTCGGCCCGCCGGGGGAAGCGGCGTTTGGGCGGATGATGCTTTTTGGTCGGCTGGTGTCCCCGCGCCCGGGGAGGGCGGTCCCAGGTTGACCGGCTCTCCAGCATCCTTATCTGGGGGTTGGGCGCAAGCTCGTCCCCGTCGTCGGTGAACATCGGGTACAGGCCCCCGTCCACCAGGTAGTGGTGGTGGATCTCCACCGGCCGTTCGTGCTCCATGATGGCCCTGGTGGCGCCCCGGATGGTCTGTAGCCAGTCGGCGAACTCCTCGGCGTTGGAGAGGGTGGCCGACAGGGAGACCAGCTTGACGTCCATCGGCAGGTGGATGATCACCTCTTCCCACACCGCCCCCCGGTAGCGGTCCTGCAGGTAGTGGACCTCGTCCAGGATCACGAACCGCAGGTCCTGGAGGAGATCGGACCGCTCGTAAATCATGTTCCGCAGGACTTCGGTGGTCATGACCACAATCGGAGCCTGGGGGTTGATTGAGTTGTCGCCGGTGAGCAGTCCCACCTTGTCCGCACCGTGTACGGAGACCAGGTCGCCGAACTTCTGGTTCGACAGAGCCTTCATCGGGGTTGTGTAGAAAGCCTTGGTGCCTTCATTGAGGGCGAGCCAGACTGCAAACTCGCCGATCACTGTTTTTCCGGATCCGGTGGGGGCCGAAATCAGAACCGACTCGCCCCGTTCGAGGGCGTCCAGCGCCTCGACCTGGAAGTCGTCGAAGCCGAAGGGATAAGTAGCTTCGAACGCTTGGGTCAGAGTCTTCGCCATCCTTCAAGAATCACGCTGATAGGGGCAACGGTCCACTGCGCCCCGGTGTGAAGCGTAGGCGCCGGGTTAAGGAGCGGGCGCAGGAGCTTCCGGCCCCGCGGGCGCCGGAGCCTCCGGGGCGGTGTCGACGTCGGCACCGGGCTCAAGGTCCGTGCCGGGGACAACATCGGTGGGGGCAGGCGGAGCGGGGGGCGGTTCGGGTAGCTGAACCTCCTCCAGCGGGAGATCGGCCGCCGGTATGTCGAGCGGCGGGTCGTTGATTTCAAAGTCGTTCTTCAGCCTGGCCATCTCCCGGTCGCCCATGTTGTAGACCGATGCGCCGTGCAGGAACAGGTTGCGCCCCAACACCGTTGCCTTCTCTTTTTCGGCGGCATCCGGGATGGCGGCGGCCTGCAGGAACACCTTGGCGGCATCGAGATACAACGTGGTGGCCTGGACGTACAGGGCCTTGGCGTCCATCAGCACTTCCAGGTCCGGCGAAACCGCAGAGTTGCGGATGCCGTCGTTCAATTCCCGGAAACTCGTAACCCAACCTTCGGCCTGGGTGACGTACTCCTCTTGGGAAACCTCCCCCGCGAGATAGGCACCCGGAATTTCCGCCAAGCCCTGGTAAACCGACTCGACCTTGGTATTTAGGTCGGCGACTTTGCGCTCGAACTGCTCGACCGAGCGAACGTCCGCCCGGCGTTCGTCGGCCCGGTCGCGGGCGTCCATGACCGCTTTGACGATGAAGGCGAGAAGGGCCAGCGCCACCAGCGCCATGACCACCCGGGGCCCGGTCTTGGCGTGCCAAGGGGTGGTGTCGCGGGAAGGAGCTACCCGGGGGGCGGGCAGGGCACCTCTGGCTTTTACCGTCTTGCGCGGCGGCGGCTGTTGAGTTTTGGCCATAACGGGGCAGAGTCTATCCGACCTGATCCAACCGGCACTCCACCGGTTCGATCCGGACACCTATTTCGTGGGTGTCCCGGGCGATCAGCGTGGACCCGGCTTGAGCTCCTTGGGCGCTTCAGGTTTGTCCTCGACCGCGTTGGATCGGGGCTTCGTGGGGGGATCGTCCAGTCCGAGTTTCAATTCCTGGGTCAACTCTCCGGTGGCCTTTTTGAACTCCCGGATCGCCCGTCCCAGCGAACGCGCCATCTCTGGGAGTTTTTGAGGGCCGAAAACCAGGAGGGCAAAGACGCCGATCACCAACATCTCCGCCGGGCCGAAGTTACCCATCGGCGGGGACCGTTGCTAGGAATGGCTCTATCTGCTCCAAGATGTAGTCCTTGGTCCGGTAGCCGAGGATGGAAACGCCCAGGACGCCGTCTGCGAACAGGACCATTGTCGGCATCAGCGAGACGCCCAGGAGTTGAGAAAGGCTCGGATACTGATCAACGTCGAGCTTGACCACCCGCAGACGCCCGGCCTGTTCTTCGGCCAAGGCCTCCAACTCCGGGGTCAACAGCTTGCAGGGCCCGCACCAGGTTGCCCAGCAGTCGACCAGGACCGGCAACTTGGAATCCATAACCTCGGCCCTGAAGTTGTCGCTTGTGATGTCGATCATGTCGGCCATCGGGCACCCGATCTCAATAGGTGGAATAACGCCTGATCCATCCTATTCCAAGCTCCGGCGCTAGCCGTGCCGTCCGACTCGTTTGGAGTATCCGGCAACTGGTATCTTCTTAACCATGGACGGGCTAAGGGGTCTGGGGCAACTGCTGGGTGACCGCTTGAAACAACTGCGCACCGAACAGGGACTGACCCAGGAAGACGCCGCCCGGCGGGCCCGCCAGGTGGGCCTGCCCTGGTCGCCGGTTACCGTTGCCGCCTTCGAGAACGGCCGCCGGAAAACGGTTGCCCTGGAGGAGTTGCTGCTGCTCTCCTACGCCTTCCGGGTGGAGCCCGGAGATTGGTTCGTGGGCAACGGCTGGGCGAAGCTTTCGCCCGACGCCCGCGCCTCGTTGGGAGTCATCCGGGCGATGCTCGCCGGCTCGCCCACCGAATCCTGGATGCGCATCAGCGAACGGCAGTGGGACCTTCCCGAATTTCAGGACGCCCCCGGCGTTATAGGCGCCCAGTTCGAGCGCCTCAACGACCGGATCCGCATCGCCAAGCGCTATCTGGGGCCCGAGGTGAGCACCGAGACCGCAATCCAGGCGGTTGAGGCCGCAGCCGGCGAAGCGGAGGTCAAGGCCGCGTACAGGTTCCAGGTGGAGCCGCTGCAGGTCTCGCTAGAGGCATTCAAAAACTGGGGCCGGGGGCTAACCCAGGAGCGGGACCGCCGCTTCGGAGAGGCGGCCCGCCAGGTGTCGTTCCGGTCGTTGAGCGCAAGCCGGGGCCACATTACCCGGACCCTGTTGAAAGAACTGGCGCCCAGGCTCAAGCAGAAAAAGCTCAAGGCGCACTTCCGCGGCCTTCAGATCGAGTCTTGAGCGCCGATCGCAGCCCCGAATCGCCTTCACCACAGACCGAGAGCCCTCTCCCCCTACCGGGCGTGCCGTCCGGCGAAGAACTCCCGGCCAGGCACATCCTGCGGATCCGGACCGTCGAGCGTTTCCGAAGTCGGCCGAACGTGGCCGAAGGGGCAATTCCGGCCGCGGTGAGGAAGGTCATCGGAGGGCCGATGATGTGGAGCGACAAGCCCATCCGGGAGACCCAATTCACCCCGGAGCAGCGAGACCTGCTGTTGCGGGCCGCCGATGAGATCCGGAGCCTCTACCGGGCGGCGGGGGGCCGATTGGATGCGCCAATGCTGCAGACGGACGCCTTGGGGCTGATGCCCGACAACGCCTCGCAATTCGACTACCAAAGCGAGGAGTGGGCTGCCGCAAAGGCAATCAACGCCGGTATGCAGTTTCCGTGCCGTGAGGATCTGCTGGAACCCGAGCGGTCGAGGGCCGCCCTGACCCAGGCCTACTACATCGTGATCACCTGGATCGACTACGTCAGGGATGGCCTGTTGGATGCGTCGGAGATCTACGACGACGAAGAAGATGAAGATCCCGAACGGTCCCCTTCCCCCGAGGATTATCCGGGGACGACACCGGCGTAAGGCGTTTTGTTTTCGGAACCGCTTAACTACTTGTGATGCTGGCCGATAAAGGTGGGGTCCGGGGGGCAACGAGTAGAACGGATTGTCCCCAATGCCCCACGCCGCCGGCCTTTCACGCAGGAGGGGCTCTGCAGTTGCCTTCCTGCTTGCAGCACTCCTGGTCCCGCTCCTGGTGCCCTCCCCCGCCCGGGCTGCAGTAACCCTTGGGCCCGATGAAGCGGCCTTCTGCACCTTGATCAACAATTACCGGGCCACAAAGGGGCTGCCCGCTCTCATGGTCTCCCCCACCGCCACCAACGCCTCCGGGTGGATGAGCTCAGACATGGCGGCCAAGAATTACTTCAGCCACACCGACAGCCTGGGAAGGGATCCCTTTCAGCGGATGGGCGCGTTCGGATACAACTTCAGCACCTACAAAGGTGAAAACATCGCCGCCGGCAACGCCGGTGCCCAGGCGACGTTCGACCAGTGGAAGAACTCCTCCGGCCATAACGCCAACATGTTGAACGCCAACTACAAGGTCATCGGCATTGGACGGGCCTACAACGCCTCGGCGACGTACCGGTACTACTGGACCACCGACTTTGGTGGCGCGGTGGATTCGGGTTCGGTCCCCTGCTCCGGCAACTCCACCCCGCCCCCGCCGCCATCGGTCCCGGCGGTGAGTATCGCCGACGTGTCGGTGGTGGAGGGCAACTCGAATATCGGCGCTACGAAGGCGGTCAAGTTCAAAGTCTCCATCCCCACCGCCGCAACCGGGTCGGTGAAGGTCAACTTCGCAACTGCAGGCGGTTCTGCATCTGCCGGTGCGGACTACCTGTCGGGAAGCGGGACCGCCACCATCAAGAAGGGTTCGACGAGCGTCATGGTGACGGTGCGCGTGGTCAAGGACAGGGTCCGGGAGCCCGACGAGACCTTCACCGTCAACCTGTCGGCCCCGGTGGGCGCCACCATCGGTGACGGCACCGGCGTCGGGACGATAGTCAACGACGACTGATTTTAAGCTTCGACGGGACCGCCGCCTGATACCCCGAGCTCGGCGGCGGCCCCGTCGTCGATGTGGTCGGGCGAGACCCGCAGATCAGGATCGCCTGATCAGGGCTTCTTCGGCCCTTCGGTCCAGTTCGTGGGCCCGCTCGAGGTCTTCGGCGATGGTAACCATCTCAAGGTATCCGCACGCCGGAAGCGCCCCGAGGATGTGGAGGACGGCGCCCTCCCCCCGTTCGCGGGACCACAGGACGCCGGCGCCCCTCACCGCCTCGATGGCCTTGGGGATCGGCAATCCGGTGAGCTCGGCGGGCCGGAAGAGGCGGCGGTGAACGTAGGAGATCGGCCGGCCAGACCGCTCGAGGTGACCGAAAGGAGCGAGCCTATCCCCGGTGGCCGCCTCGACGTAGCTCATGACGTGGTTCGTGCCGAGTTTGCGAATATTGATCTCCACCGCAATCAGCCGCCCCGATTCGACCTCCACGAAGTCCACCCCGTAGGTTCCGCGAACCCCCTTTTCGGCAAGCGCTCTGCCGATCCGGCCCATGGCGCCGGCGATCCGGTTTTGCAATCGCTTCCGGCACGGGTAGGTGCTGCCCAGGAAGTGGCCGCCGTCGAGCAGTTGTTGGTGCACCGCTCGGAGCGTGACCGTGCCGTCGCGATCGATGGTGCCCTGCCCGCTGGGCGAGCTGATGACTCCGGCCGCGAACTCCTCGACCACCGCCCCGGACCGGACAATCTCCGACTCGAATACCGGCCAGGGGATGCGCAGGGCCGTTAAGCAACCCTCAAGGGATGCGCCCCCTGCCAGTTTGTCGCAGTCGATCAGGGCGTTGCCCATCCCGGCTGACCAGCCCGGGTGGTCCAGTTTGACCACCGCCCGGGCCGGGCCGGTCGAGTGAGAAGCCAGCCGGATTGCCTCGGAAACCACCTCTTTCACGGACCGAAGAACCTGGTCGCCG
>JAJCYE010000022.1 GCA_029263075.1 Actinomycetes bacterium
GCCGGCCAACCCACCGACACCGACGCGCCGGCACTGCGGGAGGCGCTCACCCGATGGTTCGGAGCACCATAGGCATCGGCCGTCCGCTCCCCCGGGATAGGCCGGCATAAAGGGCGGCCGGCCCAGCGCTCCGGGTGGGCGGTCTCAGCGGCGCCTCTTAGACAATTTCCCGGGTCAGGTGGGAAGTCCAGGGACACCAGTGGCCCCCCGGTAGGAACGCACCCCCCACCTCGTCGAGGTGGTCTTCCACATACGACATCGAGGCGTCGCAGACCTCGATGGCGATCTCGAAGAATTGAATCGTCCCCGGGTCCAAGTGGTAGCTGAACCCGGGGTTGTAGGGTTTTGCCCGCTTGATGATCCTGCCGTGGACGTGGATCTCCCTGGTTTCCTCACCGGCTAGAACTTTGCGCGCGTGAGCAATGATTCGTTCGTCAGTCAACTCGATGACAAACCTTTTGGGGTCGTTGGGCTGCGCCATCTCAAAAAAGGCCATCTCACAATCTCCTTGGCTAGGCATCTGTCTGACTGATGCTCGCAAAATGTTCCTTGCAGGGCAACAACTCATTCAACCCAAATGGGCACGTGAGCCCATCCAGGCAAACCTCCTTAACTAAACTTCACAGAATTCACGGGTTCTGGTGGATAATTCCGGAGTGCCCCTGCGATCGGCCTACTCCCGGCGAGCTCAACCCGACCGCCCTGGTGGCGCGCCGGGCTTCGTGGCCGTTGTATTGACGGCTGTTGCCCTGCTTGCGCTGGCTGCCCCGGCACCTGCAGTCTCCGAATCTGAACTCGTTCAGGCCCGCAACGAGCGGGCTGCGGTCCAAAAGGAGCTCAACCGGACGGTGGCGGCTTATGACGCCGCCCAGGCCAAACTCGCCGAGACCCAGGCATCGATCGCCGCCAGCCAGGAGTCCTTGAAGGTGGCCGAGGTCAAACAACAGGAGGCCCAGCTGCGGCTGTCCGCCCGGGCGGACGTGATGTTCCGCCGCGGACCGGTTTCGATCTTTCAGTTCCTCGTCGGCGCAGAGGACCTCAACGACCTCGGGATGCGGATCAAACTCATAGAGGGCGCGGCAAAACAGGACTCCTCGACCATCGCCCAAGCGTCCCGGACCAGGTCTGAACTGACCACCCTGCAGCAACAACTGGTCTCCGAGGAGGAGCAGCAACGGACCCTGCTGACCGACATGTCGGAACAGACCCAGTCGCTCACGGCCAACTTCAGCAAAGCCCAGGTGCTGGAGACCAAGCTGGCCACCGACCGCCAGGCCGCGCTCAAAGCCGAACAAGAGAAGGCGGCCACGGCCGCAGCCAAAGCCGATGCCGACAAGAAAGCGGCGGCCGCCAAAGTTGCGCCACCCGCACCGGCCGCCAAAGCATCCGCGTCGCCCACACCGGCCAAGGCGCCCGCTTCACCCACCCCGGCCGCCGCAACTTTGGCCGGCGGACCATCTACGCCGGTGGTCAGGCAGGGCAGCTGCCCGGTCAAAGGACCGGTTGCTTTCACCGACACCTACGGGGCGCCCCGGTCAGGCGGCCGCAGTCACCAGGGGGTCGACATGTTCGCCGCGATGGGCACCCCGGTGGCCGCAATCGTCGACGGGACGCTTCTTCGCCGGGTTACCAGCACGCTGGGCGGGATGAGCGTCTACCTGAAGGGAGAAGACGGGTCCGAGTACTTCTACACCCACCTTTCGGGATATTCGGAGGTGACGGCCGGCCAGAAGGTGAATGCCGGGACGGTCTTGGGCTACGTCGGCAACTCCGGCAACGCCTCAGGCGGGCCGCCGCACCTGCACTTCGAGATCCGCAGGGGTGGCGTCCCCATCAACCCCACGGCTACGGCACGGGCGGCCTGCGGGTAGCACGAAGCCTCGGTCGCGGTTCAGTTGGCGTCCCGGAGTTCTGCTGCCCACTCGATCAACTCGCCGGCCTCCTTCAAATTCAGGATCCGGCCGGCAGGGATCCCGGCCTCCAGCGCCGCCGCCAGGCCGAATTCTACAAAGCCAATTTGACCGGGCCAGTGAGCGTCGCTGCCGATCGATATCAAGCACCCCTCCTCAAAAGCGACCTCAAGCAACTCCACCTTCAGGTCCTGCCGGTCCGGGAAAGCGTCGATCTCCACCGCTTTGCCCAGCAGGGCCGCCTCGGCGAAAACCCGCCGCCAGTCGGCGTGCAGTCCGGTACGGAAGTTCCACATTCGACCCTGCGGGTGACCGAGAATGTGCAGGTCCGGGTTGCGTAGGGCCGCCAGATACCGCTCGGTCTGGTCCTCTTTCAGCCGCAATTTGGAGTGGAATGAGCCGAGCACCAGGTCCAAGCCGGCCAGGGACTCCCGTTCCATGTCCCCCTCGCCGGTGGGGCTGATGTTCATCTCAATGCTGCGCAGGAGCCGAAAGCCGTCCGCGGCGTATCGCTCGTTCACATCCTCTATCTCGTAGCCCTGACGGATCAGTTGTTCTTCGTCCAAACCGCCGGCTATTTTGAGGCCTTTGGAGTGGTCGGTGATCGCCTGATATTTCATGCCCTGGGCTTCGGAGAGGGCTGCCAGTTCGGCTACGGTAACGCCACCGTCGCTCCACACGGTATGGCTGTGCAGATCTCCCTTAAGCCGCAGATCTGGGTGACCGGCGAGGATGCGGCGAACGCGGGTAAGCGTCAGAAATCCTGCCCGGGTCTCCGGCGGCGTGGGGACGGGTTCGTCCTCCTCCAACCAGCGCAAGATGATCTTTTCCAGCGACGGGCCGATGCCGTCCAGCGACTGCATCTCCCCCGTTAGTGCCAATTCGGCAGCCTCCACCGGCCAGGTCATCGCGTGTCTGCCGGCACGGCGCAGCGCCCTCTGCAGGTGGCCTTCAGTCCCCTCGGATGCGACGGTGAGCAGTTCCGCCAACCCGGAGTTGTCCATGCCCACCATCTTCGCCGGTAGCGCCGCCGGCCGCCGCGCCTAGGATCGGCCGGCGGGTGAACTGACGAGGCCCTCCCCGGGGGGCGGGGAGGGCCTCAAATCTGTTGCGGGGAACTCAGTGCTTGGCGGCGGCCACCAGTTCCCGCACTTCTTCGGCCTTGTGTTCGGCCTTTTTGCCGACCTCCCGGGCCTTGCGATCGGCCTTCTTGCCGATGTCTTTGGCTTTTGCCTCGGCCTTCTTGCTGATCGCGCGGGCCTTGCGTTCGGCCCGCTTGTTGATGTCTTTGGCGGCACTTTTTGCCTTGTGGCTCACGTCCTTGGCAATCTTTTCGGCCCCCCGGCCGACTTCATGAGCCTTGTGCTCCGCCTTGGCGGCGATGTACTCCGCCTTCGCCTTGCGGCCCACCTTCTTTCCTTGGCTGCGAATCTCCTGAAGAGCGGTGGTGGCATATTTGGCGGCCTGTGCCGTAGCGTCGGATCCGGTCTTGTCGCCGGTTCGCCGAAGCTTCTTACCGGTCTTCTTCAGCCGTTTGGCGGCTACCCGCAGGGACCGCTTCTTCCCCCGGTTCCGCAGGTGATCGATCATCAGGATCAGGCCTGCCCCGACCGCGGCCGCCGGTAGCGCCTTGCTCATGGTTCCCGCGAGCGAACCCGAGCTGTCAATGGGGGCGACGGTATCCGGGGGGGCGGCACTGATGCCGGCCAGGACCGACCCGGGGTCCTTCTCGATGGCAAGATCGCCCAGGCTCACAACGCCCACCGGCTTGCCGTCTTCCACCACCGGGATGCGGCGGATGGCCCTGGTGCGCATGAGGGTCGCCGCCAGGTCTACGGTGGCGTCAAGGGACACGGCGGCGACATCCTTGGAGGCGATCTCCTCCAGCGTCACCTTGTTCGGGTCCGCACCCTCGGCTCCGACGCGGACTGCGATGTCCCGGTCGGTCACGATCCCGAACAGCTTTTTGTGGCCGTCCACCACGATGACGTCTCCGATGTTCTCCTTGCGCATCAACTCCGCGGCCTGCTTGACGGTGGCCGTCTTCGGCAGGACCTCGGGGTCCGGTGTCATAACGTCCTTGATGGTCTGCGGCATAACTTCCTCCTTGACGGCCCGGCGAGCTTGAAGCTGCGGACGCGCGGTAATCGGGTAGGTGCTCTTGGTAGGTAGTACCCCGTCGGGCCAATCGGAAACTATCCGGCAGCCGCCAGGGCTCCATGGATGCGCTTTGCCACCACCTGGTGATCCAGATAGCCCGAGATGCCATGGTGGTTTTCGGTGGAGTTCTCCACATCGAGGATGTTCTGGACCATCGGGTCGATGGGGAAGTTCTTTTTATCCAGTGGGTACAGCGCCACGGTGTCGCTGGGGTCCAGGGCGTTCAGCCACATGCCGACACACTCCGGGTGGGCGTTCGGCCCCACCGCCTTTTTGATCGCATTTACCGAGAGGGGACTGCCCACGGTGACCAGCAGAGGGACCTTCCACCCGTTGGCCTTGCCCTCCTCTTTCAAAAGGGTGTAGGCAACAACGGTCCCCAGGGAGTGGGCCACCACCACGGTTGGTACGCCGGGCTCGATGGCCGCCCGGACCCCCTTGTTGATTTTGGCCTTGATCACCGGGTCGTTGATATAGGCGTAAACGTCTTTGGTGGCCAGCCCGATGGCGGCTCCGCTGCCGCCGGGCACGAACCGGTCTATCCCTCTCAGCAGCCCCAACACCAGCCGATTGTTCAAGATGCCCCGCTCAATCGGTTCGTCGCCGCCGGCCAGTTCGGCGATCTGATCGTCCGTGATCCCCGCCTTCATCTGGACTTCCCGCAGGACCGAGATCATGAACTCCCGCTCCCGGGCGTCGTCCCCGGCCCCCCGGACGATGACCTCGGCCACCTTCTCCGGGTCGACCCCGGCGGTCAGGTCGAACAGGGTTCTGCCGTAGAACGGCAGGCGCACCTCCCGTTCGGGGATAGGCAGGGTCAGCTTGGACTTCTTGAGGCCCACCTCCAACGCTGCCAGCCACTCCTCTTTGATCTTCAGGGCGTCCTTGTTCTCCTGTCCGCGGCCGTGGACAAAAACGAGCTGAGGCATTAATCGATCTCCTTGCTCTTGAGGGCGGAACGGATCAACTGCACTCCCTGCGCGTCGAAGAGGGTCCAAAAGGACTCGAGCCGGTGGTTTTCCAGGTCCCCCAGCCGATCAGGGAGCGCCACTCGATGGGCGCGCATGAGCGCCCACCCCTGCGCCAGGAGGGGAACCGGAGGGTAGAGGTCGCCCGAACCCCCCGGCCGACCCCGCAGTTCGCCGGCCAGCAGAGCCAGATCGAACAGGCCGACGGTCAACTCCCGCCGCAACGACTCCTGAATTTTGCGGATCAACTCGCTCTGCTGGATCTCGGCCAGAGCGTAGGCCGCGTAGAGCGCCAGAGTCGGGTCGATCAAGGTCCCGGCCTGGATCCGGTCGAGCAGTTGCCCGGCGTCCGCGGGGCGCAGTTGAAGGACCCCCAGCCTGGCCGAGGCGGCGAGCAGCGCCCGGAGGCGGCCTAGCTCGAACTGGCGAGGTTGGGTCATCGCCCACCGGGGCGAGTCGTCAACCGGCTCGTAAGAGACGTTGACCACCACCGAGCGCTCGATCTTGATGGCCGCAACGTAGCCCCGGATCGCCGGCAAGAGCATCCCGGACCCGCCGTCGAACTCGATCAAGACATTGGCCGCGGGGTTGGCTCCGTGGATCGATAGGATCCGGCGCTGCGGGTCCGGGATGCTGGCAACCACCGAGGCGGACTCCGCTGAGGCGAACCTGGCCCCACGCACCTTGAAGCCGCAGCCGTGCTCGAAGTGCGTCGGGCCGAAAGGCCGCTGGATTCGGGTCATCGGCTCAGTGATCCTTGCCTCCGGGCTGCCCGCGGGGGCCGCAGCGGCCGCTATCGGGGGCGCTCCGGCCATGGCCCCCTCCAACAGCCTGCGCGACGCTTTTAGAAGCTCTTCCGAGCCGGAAGGAACCCGGGGGACTGTGAACGCGCCCGGGGCGGGCGGCGCTTCCGCCGGGGCCGGGACCTCTGCGAGCCAGGCGTCTCGCGAGTTGATCCGGGCGATCGGGGTCTGCGACACCCCCGGTTTGACCTGGGCCTCAATCAGCCGATCCAGGACGTCGGACTGCAGGTAAAAGGAGAGGGGCCACAGGTGAATCCGCCCACGTGCATTACTGCCGGAATCGTCCAACCGGATCAGGTTGACGGCCTGAAAGGTGTCCGGATCCTTGACCACCACATTCCGGCGACCCTCCAGTGCCTCCACCAGGGAGTCCGTGTAAACCGCCCGGTAGCCGGCCACCGCCTTCTTGTGGCTCTTTACCTCCAAAGCCGGATCCCCCAACCCACCGGCGTAGAACACATCTACCGGTCGCTCGGAGGAGTCGAGGACGTTGGGAAAGATCTCGGACCCCCGGATGCTCTGCGCCCGGATCCCTTCGGCAGCGGTCCGGCAGGCATCGGAGATGAACACCACGTGGCGGATACCGCAGGTGCGGGCCAGTTCCACGCTGCCGGTGACGTTCACGGCGGCGTTCGAATCCTCGGGGGCGCCGGTGAGCAACCAGTACTCGCCCCGGCTGATGTTCACCCCGTGACCTGAGAAGTAGACGATCAACTGCTGAACCGTGGTCAGGTCGACCAGATCATTGATCGCCTTTTTGACCTGAGCGACCTCCACCGGGCCGTCTTCGTCGCTGAGGACCTTGATCATGTCCGGGTCGATGCCCTGTCCGGCAGCCCACTTTTGCATCGCCCGGACGCCGTCGTGGACGGCCTTGAGGGTCTGGAGATTGCCGGTCCGGCTGACCCCGATGACCACCACCGCCCTGACCAAGTTCCCCCTCCCGGTCGTCGCCTTCGTATTGTGGCCGTGCCCAACCCCGGGCACAAGACCCGCCCCGTTTCGTCCGATGCAAACCGGGCCGACGGGGGACGGTTCCCGTAAACGGCGGCGCCCGGGGCGACTCCAACCGGGTTGGGCCCGCCCGCAGCCACACCCGGTCCGAAACAAATCCGGCGACCGGTCAAACTGGCTGAAGACCCGACGAAACGAGAACCCATGGAACTAGGCATCTACACCTTCGCGGAACGAACCACCGACCCCAGTACCGGCGAAACCGTCTCGGCACAGCAGCGCCTACGCGACCTGATCGAGGAGATCGAACTGGCCGACCACCTGGGGCTGGACGTCTTCGGCATCGGAGAACACCACCGGCCGGACTTCGTGGTTTCCGCCCCGGCAATCGTGCTGGCGGCCGCCGGGGAGAGGACCCGCAACATCCGCCTGACCAGCGCGGTGAATGTGATCAGCTCCGACGACCCGGTCCGGGTGTTCCAGGACTTCGCCACGTTGGACCTGTTGACCGGTGGCCGGGCCGAGATTATGGCCGGCCGGGGATCGTTCACCGAGTCGTTCCCCCTCTTCGGCTACGACATGAACGACTACGACTCGCTGTTCGAGGAGAAGCTGCTGATGCTGCTGGAGTTGAGGGAGTCCGAGAAGATCACGTGGCGGGGCCGCCACCGCCCGTCGGTCCAGGACCGGGGCGTCTACCCCCGCCCGCTCCAGAACCCGCTCCCGGTCTGGCTTGCGGTAGGAGGTAACCCCCGCTCAGCGGTCCGGGCCGGAACGCTGGGTCTCCCAATGGCTCTGGCCATCATCGGCGGCGAGCCGGAACGGTTTGCGCCGTTCGCCCACCTCTACCGGGAAGCCGCGGCCAGTGCCGGGTGGGATCCGGCGCCGGGTCTTTCCATCAACTCCCACGGCTATATCGCCGAGAACGCACAGCAGGCGATCGACGAGTCGTTCCCCTACGTGGCGGTCACCATGAACAAGATAGGCAGAGAGCGGGGTTGGGCACCTTTGACCCACCAGGAGTACTCCAACGGCGCTTCCCTGAGGGGGGCCAACTTTGTCGGCACACCCCAACAGGTGATCGACAAAATCCTGTTCCAGTACGACATTTTCCACCACGACCGCTTCCTGGTGCAGTTCAGCGTGGGCACCATGCCCCACGACAAGGTCATGCGCTCGATCGAGCTATACGGAACCGAGGTGGCTCCGGCGGTTCGTGATGAACTGGCCCGCCGCCGGGCGGCGGCCAAAACTACGTAGGCTCCCGGCCGAGAATCACCACCGCGTCGGCAGGGACCAAGACCAGCCCTCCCGACACCTTTACCCCGGCGTCCGAGGCCAAAAGAACCTGCCTGCACCCGCCCAACGGCACCGGCACCGCGTCACTTCCCACATTCAGGGCCACAACAAGTCCGGGACGGCGGAACACCAACCATCCGGCGGCTTCGTCAAAATCCACCTCGATCGAGCCCCGGCCCGGGTCGGCTATCGACGGGTGGGACCGCCGCAGCCGGATCAGGTCCCGGTACCAGGTCAACATCTGTGGGTTCCCGGCCGGTTCGGTCCAGTCCAGCTTGGAGCGCTCAAAGGTAGCCGGGTCCTGGGGATCGGGGACCTCGGCCGGCTCCCAGCCGAAATAGGCAAACTCCCCCCGCCTGCCCTCGCTAACCGCGCGACCAAGGCCGGGGTCGAGGTGATCGGTGAAGTACTGGAACGGGGTCCCGGCGGCCCACTCTTCGCCCTGGAACAGAAGGGGTACGAAGGGTGAGGTCAACAACAGCGCGGCGGCGATCTTCAGCCGGCCCACCGACATCAAGCCGGTGCTGCGCTCCCCGACCGCCCGGTTCCCCACCTGGTCGTGGTTCTGGGTGGAGACCACAAACTTGTCGCCCCCCAGGTCCCCCGGTGGGCGTCCGTGGACCCGGCGGCGGTGAACCGACCAGGTGCCGTCGTAGACCCAGGCCTGCTTCATGGCCTTCGCCAGCAACTCCAGGGATCCGAAGTCCCGGTAGTAGCCGGTGCGCTCCCCGGCCAGCACCGAGTGAAGGGCGTGGTGCCACTCATCCGCCCACGAGGCGTCCAGGCCGTATCCGCCGGCCTCGGGCGGGCGGACGAATTTGGGGTCATTGAGGTCGCACTCGGCAACCAGGAATGTGCTGCGACCGGTCCGGGCAGAGAGGGCCTTCACTTCCCGGGCCAGCTGTTCGAGCAGGTGTACCGCCGAGTCATCGACGATGGCGTGCACTGCATCCAGCCGCAGCCCGTCCAGGTGGTAGTCGCCCAGCCAGGCCAAAGCGTTGTCGATGACGAACCGCCGGACTTCTCCGCTGTCGGGGCCGTCGAAATTCAGCGCCGGTCCCCAGTTGGTCTGGTGCCTCTCCGAGAAGTAGGGACCGAACTCCGGGAGGTAGTTCCCGGCCGGCCCCAGGTGGTTGTAGACCACGTCCATGACCACGCCCAAGCCCGCCGCGTGGCAGGCGTCGACCAGCTTCTTCAGCCCCTCGGGCCCCCCGTAGGCGTGGTGGGGAGCGAACAAGTCGACCCCGTCGTAGCCCCAACCCCGGTTCCCGGAGAATTCGGCTACCGGGAGTAGCTCCACCGCGTCGATCCCCAGCTCAACCAGATGGGGAAGGCGGCGGATAACTCCCTCGAAGGTCCCTTCCGGAGAGAAGGTCCCTACATGCAGTTCGTACAACACCGCCCCGGCCAGGGGGATTCCCCGCCAGCCCCGATCGGTCCACACGAACCCCCGGTGGTCGACCAACTCCGAAGGGCCGTCGATACCCTCGGGCTGGAAGGCGGACCGGGGGTCGGGCCGGCCTGGGCCCCCGTCCAGCGAGAAGCGGTAGCGGGTCCCCGGCCCGGCGTCATCGACGGCCAACTCCCACCAACCGGTCTCGCCGGGAACCATCGGCAGGCGTTGCTCCCCAATCAGCAGTTCTACTCGCTCCGGCTTCGGCGCCCACACCCGGAACCGGTGCATCAGGACTCCAGGCGCAGCAGGGCAACCGGGAATTGAGCAAAGAGGTCTCCCACCGCCACCCCGCCGCCCTGCACCCGCTCCCCGGTGAACACGTTCTTCCAGACCCCGGCGGGGATGGCCACTTCGGTGTCGCCCCAACCGTCTCGCGCCCCCAACACCAGCCGGGGCGCCACGGTAGCCACCACTCCCCAGCGGGTGAAAGCCACCACGTTGGCTCGAAGGTCCCCGGAAACCTCCAGCGGTTCATAGCTCGACTCGCCGCCAAAAGCCTCCGGCAACTGCTTTCGCAGCCTCAACGCCCGCCGGATCAAGAACTGCTTGGGCAGTCCCTCCTCCATCCGGGCCATCACTTCATCCACCTTTAGCCCGTCGAGTTCCCGCAGCAGGCGGTTGCGCAGGTCGTAGTCAACCGGCCGGCGGTTGTCTGGGTCCACCAAGCTCAGGTCCCACAACTCGGTTCCTTGATAGATGTCGGGGACCCCCGGGGCGGTCAACTTCACCAGCGTTTGGGACAAGGAGTTGAGTCTTGCGGCGTGCAGGAGCGGAGTGACGAACGACTCCAGCATCTGCTGGAACACCGGGTCGTCGAACAACGACTCCACGAACGCCACCACCGCTTGGTCGTACTGGGAGTTGGGGGCGAGCCAAGAGGTTTGGGTTTTGGCCTCCTTGGACGCCTTTTGGATGTAGGCAACCGTGCGCTCTTTGGTCAGCGGCCAGGCCCCCACCATCACCTGGTAGAGCAGATACTCGAGGTTGCGGTCGACCAGGCCGTCTAGGTTGTGGACCCGGTTATGCCCCATCCACTTGCCGACCGCCTCCGCCCACTCCCCCGGCATCTCCGACAACAACGCCAGCCGAGCTCGTACGTCCTCGGAACGTTTGGTGTCGTGGGTGGAGGTGTCCAGCATGCTTAGCGGGTAGCACTCCTGGGCCACCCGGCACGCTTCGTGGAACTCGTCCACCGGCAGTCCGAACTTGCCCGGGTCCCCGCCCACTTCGTTTAGGGCGACAAATCGGTTGTAGTTGTAAAAGGCGGTGTCCTCCACCCCCTTGGCCATCACCGGGCCGGACAACTGTTGGAAGCGCATCACGAACTCGATCTCCGGCGCCACCGGCTTGTCGGACTCCCCCACCGGCACCTGCAGCAGCAGCAGGCTCTCCAAAAAACCGAAGAGTTCGGGGTCCAGGTCGGTCCGGCGGACCCGGGCCGCCTCCACCGCCTGCACCACGTGGCGCAGATCCTGCCAGCTTGCGGGATCGCCCTGACGGATATAGGTCCGGTAGACCGGGAACGACGCCAGCACCGCTCGGAGCGCCCGGCTCAACTCGTATCGGGTGTAGTCGCGGTAGCGCCGGTGGCGCTCGCAGATGTCGACCAGCAGGCCGGTCAGGCGGGTCAGGTCGGCCGCGAGCACCTCCTTGATGACCTGGAGTTTGCGCTCGAGCACTACCTGTTCGAAATCCCCCGGCTCCCCCGTAAGCCGCGCATACATCTCGGTGAAAGCCGGTTCGGCGGCGGCGTCGACCAGCAACCCGGTCAGCCGGTTGAGAAAGTCATAACCCGTGGTGCCGGCTACCGGCCACGTCTCCGGCAGCCTCTCCCCCGGTTCCAGGATCTTTTCGACCACTATCCACGTCCCCGTGGCGTCCGCCAGCCGCTGGAGATATTGCTCCGGATCCCTCAGCCCGTCCGGATGGTCGATCCGCAGACCCTGGACGTCACCGGCGGCCACCCAGTCCAGGATCAGCCCATGGCTGGCCTGGAAGACCTCGGGGTCTTCGTTGCGCAGGCCCACCAGGGTGTCGACGTCGAAAAAACGCCGATAATCCAGGTCCTGCACCGCGGTCCGCCAGTAGGCCAGGCGGTAGTTTTGACGCTGCAGAAGGGCGTCCAGGGTGTCGGGGTCGGCGTTGAGGGCCCCCAGAACGCCGTCGATAGCCTCCGTGACCTCGCCGTCGGCCTCCATCAGGTCCCTGAGCCGGTCCTTGAGCACCTCTTTGTCCCTGAGGCGTTCGTGGACCAGTTCTTCGTCGGACTCGGTCGCTTTGGGTAGGCGGCCGAAGGCTGCCGCCAGCGATTCAAGCTCCTGGCTGGCGCAGTGCCGGGCCGCCGGGCCCAAGATCTCCTCCAGCGACGGGGGCGCCAGGGGCAATTCGTGCTCGAAGTACGCCAGGGTGAATTCGGCGCCGTCCCGGACAACCCGAATTTCGCCCGCCTCCACCGCGCGGCCGTAGTGACTGCCCAGGATCGCCATGAGCACCCGGTTCCTCAACTTCGCTTCCGGCGGGTTCCAGTCGACGTCGAAATAGTGGGCGTAGGAACTGGCAGGCCCGTTCTCCAAGACGTCCCACCACCAACTGTTCGCCTTGTCGCCGATGGCCATGTGATTGGGGACAACATCAATCACCTGCCCCATGCCGTGCGCCTGCAACGTCTCCACCAACCGGCGACGTCCCGCATCGCCGCCCAGTTGCTGGTTGACCCGGGTCGGGTCGACAACGTCGTAGCCGTGCCGGCTACCGGGCGCGGCCTGCAAATAGGGAGAGCAGTACATGTGGCTTATGCCCAGTTCGGCCAGATAGGGGACTATGCGGGCGGCTTCGTCGAATCCGAAGTCCGGGGTGAGTTGGACCCGGTAGGTGGCGAGGATCGGGCTAGGCACCGGGCGCATCGGGGGGCGGCTGAAGTTGAAACACCACAATGGTGCGGGGCGGCAGCCTTACCGAGTCCCCGGCTTGGATATCGAGGCTCTCTTCGTCCTCCGGCTTAAAGGTGTCGACAACCTTGACCCAAACCTCGCCGATGGCGGGAGGGATCGTAAAATCGACCGCTTCAAAGTGGGCGTTCAGGCACATTAAGAAGCTATCGTCGGTGATGGGTTCGCCCCTTTGGTTGTTTGCTCCCATCGCTTCCCCGTTTAAGAACACCGCAACCGTCTTCAATCCGGCGTCCCAGTCCCCGTCCTCCATCTCGGCTCCGTCGTTGCGGAACCAGGCGAGGTCGCTCATCTCGTGGCCGATGATCGGTCGGCCCTGAAAGAAGTTCGGGCGGTGGAAAACCGGGTGCTCCTGGCGGAACGCCACCAGCTTGCGGGTGAACTCCAGCAGTTCGGTGTCCTGAGACTCCCAGTCGAACCATGAGACCTCGTTGTCCTGGCAATAGGCGTTGTTGTTGCCGCCCTGGGACCGGCCGAACTCGTCGCCGGCGAGGATCATCGGGATGCCCTGCGACAGCAGCAGCGTGGCCAACAGGTTGCGGCGCATGTGAGCCCGCAGGGCGAGGACCTCCGGGTCGTCGGTATCCCCTTCCACCCCACAATTCCAACTCCGGTTGTGGGACTCGCCGTCGTTGTTGTCCTCCCCGTTGGCTTCGTTGTGTTTTTCGTTATAGGCAGTCAGGTCGGCGAGGGTGAAGCCGTCGTGGGCGGTAACAAAGTTGACGCTGGCCGACGGCCGCCTCCCGGTGGCCTCGTAGAGATCCGAGCTACCCATCAGGCGGTAGGCGAAGTCGGAGAGGGGGCCGGTGTCGCCCAACCAGAACTCACGCACCGAGTCCCGGTACTTGCCGTTCCACTCCGACCACAGGGGCGGAAAGTTGCCGACTTGGTAACCACCCTCGCCCAGATCCCAGGGCTCGGCGATCAGCTTGACCTGGCTGACGACGGGGTCCTGGTGAATCAGGTCGAAGAAAGCCGAAAGCCGGTTGACCTCCTGGAACTGGCGGGCCAGGCTGGCCGCCAGATCGAAGCGGAATCCGTCCACGTGCATGTCGGTCACCCAGTAGCGCAGGGAGTCCATGATCAGTTGCAGGACGTGGGGGGATGCGACGTTGAGCGAGTTGCCGGTACCGGTGGTGTCGAAGTAGAAGCGACGGTCGTCCTCCACCAGACGGTAGTAGGACGGGTTGTCCAGGCCCCTGAACGACAGGGTTGGGCCCAGGTGGTTGCCCTCGGCGGTGTGGTTGTAGACCACGTCGAGGATTACCTCAATACCCGCTTCGTGGAGCGTCTTCACCATCTGCTTAAATTCGGACACCTGATGGCCGCGGTGCCCCGAGGAGCTGTAGCCGTTGTGAGGCGCCATGAACCCAATGGAGTTGTAGCCCCAGTAATTACGCAGGCCCTTGTCCACCAGGTGGGAGTCGTGAATGAACTGGTGAACCGGCAAAAGCTCCACGGCGGTCACTCCGAGGGAGGTCAGGTACTCCAGGGCCACAGGGTGAGCCAGCCCGGCGTAGGTTCCCCTCAAGTTCTCCGGAATATCGGGGTGAAGCTGGGTGAAGCCCTTGACGTGGACTTCGTAGATCACGGTCTTGTCCCGGGCGATCCGGGGGGGCCGGTCATTGTCCCAGTCGAAGAACGGGCTGGCCACCACCGATTTAGGGACGAACGGGCCACTGTCCTTTTCGTTCAAGGCACCGTCGGGGTCGTCGAAGTGGTAGTTGAACACCGCTTCGTCCCACTTCACGTTCCCGTCGATGGCTTTGGCGTAGGGGTCGAGCAGAAGTTTCGAAGGGTTACACCGCACGCCGGCGTCGGGTTCGAAGGGGCCGAACACCCGGAATCCGTACCTCATGCCCCGGTCTCCGCTGGGAAGGTAACCGTGCCAACAGAAAGCATGAACCTCAGGAAGATCGGCGCACTCTTCGTTGCCGTCTTCGTCGAATATGCAGAGTTGGACCCGCTCGGCCACCTCCGAAAAAACGGAGAAGTTCACCCCCGAACCGTCAAAGGTGGCGCCCAAGGGGTACGGCGCTCCAGGCCAAAGCTCCATCAGGTTCGTCCTCTCACTGCCGGCGTCAGGACGGGTGGACAACATCCCATGTTGTTCAACCTGGCGCCCTCACTGCGGCCCTACTCTAGGCACAGTTCGACCGGCGTGTCAGACATGGGACCCGACCGAGCCCCCGATACGGCCACCGATGAGTGTAAGCCGGGTACCCTGATGGGAGTCGCGTTAGGCGCATGGCTTCGGATCGGGTTTTGCACAACCTCCCCCGGCGATCGTTAGCTCAGCACCCGTACGGGGTAACAGTGACTAAAGGGGTAGGCGCGTTCGGCTTTCTGGATCAGGTCGGCGTTCGACGGCAAGGTGATCCCGGCCAACCCGATGCCGCCCAACAAGGTTGCGGCGGGACTGGAGGAAAGTCATAGATCTCAAGATTGAACCTAGAACAGCCGGTCGCTGGACTGTTCTCAAACTGACCGGCGAGGTTGACGTATACACCTGCGGCTTCTTGCGCGAAGCCATCTCCAAGGCTGCCGACGAAGGCAAATATTTTCTGGCGGTGGACGTTCAGGCGGTGGAGTTCATGGACTCCAGTGGCCTGGGAGTGATAGTCGGCGGACACAAACGACTCAAAGGCAACGAAGGCGAACTGGTGCTGGTGGCGCCCAACAAGCAGATGCGCCGCATCCTCGGCCTGACCGGGCTGGACCAGATACTCACCGTCCGCCTGAGCGTGGACGAAGCCATCCGCTCCTAGCGCTTCGGGCGGAGTACCATTAAAAAGTGACTTCTCTAGCCGCAGAGATTCTCCTGCTCGCCCTGGACGACGAAAAGGGGTCGGTGGGAATGGACGTGTCCACAACTCTGGACACCGCTCTCGCCGGCGCCCAGTTGCTCGATCTGGCCATAGCCGGGCGCATCGACATTGAGGACAAGAGGGTGGTCGCGGTGGACGGCCCAGCCCTGCAGGACCCGGTCCTCGACGCAGCCCTTACCAAGATCCTCGGCGAATCCAAACCCCGGAAAGCTGAATCCATGATCCCCAAGCTGGCCAAGGGGCTGCGGAAGACCCTTCTGGCCCAGTTGGTGGACCAGGGAATCGTCCGGGCCGATGAACAAAAGCTGCTCGGGTTCATCCCCCGCAACCGCTACCCGGAAGCCGACGGCACGGTTGAGGACGAACTCCGGGACCGCCTGCGTGGCGTGATACTGCAGGACCGGGTTCCCGACGCCAACACCGCAGCCTTGGCCGCCCTGATCCAGGCAGCCGACCTGGAGTCGCTGATCATGGACCGCCGGGAGCGCAAAGCCGCCAAAGATCGCCTGCGCCAGATCGCCGAAGGGGAAGCCCTGAGCCCCGCCATCTCCCAGGCAATCGCATCGGTCAACGCCGCGGCGATGGTCGCAATCGTCGCCGCAACTTCAGCTTCCGCCGCGTCCTGCGGCGGTGCCGCCGGATCCAGCTGTTAGCCGGACCCGGCTTGTTGGTTTGTAGGAACCGCTAGCTTCGGGCCGCAGTTTTGCCGTACTGGCGAATCGACAAAGGCACGAAGACCGCCAGGATCCCCACGATGCAGATCAAGCTGTAGGCCACCGGGTGCTGTAGCGACCAGACGTCGGCCGCCGGTATCCCTCCGGTGTTGCCGAAGAGTTGGCGGGCTGCCAAAGCCAGCGACGAAACCGGGTTCCACTCGGCGAAAGCCTTGAGGGGACCGGGCAGGTTCTCGCTCGGCACAAAGGCGTTGGAGACGAAGGTCAAAGGCATTATAAAAATGAACGAGGCATTGTTGACCACCTCGACGCTGGTCACCTTCAACCCCACGTAGGCCATGATCCAGCTCACCGCGTACGAGAACAGCAGCAGCAACAAGAACCCGGCGATCGCGTCTACAACGGAGGTCCTGATCCGCCAGCCGACCGCCAGGCCGGTCAACGACATGACCACCATCGACATCAAGTTGTAGACGATATCGCTGGCCGTCCGTCCTATCAGGACCGCCGATTTTGAGATCGGCAGCGAACGAAACCTGTCGATGATCCCCTTGGTCATATCCTCGGCCAACCCGGCTCCGGTGAAGGTGGACCCGAAGATCATCGTCTGGGCGAAGATCCCCGCCATCAAGAACTCCCGGTAGTTCACGCCGCTGACCGCAATCGAGCCACCGAAAACGTACGAGAACAACAAGACGAACATGATCGGACTGATGGTGGTCCAGATCAGGACTTCGGGAACCCGCTTGATCTTGATCAGGTTGCGCTTGGCGACCACCGCGCCGTCGGCCAGGGCCAGGGCCAGGGCACTCATCGGGACACCTCCTTTTTGTTCTTAGATTTGCCGGCCTTGCCTCTTCCCTGTTGTTTCTGGGCGGCTTCGGCCTCCTGTTCCTCC
Source organism: Actinomycetes bacterium (assembly GCA_029263075.1). GTDB lineage: Bacteria > Actinomycetota > CADDZG01 > JAHWKV01 > JAHWKV01 > JAJCYE01. The sequence goes on from JAJCYE010000022.1 coordinate 16,899, forward strand.
GCGGTGCTGTGACCGGTCAGCGACAAGAACACGTCGTCAAGGGTCGGCCGGTGCAGTCCTACGTCCTCCACCCGAACCCCGGCGTCGTTGAGCAGTTGCAGCACCTGGCGCAGGTCTTCCGCCCCGCCGGCCACCCCGGCGGAAAGCTGCCGGGCCTGCTCGTCAACCTGTACCTCGTCCACCGCGAACTTCATAAGGATGGTTTCCGCCTTCGCCAGGTCGGCCAAATCCACCAGCGCTACCCCGACTCTCTCCCCACCGATCTGCGACTTGAGCTGAGCGGCGGTTCCCTGGGCGATCTTGCGGCCTTTGTCGATCACGACTATCTCGTCGGCCAGCCGGTCCGCCTCCTCCATGTACTGGGTTGTCAGCAGCACGGTGGCCCCGCCCTGAACCAGGTCCTGAATCGTCTCCCACATTTGGGTGCGGCTGCGGGGGTCCAGACCGGTGGTCGGCTCGTCCAGGAAAATTACCGCCGGCTTGGCCACCAGGGCCGCGGCCAGGTCCAACCGGCGGCGCATGCCCCCGGAGTAGGTCTTGGAAGGACGATCCCCCGCCTCGGTCAGCGAAAAGTCCTCCAGAAGCTCCCGGGCCCTCGCCCGCGAACCCCGGCGGCCAAGGTGGTACATCCGTCCCACCATGTCCAGGTTCTCGAACCCGGTCAGTTGGTCGTCGATGGCCGCGCTCTGGCCGGAAAGGCCGATGCGTTTTTTGACCTCCTGGGGGTTGGCCCGGACGTCCAGGCCGGCAACCATCACCTCACCCTCATCGGGTTCCAGCAGCGTTGACAAAATACGTACCGCGGTGGTCTTGCCGGCGCCGTTGGGCCCCAAGAGGCCGAGCACCTTACCTTCGGGCACGCTCAGGTCCAAGCCGTTCAGGGCCACCACGGACCCATATCGTTTGATCAGGCCCGACGTCCGGATCATGTCGGTCATCAGCGTCACCCCTTCCTTGGACTTGGCTGTTCGGAAAAATATCGTTGGCAGTGATCTATCGAGCACAAGTTTTCAATCGAAAGCCTAGGCCCGATTTAGGACAGTTTTTGACCGCTACCGGGGTCCGGTGGGCTTTTGACCGACCCGCTGATTGCCCGGCAATATGTCCGGCGCTCGCCCGGATTTGAGGCTATCCCTCAGGCGCCGCAACCGCTCCCGAGGATTAAGGCGAACCCACCATCCGGCCGGAGTTCGTAAAACATGACCCCGGCACCCTCGTAGTAACGGGACGACAGAGCCAACTCCATCCGCCCGTCGCCGTTCAGATCGGCAACCGCCGACACCCGGTGGGAACTGATGAACGGGGTCTCGCCCGGGGCGGGTGCTGGGATGCTCTGCTCGATCACCGTGGTCCGCACTTTCTCGTCGATCACCCGGCGCAGGTACACCACCGAATAGTCGCCGGCTTGGGCAAACAGACCGGTCTGGTCGGCCAGGTACTCCGCGACCACGACGACCTCGTCCTTACCGTCCCCGTCGAAATCGGCGGCGACAACCTGGACCACCGTGGGATCGGAATCGGCGACACCCAAACCATCAAGCACCGCAAAGGAAGCGTCCTTGTAGGTTTTTGATGCGGGCGAAAGTGCCCTTGCCGCCCGGGGCACCGGGTCGCCGACGTTCGAAACCGCAATGGGCGGCGCCCCGCCGCCCCTGCGTTCGAGCCCGGGGATCTTGATGTCCGACGTGCCGGGGTTGGTTTCGCAGCCGGGCTGAGGTGACGACCCGGCCGCGGTTGCCTCCGGCCGGCCCAGTTGAACAATCTTGTACTGTTCGCCTCCCTTTACCGGGACTTCGTCCGGGCCTTTGTCGGCCTTAACCCACTCCCGCCCGTTCCACCAACCGGCGACGCTCTCGGGTCCCACCACGACCGGGGTTACCTCCGGGACGAGCAGAGGCGATTCCGGCGGGGATGGCGCCGATCCTGAGGGGGATGGCGCCGGGGCGGTGGCGGAGGCGGTTTCGGCCGGCGTCGGGTTCTGGTCCCGGTCGGTGGGCTCCGGGCCGCAGGCGGCGACGGGGAACAGCAGGGTCGCCAAGACCAAGCCGAACACCCGGCGCCAACTCATGGCGTCATCAAATCACACGGCCGTAGGGCGACCCCCGCCAAACCCAGGCCTTGATCCAGGCCGCCGGCATCGGAGGGGTTAGCCTTGCTTTTTGTCATCCTTCGGCGGGTCCTTGGGGAGCGGTTTGCCCCCGAACGCATCGGACGTGGTCACCTTCGGAGGGACCACCTCGGGGTCCGGCATGGTGGTGCGTTCGTTGGGAAGAAGTTCGGGTGTCTCTTTGTCCATGAAAAAGCCTCCTGGAAGAGTGGTTCCCCGGGTACCCTACCCGCTGCCCGAGAAGGTGAAAACGGCCCAACTCTCCGGGTCTGGCTTTAGGATTACCCCGACGACGGGAGGTGAGACCGGATTTGGAGCCGTTCAACGGGTGGCCACCGGAGGCGCCGGAGTTCTTCCGGGAACTGGAGCACAACAACAACCGGGAGTGGTTCCACGCCCATCGCGATACCTACGACCGGGCAGTCCGGGGACCGCTGGAAGCGCTGCTCGGCGAAGTCCAGGACAAGTTCGGCGACGCCAAAGTCTTCCGGCCCAACCGGGACATCCGCTTTTCCGCCGACAAGACCCCGTACAAAACCCAGATCTACGCCGTGCTCTCACACCCGGGCGGCGGGGGCTGGTACGTCGCGTTGGATAAGGACGGCGTCTACGCCGGCGGCGGCTGTTACTCCCCCGACCGACAGGCTCTGGCCAAACTACGGGGCGCCATCTCCGCAGACGAGCCGGGCGAACGGCTTGAGCAGATAGTGGCCCAGATGGCCGGCTCCGGCCTTGAACTGATGACCGAAGGTGCGCTCAAGAGGGCGCCGAAAGGCTACCCGGTCGACCATCCCCGCATCCACCTGCTGCGCTTGCCTCACCTCGCCGCCGTCGCCCCCCTACCGGCCGGCCCATGGCTTCACACCCGGGAAGCGAAAACTCGGATCGTCGAGGGCTGGAACGCAATTACCCCGCTTCTGGAGTGGCTCGCCCTCTACCTCTAGTCCCGATCCGCAGCCGCCCAACGGGGCGGTTCGGATGCTCCGGTTAGGCGATCCGGCTCAGGATCGTCTCCATGTCCTGTTTGGTCAGCAGGCCGTAGGCACGTGCCCGGTAGATCTCGTCGAATGTGCCCGGCTCGTAGGTGTCGTCCCGGTAGTCCAGGGCCCGCGCAGCCACCGGCCGGTCTTTGTCGCTCTTGCGCTCCTTAAACTCATGGCCCGCAATCTTGTCCGCAAGCTGGTCGATGGTGATGATCTGGGCGTTGTATTCGCGCACCCATCCCATGGCTGGACCTTCTGACTCACCCATAAAACCCTCCTGGTCTGCTCAAGTTCCCGATTTGTCCTACGGTGCTGTTGGTTCAGTTCGCAGGTTGCGGCGGTCTTCGACGAACTCAACCAGGATCCCGTCGGGGTCGGGAACAAAAAAGTACCGGACCCCTGTTTTGCCCTCCACCACGGCTACGTCCGTTGCCCAACCCATTGACTCTACAAACCGCTTCGCCTCTTCGATGGAGTCGACCTGCAGGGCGAAGTGTTTCGAGCCTATGCGGGGAAGGTCGGTTTCCAGCCGGTCCGCCGACTCCGGCGCCGGCCGGCAGCCGGCAAAACTGAACAGCTCGAGCAAAACCGGTCCCAGTGCCATGTGAGAGATTTTGGGACTGCCGGAGGGGTCGATCCAGTCCATTGCCGGCTCGAACCCGAGCTGGGAGTAGAACGTTTTGGAGGCCTCCAGGTCGGAGACACTTAGGGCGGTGTGGTGGAACCGGAACTCCACCGGACTACTTGACGCCTACTGTTTCCAGGTAGATCTCCACCGAAAGCGCCTCCGCGTCACCGACGGCAACCAGGGCAGGGTTGTCCACCAGGGCCTCGGAAAACTCGGTGACCTTCGACGGGGAACCCCACCAGTCGTTGCCCACGGGGATCTTGGCCAGATCGCCCTCGTTGGGAAAGCGGTAGACGATGTGGAGGTCGATGACATCCTCCTCGCCGCCCCCCGGGACCATGACCTGCCGGGAGAGGTCGACTTCGTAGGCCCGTCCGCTGCCCCAGTCGTAACTACCCCAGTCGAGGAGCAACAGATCCTCATCGTTTCCCGGGTCACACCCGTTGACCCGGACCTCGGCGTAATAGTCGAACATCGCGCCGAAAACCGCCCCGTAGGGGTCGGTTTCGAGATTGACGCCTGCGACCTTGGCGAAGTGTTCCAAGCCGGCCTTCAGGTCCAGCGGATCAACCGGGGGCCAGTCCCCCAAGATTGAGTTCATGGAACCAACTTAACTGAATTTTGCACCCCGCCCCACCCTCCGAACCCGGAGGTCACGGCAACAACGTTTCCCGTACCGGCTGCGCTGTCACCCCCTGGCCCTACGATGGGACCATGAACGAATCGACGGTTACCGCCCGAGCACTCGAACTGCTTCACGAGCTAACCGGGAGCGACGCCGGATTCCGGGAAGGCCAGTTGGAGGCCATCCGGGCGCTGGCCGAAGACCGGGGGAGGGTGCTTGTCGTCCAGCGGACCGGATGGGGCAAGAGCGCCGTCTACCTGATCACCACGAAAATCCTGCGCGAAGGCGGGGCCGGGCCCACCATTTTGGTTTCGCCGCTCCTCGCCCTGATGCGCAACCAGATCGCCATGGCTTCCCGCCTCGGGGTCCGGGCGGTCACCATCAACAGTTCGAACGCCGAGGAGTGGGAGCGGGTGGAGGCGGCGATCGCCGAGGACTCGGTCGACCTGCTGCTGATCGCGCCGGAACGTTTCGCCAACCGGCGGTTCCAGGAGCAGGTGATGCCGGTGATCGGCAGCCGGATAGGCCTGGTGGTTATCGACGAGATCCACTGCATCAGCGACTGGGGTCATGATTTCCGGCCGGACTACCTGCGGATCAGGCACATCTTGGACCGGCTCCCGGCCGGCATCCCGGTGGTCGGTACCACCGCCACCGCCAACAACCGGGTAGTTGAGGACGTTGCCGGACAGCTGGGCAGCTCCCTGGTCCTGCACCGGGGAGGCCTGGCTCGGGGCGGCCTGCAATTGGATGTGCTGCGGATGCCGGACCCTGCCCAGCGGCTGGCCTGGCTGGTTCAGGCGTTGAACGACCTGCCGGGGACCGGCATCGTGTACTGCCTGACCATCCGGGATGTCGACCGGGTGACCGCCTGGCTGCAGCGGCATGGGATCAAGGTGGCCGCCTACCACGGCGACGGCGAGGCCCCGGACCGGGAAACCACCGAGCAAGATCTGCTGAACAACCGGGTCAAGGCAGTGATTGCGACGTCGGCGCTGGGTATGGGGTTCGACAAACCGGACCTCTCCTTCGTCATCCACTTCCAGTCACCGGGCTCTCCCATCGCCTACTACCAGCAGGTCGGGCGCGCCGGACGAGCCCTGGATCGGTCTTGGGGGATCCTGCTGGCCGGCGAAGAGGACCGGCAGATCCAAGACTGGTTCATCAAAACCGCGTTCCCGCCGAGGGCCGTGGCCGAGGAGGTGGTTTCTATCCTGGAGCAGGCCGGAACGCCGGTGAGCATGGCGCACCTGGAGTCCCAGGTGAACCTGGGGCGCACCCGGTTGACCCAGATGATGAAGGTGCTGGAGGTTGAGGGAGCCGTGGAACACACCGGTGGCCGGTACCGCCGGACCAAGCAACCCTGGGTCTACCCTGAGGAGAGGTTCAGCGGGGTAACCGCAGCCCGGCGCCGGGAACAAAGGGTGATGACCGAGTACCGGGACTACACGGGTTGCCTGATGGAGTTTTTGGGGCGGCAATTGGACGACCCGGGTGCCGGGCCGTGCGGCATCTGCCGGAACTGCGCCGGACCACTGCTTGAAATCGAAATCAACCCTGATCTGGCCCGGGAGGCTTCCGATTATCTGCGCCAGCAGCCGATAACGATAGAGCCCCGCAAGCAGTGGCCGTCCGGGACGGGTCTGCGTTCGGGCAAGATCGCACCCGGCAGCCGCCTGGAAACCGGCCGGGCCCTTTCGGAGTGGGGCGACGGGGGCTGGGGCGGTCTGGTCCGGAAAGGTAAGACCCTGGATCACAAGTTCCACGACGCCTTGGTTGAGGCATCGGTCCGTTCGGTTAGGGCTTGGGGACCACAACCGGCACCCTGTTGGGTGACCTTCGTACCTTCTTTCAGCGTCGAGGGGCTGGTCGCCGGTTTCGCCGAACGCCTGGCGCAACAACTGGATCTCCCGCTTCACGCGGTCGTCGACAAAAAACGAAACGGCCTCGCCCAAACCGATATGTACAACAGTGCGCAGCAGTACCTGAACGTGGCCGATGCTTTCGAGATTTCCGGCAACGTCCCTTCGGGCCCGGTACTGCTGGTGGACGATGTTGTCGACAGCCGCTGGACCATGACTGTGATCGGAGTACTGCTCAAAGAGG
>JAJCYE010000023.1 GCA_029263075.1 Actinomycetes bacterium
GCCTGCCACCAACCGGCGGCCACAATCGATACCGGACCGCCCGAGGCCGAGACCGGCTCCAGGTGACCGCAGCACAGCCTCTGCATCTCAGGATCGATCGCGAGAAGCTGCAGGGAGTCCCCCTCCACCAACTGCCAGACCTCATCGGAACTGCGGACCCGGTGCCACCGGCTGAACTCCCCAGCTCGCAAGAGGAAGTAGATAACCGTGGCCATCGGCGACCGGTGGATCTCCCGGAACCACCCGCCCTCGGGGTGGGGCTGGAGGCCCAGGGTCCCCACGATTTCGTCCGCGCGGCCCATTGGGACCTCTATCCCCGGATGCTGGCCCTACGGATTCCGAGCCTTCTGCAGAGCATCTTTCGCCCGCTGAAGCTCGGTTCCGTAGGTTGCCCAGTCGCCGTTGCGGGCCGCCGCTTCCGCGGCACCCAGCGCGTCCGCTGCCGTCTTCAACAGCTCCTCCTGGGTCTGAGTGGTCCCCGGGTCGGGGGTGGCCCCCGGCTCGGGGGTGGCCGCCGGAGGCGTGGGCGTAGCCGGAGGAACCGGCGGGGCGGGCGGCGCATCCGGTTCGGTAATAACCGTGGGGGCGTCCTCCAGCAGCGCCTGGAGCGCTTGTTCGAGGGTCGGCGCCATCTTCACCTGGTCGCCGGTGGCAAGGATCACGTATTTCAATTCGGGGATGGCGTTGTTGCTTGCCTGCAGGAACAGCGGCTGCGAATACAGGATGGATTTGCCTACCGGAATCACCAGCAGGTTGCCCAGAATCACGTCTGAACCGCTTTGTTCCAACAAGGTAATGGTCCGGGAGATCTCCTCGTTGGCGTTGATCCGGGAGTGGATCTGCCCGACGCCACCGGTCTGGACCCCCTTGGGGAACCGGAAGTCGGCCAACTGCCCGAAGTCTTCGGGGTCCGACTTCGCCGCCAACAACGACACCATGTTCGGCCGGTTGCGCGGGTTCATCGGCAGGATCATCACGTACTCTTCCTGCTCGGTGTCCGGCAACCGCATCAACACGTAGTAAGGCTCGAGCTCGGCTGTGGTGGCTGCCGGCGCCCCGGTTCCCCGCATGGGGTTCTCCGGGATAACCCACTCGTCTTCACGCTGATAGAAGTCGGTTGAATCGGTCATGTGGTAGCGCTGGTAAACGAATGCCTGGATGCGGAAGAGGTCCTCCGGGTAGCGGACGTGTTTGCGGAGGTCTTCAGGCATCTTGTCGCCATCCAGGAACAGGTCCGGGAACGCTTTGGCCCAGGCCTGGATGAGCGGATCTTCGTCGTCCCAGATATACAGGCTCATCGTCCCGTCGTAGGCGTCCAGGGTCACCTTGACCGAGTTGCGGATGTAGTTTTCGGTTCCAATGATGCTGGCGCTGCCGTCGTTGACTCCGCCCCGGACCCTGGTCCTCTCGTTGAGCGGCACGCTTTGCGAGTAGGGGTACATGTTCGACACCGTGTAAGCGTCCAGGATCCACATGATCTTGCCCTCGGAAACCACCGCGTAGGGGTCACCGTCGAGCTCCAGGAAAGGCGCCGCCTTGCGGACCCGATCCCTGATGTCCCGGTTGAAAATCACCCGTGAGTCACTGTCGATCAAACCGCTGATTGCCAGGTTCACGTCCCGGAAGCGCCAGGCGAACGCCAGGCGGCGGGCCAGGTGCTCCAGCGGGACCCCGGCCTTTCCGCTGTAAACCGTCGTCTCGTTCCCCTCGGGAGCCGTGTAGTCCAACTCCTCCTGCTCGGTGTTGACAATCGAGTAGGTGGCGGGGCCTTCGCCGAAGTAGATTCCGGGTTGGTCCAGCTTGAGCAGGGGTGCATCCGAAGTCGGAGGGATGTCCTGCAACAAAAGGTTCGGTCCACCCTCGCCGGTGCTCTCGTTGGTTGGGCTGGCGACTGCGCCGTAGCCGTGGGTGTAGACAAGGTGGTCGTTCAACCAGGATCGGTTCTGCAGGCTGGTGACGTCCAACTCTCTCAACGCCAGCATCAGTTGCCTGCGCTGCGGCTCCAGGTCATACCGGTCGACGTCCACGTCCTGAAACTTGTAGTAGGTCCGGATCTCCTGGAGTTGGCGATAGGCGCTCATCAGGGTTTGGGGATCCCAAAGGCGAATGTTGTTCAGTGTGGTCTGGTTCTCCGCCACACTCTCGGCGCTCAACCCCGGTTCGATGGGGAACTCCTGAACCTTCATATCCTCCAGCCCGAACGCCGCCCGGGTGGCGTTGATGTTCCGCTCGATGAACGGCCGCTCCTTCTGGAGTTCTGCCGGCTCAACCTGGAACCGCTGGATCACGAATGGGAACAGGCCCGCGGCAAGCACCGAGGTCAACAGCCACAACCCGACGCCGATCAGCGGGAGTGTCCAGCCGCGGAACCGGATGTTGACCAGGAACAGGACGGCACTGATTATCGAGATCGCAACCAGGAGCTTGAGGGCCGGCAATTCGGCGTTGATGTCGGTGAAAGACGCACCGCCGACGGTGCCCCGGATTGAGTAGACCAACTCGTACTGGTTGATCCGGTAACCCCAGGCCCGCAAGAGGGCGGCCAGACCGATAAGCACGGACAAGTGCACCTTGACCTGCGGCGACACCCGGTCGATTGCCGCCTGGGGCCGGATCGCTCCGGTGAAGTAGTAGGCCCCGGTGACGATCAGCGTGACCACTACCAGCGCCGAGAACGACCACGCATAAATGATCTGATACAGCGGCAGGCGGAACATAAAAAAGCCGATATCCCTGTTGAAAATGGGGTCGACTGCGTCGAACGGCACTGCGTTCTTGGCCAGCAGGAATCGATCCCACATGGGCGCCATCCTGAGCGAGAAGAGCAGGCCGAGGAACGCACTAATCCCGATTGGGATCCAACGGGAGAAGGGCAAGAACGCCTCCCGGAAGCGTTCGAACGGATCATCCTGGTCCCCGCTGGGGACTCGTACGGCCGGCACGGCCCGTCCCACTACCAAAAGGTTGACCAGGCACAGAATTGCGAAGGTCAGACCGAATGCCGCTACGAGGACAACCCTCGAAGTAAGGACCTTCCAGAAAACCTGCTGAAATCCCACCTCTTTGAACCACAACAATTCCGTGTAGAGACCCACGGCCGCCGAGATGGAGATGATCAGGAAGAAGAAAAGGACCAAGAAGCTGACGCGGATCCTCCGTGCGTTGTTGGAGGCGGGCATCTTGATCACCATTGCAGCACCAGCTTAGCCTTTATGACCAAAACTACACTTCGGAGCCCGATGACAGCGCAGAGGTCAGGCGCTTCCAAGGGTGCAGGTGCAACCGCCGTGAGCCGGAGGCGCCAGATGTCCGCTTGGGAACGGCGTTTTCAGGGACACCGGGCCTGCGTCGGCGTTCTTGCGGCAGACATCGCCCGGGCACTCGCTTTCTTCCTCCGACAGGATCCATGACTTGTTGGCGCCGGACTCCGCACCCCAGGCGTCGACAAGGCCTTGGTGGTAGGCCGCATAGGAGATCCCTTCCCCCAAGAGCTGGGTCCGGACCCCTTTCCACACCCGGAAGACGTCATTGGCTCGCTCGCTCAAAGCAGGCGCCGACTCCGCTACCTCGAGCCCGGACGCGATCGCCTTCAAGACTTCGGTCCGAAGCGGGTTCAGGACCTGACGACTCAGGAGCCTGGCTACCACCGCCGAAGAATCCGCGCCTCCGCCGGCTCCTCCGACCTTGCGGCCTTCAGAGAACGCCTGATCGAGAGCTTCTCCGAGTCCTGCGGCAAACCGGTTGAGCTGTTCATCTTTGGGGGCCAGGTTGTCGTCTGCGGTCCCCTTGCCCTTTTGGACCCTCATCCGATCGAGCAGATCATTGTGTTCTTCCTGCAAAAGCCGCTTCAGGCGGCGTGCCGTCTGGGCCGGGAGGTCTCCGAGGGCCTCACGGCGCCGAAGAATCTGTTCGTTTGAAGTGACGGACGGGGTCAACTGCGGCTGAGGGTTGGCCTGTCGTTCCTCTTCTTCCCGCTTGCGGCGAATCTCTGCCAGCAGGTCATCGAGGGACGATCCGCCCTCGGGGGCCGGATCCTGGTCTTTCGGCTTCTCGGTTCCACCATTCTTGGGCTTCTTTGCCGACGTCTGGTCCTGCCCGGCCTCCGGCCGGGCCGCCTCCGCCTCGGGACGCGCTGACTCCGCCCTGGCGGCCTTTTCCGCTTTGGCACGGGCCGCTTCTTCTGCCTTTGCGCTAGCCGCTTCTTCTGCCCTGGCGCGAGCAGCCTCCTCGGCTTTCGCACGAGCGGCTTCTTCTGCCTTGGCACGTTCGACCGCTTCTGCCTTGGCTCTGGCCGCTTCTTCCGCCTTCGCACGGGCAGCTTCTTCCGCCTTCGCACGAGCAGCTACTTCTGCTTTGACGCGAGCCGCTACTTCTGCTTTGACGCGAGCCGCTTCTTCTGCCTTGGCGCGAGCCGCCTCTTCTGCCCTGGCTCGGGCGGCCTCTTGGCCCTTGGCGCGGGCAGCCTCCTCAGCTTTGGCTCGTGCCGCTTCTTCGGCCGACCGGGAGCGTTCGGCTTTGAGGCGGTCGGCCTCCCGAGCGGCGGTTACCGCAGCTTGCATATCCGCCGCCTGTTGGGCTTTGCGGGCTTCGGCCTGCACCGAACGCAACTCGTTTTCCCGGCGCTCGACCTCTGCCCGGTGGGCGTTTTGGCGCGATTGGAGTTCGACCGCGGCTTCCTGCTCCCGATTCTGCAGTTGCCAGCCGCTCGACTCGGGCATTCGGCCCGGTTGCTGCTGATCCTTCTCCGACCCCTCCGGCCGCTGGCGGAATCTCGATACCGTTTTGGGTCCGGGCAACTCGACCGGCACCCGGAGCCGGGAAATCGTCTCCTCCAACCGCCTCCGAATGTCTTCCAGTTGAGAAGCCACCATGTTCCGAGACTCTTTGATCCCGGCAAAGTCTTCTTCTGCGGCACGACGAGCCGCCGCCAACTCCTCCATGGTCCTCTGCGCCTTCAGCCGGGCATCGGTCATGATCTCGGCAGATTCCTTCATCGCCCGCTCGTGGAGCTGTTCGGCCGCCTGTTCGGCGGCCAGGAGGATTCGTTCGGTCTCCTGACCAACCAGCTTGAACGCCGATGCCCGGTCCTCAGCTTGAGTCGTCTTGGGAGGCTCGGGGCGGGTTGCCGGCTCCGGCTCCTCGCGTGGTTGTTCGGCGACCGCCAGCCTGGCGTTGACCTCGTCCAGTTGAACATTCAGGTCCCCTAGTTGCGTGCGGGACTTGGCCAGTTCGGCGTTGGAGTGACTCAACTCGGAAGTCGCCTTGGTCAATTGCTTGCGCAGGATCTTGATTTCTTGGGCGACTTCTTCGCGGAAAGAGTCGACTTCGTCCCGCGCATAACCCCTGAGCGTGACTATGAACTGGCGATTTTCGATCTCTTCAGGATCCATGGCGACTTTCCGAACTCAGAACAGGTGGGAGGGAGATTGAGAAAGACTAACGGTTGGGTAGGACGGTTTAAAGCACTCTCCAGTGCCCTAGAGGATGGGAAGGATGCCGTGCACCAACCCGTAGAGCTCATCGATGATGGCTTCCAACTCGCCCGGCAGCAGGGGCCTGAGTGGGTCAAGCACGGGCCCCAGGAGTCCGGTTGGCGACGGCGACGGAGCAGGTACGGGCACCGGTGCCGGCGGCGGCGCGGGGGCCGGACCGGAAGCCGGCGGAGGCGTCGGTTGAGCCGGTGGGCCGGGACCGGGGGTGGGCTGCCGGGACGGGGGTGGGCCGGGAACCAGCGGGTCCCCTTCATTTCGTCCGGTGGGGAAAAACACCGCGTTGATTTCGCTCTGCAGCCCGGCCACCAGACCATCGGCATCCACCCCGAAGTTCTGGGCAACCAGACCCCAGGTCGCACCCAGAACCCGTAACGCCGTCGCCTGCTCGAATCCTTTCACCAGGCTTGAAGGCTCGCCCTTCTTCCACTCACGGGCGAAAGCCAGGCCCATCAACTGATCGGAACGGCTGGCGACGCTGATCCGCTCCACGGTCTCGGGACTGATGCCGGCCAAAGCAAGGTGGCCGGCGAGCGCAGACCCGTCGGTGGCGGCCAGTTGCGGCTCCAAGCCTCGCAACAGGTTCATGAGCTTGCCGTCTACTTCGATGGCATGGGCGAGATTCGCCGAGTCCAGGGCATCGTCGCGGCTGAACTGCAGGGGCTGAGCAAGGTCGGGTGTGCCGTCCCCTGAAATCGACACCTGCCACAGCTGCGGAACGGGAATCTTATTGGGACCCGTGGCGAGCTCGAGATCCTGGACCTCGTAGGCCGCCAGCCTGGAGGAGTCGCCGGATTGGTCCAGCCGCACGGTTCCTCCGGAAAATGAGATCCCCAGCCCTTCAAGCTCCGCCCGGACCGGCTGATCCGAGCTGATCTGAAGGGTGCCGTCCGATACCTCCAGCTTCCCCGCCGGACCTACCAGAACCCGGCCCGCCACCAGCCGGTACTCCCCCGCTCCGTCCATGATGAAATCAACGCTGCTCGGTGCCTCCACCGTGAGCCGGTCACCATCCAGCAGGTCCACTCCGGGGGCAGCTTCAACGGCCTTTCCCTCGCGGACCAGCCCCACCGAGCCGACCACCGCTTCGATGCTCCCTACAGTCCCTTGACGATCGCCTGAACCAAGGCTCGAGCAGGCCCCTCCCAGCATCACGGCCAAGACAAGCGTGAGGGCCAGCGCCCTGCCGGTTTTATTTACGCCCAAAAACTTCTCTCACATTCCCACCGGGAACCCGGCCGGCGGGGAACACCAACGTAAAACAGGACCCCTTATCCGGTTCGCTCTGCACCTCCAGGCGACCACCGTGGCCTTCGGCAATCCGGCGCACATAGGCCAGGCCCAGCCCCAGGCCGCCGTAGGCCCGCGTTTCGCTTCCGTCGGCCTGCACAAAGTTCTGGCCAATCTTCGACAACTGCTTCTCATCGATGCCGATTCCTTCGTCTTTGACCGAGATCCGCACCGAGCCGCTCCCCCCGCCGTTCCTGCTCAGCTCGGCCGCCAGCAGGACCCTTCCGCCCTTGGGACTGAACTTCACCGCGTTGTCCACTAGTTCGCTGATCGCCAAGGGCACCAACCGTCGGTCGACCTCCACCTGGGGGATCGTAGAAAAGCCGGTTCGCTCAAACCGGTGGTTGGGGGAGGTCTGAGACCATTTTTCAACCAGCTCCGCAGTTATTTGGTCGAAGTCCACCGCCACCTTGTTCGGGGAAAGCCGCCCGGCCTCCATGGCGGAGAAGTCCACGAGCATCTCAACGATCCTCTCCAGCCGTTCGGCCGACGACAAGATGCCCTCCAGGAACGTCACCTGCTGTTCCCGGGGCACCTCGCGGCGCCTGAGCAGGTCCGAATAACCCTTGATCGGGGTGATCGGCGTCCTCAGTTCGTGCGAGATATTGGCCAAGAACTCGGTTTTCATCTTCTCTATTTCGACCTCTCGGGTGAGGTCACGCAAAACTGCGACCGCGCCCAACACCTCACCGCCCTCATCTGCAATTGGGGCGGACGTCACCACTACCGGGCGAGACACACCGCTTCTCAGGTTGGCCACCGTGCCACTGACCGACCCCGTTTGCAGATCGTAGATTGACGGAGATACCGGATTTCCCGCCGGGTCACGGAGTTCAAGAATCTTTCTTACGTTGCTGCCTACGGCCTGCGACTGGGAAACCTCCAGGATCCGTTCAGCCTCCCGGTTGAACGCCACGATTATCCCGTGGTTGTTGACGGCCACCACCCCGTCGGTCATGGACTGCAGAATGGTCTCCAGCCGGCGCCTCAACTCCACCTGCTCATCGGCAGTGTCCCGCAGGTCGCGGGTCAACTGCGCCAGGGAAACAGTCATTTGGTCGAAGGTCTCCCCCAACACACCAACTTCGTCAAACGTCTTCGGTGAGACCCTCGCCGTGAGATCCCCTTCCCGGACCCGATCGGCCGCCTCGGTCAGGTCACGGATGGGCTGGGTGATCCGGGTTCCGAACAACAACGACAAACCCACTCCCATGGCGGAGGCCCACAGGGCGATAAAGAACAGAGGGGCGGCCAGGTTCTGTTGTTCCAACCCGATGACGCCGGAGGGGGTGCTGAAAACAAGAGCGCCGATGACCTCGTCGCCCCTGTTCAACGGGACATAGGAGTTAAAACGTTCCGTCTGGCCGACCCGGGAAAGGATGGAGATCCGCCTGCCATTCTCGAACAGGGTCTGGACGGCGCTGCGCTCCGTCGGGATGATGCCGTCGCTAACCTCGGTGGTACTGGCGAGGACCCGGGACTTGTTGATCAGGAACACCTCGCCCTCCGACCTCTGCTCCTGTAGGTATTCCAGGTCGATCAAGCGTCCGGCCACCAGGACACCAACCTTCTCCGAGTTCTCCAGGTTGAAAACCGGGGCCACCCCGATGGCCGCAATTTTGCCCGGCCCCAAGGTATCCACCGACTCTCCGGTGTCGCCACGGACCACCGCACTCTGGACAATCTCGGTCCCCACCAGGTTCAGCGCATCGGCCACGGCAAGCGTGTCGGTGCCTCCGGGTCCAGCCGCCGATACCGCCAACAGGGCCCCCTGGGTGTCCAGTGCGGCCATGAAGTCGGCGGTATCGAAAACCTGGCCGGGACCCTGGAGCCGTTCAAGGACCTGCTTGATCGCGGCCGGCCGGGTCGAAAACACCTGCCGGACGCTTTCGCTGCGGGACACCTGCTGGGCCTGGCTTTTCGACTCCTCCATTACCCCGGCAAGAATCCGTTGCTGCACCTCACCCTCCCGTTGGGCTCGGTTGAGTAGCTCACGGGTGAAATTGTTGGTGAAGACCTGGGTCATCGACCCGGATATGGCGACCACCACAACCAGCATCAGACCGATAAAGACAGCTACGACCCGAGCCTGAATGGAGGTGCGGACCACCTGTCCGAGCCACGCCAGTACCGCCAGTCCCCCCGCCAGCCGAAGGCCGTGAACCAGGAACCAGAAACCGCCGGGTGGATCGGTGCTCAGGCTGTCGACGGTCATAAAAAAGACTTCCGAAGCCGCAAAAAGGGCCAACGCGAGGATCAGGCGCCGCACCGCAGGAACCACGGGCGGGCGGGCAGTTAGGAGGGTGGGCCCCGCCCCGGGCAGGGCGGAGGAGACCGGGGCGCTGTCCTCTGAGGGCTCCGGCTGGCGAGGTTTCCCGAGTGCCAGCGGCCGGAGTCCGGCCACCAACAACACGTAGGCCGCCATGCGAAATCCCAGAGCGGCCAAATTTTGTTCGGAGGCGGCGATCAGCGATCCGTGGAGCAGTTCCCCGAGCGCCAGCAGGAGCCAGCCGGCGCCGAACAGGAACCGGCGCGCCGAACCGTCCGGCACGTACTGCGGCCGGTAGACAGTGACCCAGGTACCCCCTAATGCTGCAACGGTTACCAGGAATGTGGCTGCGAAATGGAATGGAGCCGGCAGTAGATCCATCGCGTCAATCTACGCTTTGATCGGAAGCGCGCAAGTACTTCGGCACCATCCGCATTTTGTTAAGCATTTTTTTGAGCGATTTTTGTAGGCGGCAGCTTCCTGAGCTCGGCGATGGCCTCTTTGAGCGTGGAGACCCCGATTACATCCATGTCCGAGCCGGCAGCCTGGCGGGCTTCATCGGCTTCGCCCTTGGGCACTAAGAAGACGTCGGCCCCTATAAGTCTCGCCCCCTTTACTTTTAAGGAGACCGAACCGACCGCACCCACTATCCCGCTGCGTTCGTCGGCGTTGCCGATGGTTCCTGTCCCGGCTATCGTCCGGCCCCCGGTCAGGTCTTCCGGGACCAGACGGTCGTAGATCGACAGCGCGTAGATAAGGCCGGCCGAAGGACCACCTATGTCCTTGCTGGAGATCGACACCTCGATAGGAGCCTTGCGGTACTGGACCAGTGTGGCTCCCAAGCCCGCACCGTCCCTGCCCTCGGCCGGATCGGTAGTTTTCACGGCAAGAGAGCGCATTTTGCCATCGCGCACCACGTCTAGCCGAACGGTTGCTCCCGGCGCGCGGCCCGCCAACTCGGCGCGCAACTCCTCAACCAGCAACACCGGCGTTGAGTCGATGGCAGTGATCACGTCGCCCGCAATCAGCTTGTCAGCCGCCGGGGAGTCCTCCGAGATCGTCGAGACAAAAACTCCCTCCGACCTATATGGCATACCCAACTCGCTCAGCGCGGCCACCGCCGCTTCCAGTTCACTTTGCGTCATCTGCGCCGCTTGGATGGACTCGGTGTGCTCCGGCGATTCGTCCGACGGGTAGATCGACTCTCGCGGGTAGACAATCTTGTCCGGGTCAAAGATCGCCTGCAGGATCTGGCTGCCGGTCGCACCCTCTGGGACTTTCACCTGGGCAGTGGTCAGGTGAATAGAGCCTTCCGATGGGTAGGTCTCGGCCGATATCCGGGTCCGCTTCGCCACATCGGGCGCCGGACCGGGCTCCAGGACCAGCAGCGGCAACTTGACGAACATGCCCAGAACGACAGCCGTTGCAACAAAAGAGGTAAGTACGAACCACCGGGTGGCTCTCAACCACCACATCTGGCGCCGCAGATTCTTGGTGGCGCCGGAACCTAGTGCGTGCACGGACCGGTATCCACGCCGGCACTGAGGGACCGGGCCCGGTCAACCCGGGAAGCTACCTCGGAGCCGGTGAGGGCGTAGGAAATTTTGGGGTTGACCAGCGAAGACGCAAATATGACCCCCGTAACATCGCCCTGTGCGTTGACGAACGGCCCGCCCGAGTTCCCGGGGTGAACCTCGGCGTCCAGTTGAAGGACGTCACGGGAGACCAGTTCTCGACTGTAGATATCCCGGCCCACGGCCCCCCGGAACAGGTCCCGCACCGCACCGGCGGTTACCGAGAAGGGCCCGCCGCCCGGGAAACCCAGCGCAGCCCCTTGTTCTCCCCGTGGGGCGATTCCTCTCTGGATGGCGAGGGGACTCCCGATTAGGCCGGTGGTCCGAAGGATCGCCAGGTCCAACTCCGGGTCGAACAGGACTACCGAAGTCCGGTGAGAACCGGCGGAGTCGGTCACCGTCGGACGGTCCACCCCCGCCACAACGTGCGCGTTGGTCACCACCAAACCGGGGGCGGCCACAAAGCCCGAACCCGAAGTCTGCCTCCCGCAACCCAACGACGTGATCTTGAGGACACTCGGACGGACTGAGGCAACGACACCGTCCAAATTCGGAATCCCGGTCAGCGGGACCGCCGGGGCGGGTGAGGGTTCCAGCTCGGCGAATACCGGAGGGAAGCCCGACGGGAGCAGACTTCGTTGAATTGTTGAAAACACCGATGGCGCCGGCGGCAGTTTGTCGGTCAGGCCCCGCATTACCTTGGATTCTTGGAACGCAGGCGACACCGCACCCAGACCGACTTGAGCCAGCATCCCGCCAATCAGCCAGGTACTCAGCAGCGTGACCAGCACCGCAACCCCGAGGCCACCCACCGAGTTGACCACCCCCAAAGGGGAGGCTTTGGGTACCGCCCAAGTGGCCTTGGCGCCGATAAACTTGCCGACCGTCCCGACCAGCGAAGCGACACCGAACAGAGTCGCAACCACCACCGCGATACGCAGCCCAGGGTTGTCTACCAGGTCCCCGAAGATCGGCCCCAACTTGGCGCCCAGGACCAACCCAAGGATGAATCCTGCATAGGAGAAGACCTGAACCGCCGCCCCCTGAAGAAAACCGTGAAGCGCGGAAACCGCGACCAGGGTCAGGATGACCAGATCGACCCAGTTGAGCTCGGTCACTGCCCCTGTGCCCTCAGCACCGGCGCGCGCTGCGCCATTTGACGTCTCATCGAGTGGGGATTCCGGTCAGGGACTCGTTGACGCGAACATGTCCTTCAGCAGGTGCATGGTCTCCAGGCACTTGCCGGCTCCGAAAACCACACACTCCAGCGGCCTGTCGGTCAGGTGAACGGGCACGTCGCACTCCTCCGCAATCCTCATGTCCAGTCCTCTCAGCATCCCACTTCCGCCGGTGAGAGCTATTCCCCGATCCATGATGTCCTGACCCAGTTCCGGCGGCGTCTCCGCGAGTGCCGACACCACCGCTTCAACTATCTGTGACACCGGCTCGGAAATGGCCTCCCGGATTTCCTCCGACGAAATCTTCAGGGTCTTCGGCATTCCCGTCGCCAGGTCCCGGCCCTTGATCTCCGCCTTTTCTTCAACGGCGAGAGGAAAGGCGGAACCGATCGCTATCTTGATTTGTTCGGCGGTGCGCTCCCCAACAACAATCGCGTACTCCTTGCGGATGTGCCGGGCGATGGCGTCGTCAATGTCGAACCCTCCCACCCGGATGGATTTGTTGACCACAACCCCTCCCATGGCCAGCACTCCGACCTCGCTGGTACCGCCTCCAATGTCGACGATGAAGTTGCCCGTCGGTTCCTGGATGGGAAGGCCTGCGCCGATCGCTGCAGCTACCGGTTCCTCGATCAGGTACACGGTGCGGGCTCCGGCGGCGAGTGCCGCATCTTGAACTGCCCTGCGCTCCACTCCGGTGATTGCCGAGGGTATGGCGATAAGCACCTTGGTTCGCGCCATCTTCCGGACGCCGACCTTCTGCATCAAAAGGTGGATGTAACGCTCGGTTATGTCGAAATCACTGATGGCGCCCCGCCTCAAGGGCCGTTCGGCCACGATGTATCCGGGGGTGCGCCCGATCATGCGCCACGCCTCCTGGCCTACGGCCAGGACCTGATTGTTCTCTCGATTGAGGGCTATAACCGTTGGCTCGTTGAGCACGATCCCCTGGCCGCTCGCGTAGATCAGGGTGTTGGCAGTACCCAGGTCTATCGCCAGGTCGCGGCCCATTTGTGTGCTCCGATCAGCTTACTTTGCGGTCCTTACCTTCCCCTTCCGGGGCGAGAGCTTTGATGGCGCGCTGGAACGAGTCGACCGATTTGGCGGGATCGTTGGGGGTCTTCATCCTCATCGACAGATACCCAATGAGGGCGGTGGCCATTACAACGGCAAAGATGAGATAGGCCAATTGGTTCCTCCGGGAAACTTCTTTCTAGGCCAGCGCTAGTGAGGCCTAGAGTAACCGAACCCCTGGTGAATTCGGGAACCATTGAGGCGATTGGCGAATAAAAAGGAGCACCGGCTAACCGGTGCTCCGTTTAAAAATCTATAAAGACTTTGACTAGTTGCGCAGTGCCAGTGCCAGAACGTAAGCCAGGCCCAACACACACAAGATAATCCAAAATACCGGGTTGACGAGGTCCACCGGAAATTTCCCCCTCTCTGGTGTCCAATTCCTTCTGCAGAGCTGAAGTGTACAGGTTTGCGGATTTGGAACAACCGACATTTTATCCCTACGCCTCCCAGGTTGCATCAACTGGTTTCTGAGGAATGACAAACTAGGTGAATGGAAGGCATCGACAACTCCGAGCTGACCCGCCGGCTCCTGCAGATCCCGCTGTTTCGTGAGATCAACAACGCCCTGCGGGGGCAGTCCGGACCGGTGGATTGGAAAATCGCCGCTGAGATCTCCGAGGCGGTAGCCGCTTCCGGCACCCGAAGCAGCAAACCGTCGGCAGGCGACATCGAGGAGTTCCAGCAGGCATGCCGTATTGCCGAACTGGCGGTGGTCGGCCACACCGGTCTCGGGCCGGTTCAAGGTGTCACCGATGTCCGGCTCCTATGGCGCAGCCAGTGGTCCCAGGTGAACCTGGATGCTCTCAAGCCACTCGTTGAACGGCTGGCATCCAAGTTGAGGGACAACGCGGGTGCCGGGATCGGCGCCGGGCCCGCAGGGCCCCTGGTGGGAGCGATCAGCCCCTTCTTAATGGGATCTCAGGTCGGGCTGGTGGTCGGCTACCTCTCTCACAAGGGATTGGGCATGTGGGACCTGTGCCTGCCGAGGACCAAGGCCGGCCGCCTCTACTTCAACTACCCCAACGTCTTGGAAGTCGAGCAGGATCTTCAGGTCCCCCCCAGGGAATTTCGCATGTGGCTGGCCATTCACGAGGTGGCCCATGAAATCCACTTTCAAGCGGTGTCCTGGATGCATCCCTATCTGATCGGTTTGGTCGAGCAGTACATGGACGCCGCGGAAATCGACTCGTCCCAATTGGCATCCCGCTTCGGCAACCTGTCCGACCCATCGGAATTAAGCACCATCCTGCAACGGCCGGAGGACCTGTTTCCGCTGCTACGATCCCCCGCCCAAGAGGTGCTGGTCGAAAGAATCTTGTGCTTTACCAGCGCGGCCGAGGGATACGGCGACTGGGTGCTTCGGAAGGCCGGATCGGGTTTGACCGAATCCTTCGACAAGATCTCCGAGGGCATGACGCGCCGGCGGGCGGAACGGTCCTCGCCCGAACGGATGATGGAAAAGATGTTCGGGCTCGACCTGGGCAACGAACAGCAGCGCCGGGGCCAGCGTTTTGTCAGCGCCATCGCATCCGCCGGGGGCTTGGAACGTCTGTGGGTAAAGCCCGAGAACCTTCCAGACCTGGGAGAACTGGCGCAACCCGACCGCTGGCTCAGCCGGGTGGGAACCGCCTAAGCCCCTACCCCCGGGGCCGATTTAAGCCCGGATAGACGCCATGATCACCGGACCCTGCGGGGTGGTGTTGCCGGGGTTGGGTTCCCGGGTGACGGCCAGGGTCTCCTCCGACCCAACGGGCGTGTTCACCAAAATCGTTCGGATCCCGTCCTCAGGGACGAAGTCGGCAACCGGCCTCGGATCTCCCCCGGCTATCAACCAAAGGGTGTAGACATCGTCGCCCGGCTCTTCCAGCCCGGAAACGACAACCGCCGCCTTTCCCCGGTCGGCTGAAACGAAAGCCTTGCCGTAGGCACCCCCGAACTCGGCCGTCGCGTTCATTGCGATGATCACGGAGGTGGGAGAGCCGATAATTTCCAGGGCATCCCGCTGGGCGACCACAAGTTGTTGTTCGGTGGTCCGGTCGGGGTTATCCAGTTGACGGACCACCACTCCCCCCACTAGGAAAGCCAAGACGCAGGCGGCGGCCAGGCCGGCCCACTGCCAGCGCTGACCCCGTACAGAGACCTTCTTGATCGGCGTGGGGGCGGGAGCTGTATGCAGTTGGGCGGTCTGGCCCGCCAACTGCATGATCTTGTCCTTCATGTCTCCGGGAGCCTGGCGGCCCGGCACCGCCATGGCCAGCATGCCGGCGGTTTCCCGGTGCTCGGCCAGAGCCCGTGAACATTCCGAACAGAATTTGAGGTGGGCTTCGAGCTCTCGCTCTTCATCGGCGGGCAGGGCGTCCAGGGCGAAGAGGGGAACGAGCTCTTTTAGCTGATCATGAGTCATAAGACCCGGTCACCTCGCTTTGCGCCAACAACGCCCGCAAACGGATCATACCGTCGCGCATACGGGTCTTGGCCGTGCCCAGGGGGATGTTGAGGCGCTCGGCGACGTCGCTGTAAGTCAGCCCTTGAAGGTAGGCCAATTCCAGGGCCTCCCGCTGTACCAGCGATAGCTCACTCAGGGCCGCCAAGACCTTGGTCTTGCGGATGGAGATCCAGGCAGCCTCGATGACCTCATCTTCGGAGGACTCTTGAGGTTCGGCGGCGAAGTTCTCCTCGCGACGGCGGACCGAGGCCTCTCGACGGACGGCGTCAACCGCTTTGTGGTGCACGATGCCCATCAGAAACGAGCCAGCGGAGCCACGGGTGGCGTCAAAGCTGTCGGGCCTTTGCCACAAAGCTAAAAACGCCTCCTGCACAATGTCCTCCGCGATAGTCCTGCTGCCGCAAACCTTGAATGCCAGCCCCAGGGCAGAGTTGGCATACCGGTCGTACAGGGCTGCAAGGCAGCGCTGATCCCCGGAGGCAAGGCCGCTGAGCAGACTCAATTCATCGGACGGCTCTTCGACCTTAGTAGGCCTTTTTGTCCTGCTCTTCATAGGTCTATTCGAAAGCCTCGATCAAAAGGATTGGACAGTCTGCAGCGGGAGATCCGCTTAAAGAGTTCCAAGACTTCCAAAACTAACCTGGACATCTCCACCAATCCGATGTTGTCTATAGGCGGCTCACCCGGGACGATCCGGGTGTTCAGAGGATATGCGGTAAGTGCTCTGGCGGAACGAATAGGGAGGTTCAGCGTGACCCTGGCTCAAAAGTTCGCGACCACCTTCGGGGGCGTCTACGTCCTGGTTGGCCTGATTGGATTCCTACCCTTCTTGGGAGGCACCTACAACCAGGACCCGGATGAATTGCTCGGCATCTTCGGCATCACGGCAGTCCACAACATTGTTCACCTGCTCATCGGAGGGGCGTTCCTCGGCGCCGCTAAGACCGATGCGATGGCCCGGCAGGCATCGATCGGCATCGGAGCCGTCTACGTCTTGGTCGGCATCATCGGTCTGTTGAGCCTGGACTTCATCAACGACCTGCTGAACATCAATGCAGCCGACAACGTACTTCACTTCGTTACCGGCATCGCCGCGGTGGCGGTTGGGCTCGCGGGACGAAAGGTTGTCGCCGGGTAGTCACAAGCTTTCTTGCAAAGGGCCCCTCCCACCGAGGGGCCCTTTCATTTTCGGAGTGGTTTTCCGCATTCTTTTACTCCGGGCCAATCCAAACACCTCCCGAACTCGGAATATCCAGCAAACGTTCGATTCGATAGGGAGGTAAGGCATGAGCTTGGCCCAGAAGTTTGCCACCACGTTCGGGGGCGTCTACGTACTGGTTGGGATCGTCGGATTCATTTCATTCTTTGGGGGGACCGCCGACCAATCCCCAAATGCGTTGTTGGGGATCTTCGGCGTAACCGCCCTGCACAACGTTGTTCACCTGCTTGTCGGATTCGCCTTCCTCGCAGGAGCCCAGAATGACTCCGTTGCACGCATGGTTTCGATAGCCATCGGCGCCGTTTACACACTCGTCGGCGCAATCGGGGTCCTCAACCTCGCCTTCGTCACCGATCTGCTCAACATCAACCTGGCCGACAACCTCCTTCACTTCGCCACCGGCCTGCTGGCTCTGGCAATCGGGTTTCAGGGACGCAAGGCCGTTGCCGCTTAATCCATGGACAATCCCCCAAGAAGGTGGCCTCTGCCACCTTCTTGGGTTTTCCGATTCCTGGGCCTAGGTGTTAAAGTAAGTTCTGAGGGCACAGCCCAGGTTCATGCGCACGTGCAGTACCAGCAGTTCCCTCCATGTCGGGCAACCGGCAAGGTGTATTTGTTGAAGGAGGGGATTGCACATGGCCAGTGGCACGGTTAAGTGGTTCAGCGCTGAGAAGGGTTACGGCTTTATTTCACGATCCGATGGAGACGACGTATTCGTGCATTTCAGCGCAATTGACGGCGACGGTTACCGCAACCTCGACGAGGGACAAGCCGTCGAGTTCGAAGTGACCCAGGGGCCCAAGGGACTCCAGGCGTCGTCCGTCCGTCCGGTGGATCCCGCTTGAATTTAGCCTCACAGATAGCCTGGGAAGGCAGAGTCGGGGACGCCGATCTTAGGATCGAGATCCCTCCATCCGGTCGCATTCACGCCGAGTGGAGAACCCCCGCAGGTGCGCGTAATAAGGTTGTCGATTCCATCGAGCAACTCGAACGAAGCGTCCTATTCCAACTGATCATCGGCACCGAAGGCGGATCCAAGATCTGCGAAGAGGTCGCCGACGCAGTTGCTCTGTCTTTGGCTAACCGAGGCCCGACGACGGGTCGGGACCCGGCAGCACCTCCGCCGCCACGGCGGCGGGCCAGGCCCGGTGGCCCACCCAAACGTCGTGGTGGGGCCGGCGGAAGCCGGGGACGCCGGAGGCGTTAAGCCACCACCAAGATTCGCAACTACAAAGAGCCTGCGCATTCACTGCGCAGGCTCTTTTGTGTCGTCTTAATGTACGGATCAGCTGCCGACGGCCACCGCTTCTTGGGCGGTCACGTCTATGACGGCCGGAGGTACCGAACAGGTTGCGCACTTCGGATCCTTGCGCAGCTTTAGCTCACCAAACTCGGTGGACTGCGCATCGAAGGTTAGGATGCGCCCGACCAGCGGCTCGCCGTAACCCACGAGGATCTTGAGCGCCTCGTTCGCCTGCAAAACTCCAATCACTCCCGGGAGCACGCCCAGGACACCGGCTTCCCCTCAGGTGGGGGCCAACTCGGCAGGAGGCGCCTCCGGGTGCATGCACCGGTAGCACGGGCCCCCCTTGGCAGGCCAGAAGGTGCTTGCGTAACCCTCAAACCGGTAGATGGAGCCGTAAATGCTCGGGATGCCGAATCGGTAGGCTGTTTCGTTGATCAGGTAGCGGGTGGCAAAGTTGTCTGTGGCATCGAGCACCACGTCGAAACCCGAAAACACCTCGTCGACGTTGTCGGGAGTCAACCGATCCTTGTAGACCCTGATCTTTACGTCCGGGTTGAGGTTAACGATGGTTTTGCCGGCGCTCTCCGCCTTGTTCATGCCGACCGTCGCGGTGGAGTGAATGATTTGCCGCTGCAGGTTGTTGTCCTCAACGTCGTCCATGTCCACAATGCCCAGCGTCCCCACCCCGGCTGCCGCCAGGTAATAAAGGGCGGGCGAGCCCAGACCTCCGGCACCGATCACCAAGACCTTGCCCTGCGAGATCTTTTGCTGGCCGGATTCACCAACCTCAGGGAGCACAAAGTGCCGGGAGTATCGGTCCGCCTGCTTGTCGGTCCAGACGATAGGTTCGACCACCGGCAAACCGGCATCTTTCCACCCGGAGAATCCACCGCTCATGTGGCGGACGTTTGTGTAGCCCATCTGCTTAAGCGTTTCGGAAGCGAACGCCGATCGGTTCCCGCCCGCGCAGTACACAATCAGCGCGGCGTCCTTGTCCGGCACCTTGGACTCTGCCTGGAATTCGAGGTATCCGCGAGCTACGTGGACCGCATCGGGAAGGTGTCCCCGGCGCCACTCATCGGCCTCGCGGACGTCAACCAGGGTGATGTCTTCCTCTTTGGTTATGCGCTGAACGTCTTGCGGTTTGAGCGCGGTGGCCGCAGCTCGTGCCTGTTTCAGGAGATCCTGGCCGGACGGTGTCATTGTTTTGCCTCTTTATCCCTATTTCGAAGGTTGTAATAAGAGTATAGCGGGAGCCTACGATTAGTCGGCCGTCGCTGCGGGTTCAGCCTACCAGCGGAACGACCTCCGCCATGAACTCGTCCACGGCATCGGGGTCGCAAACCTGGAACGGGATCGAACCGAAGGAAAGGATTATCTCGGTCACCCCGATCTGCGCGAATCGGTCGATCTTGGTGGCTATCTCACGGTAGGTTCCGGCGAGCTTGTCCCGGGCCCACAACGGGAAGGAGAGGTGTTCGGGTCGACCGGCCGGGCCGGCGGCGGTGTAGCGCTGCCATCTTTGTTCCGCCAGGGCTTGAGTGCGGGCCGGAAGCGCGTAGAGCCCTACCGTCTTGGCTACCTCCAAGGGGTCTCGCCCGGCCCGCTCGGCCGATCGGTTCACGATGGACACCCGATCGGCGAAATCGTCCGGTTCCCATGCCCAAGCACTGTTGAACCCGTCCGACAGCCGTCCGGCCAGAGAAGCTACCCGATCACCGCGGCCCCCGATAAAGATCGGCAGGGGGTCCTGTATGGGGCGGGGAAGGCAGAGGGCGCCATCAAGTCGGTAGTGCCGCCCGTCAAACTTGACCTCGCCTTCCGAAAGCAGACTCCGGATGATCCGGACGGCTTCGGACAACCTGTCCACCCTCTCGGCCGGGGAACCAAACGGGATGCCCGCGGCTCGGTATTCCGGCTCGAACCACCCGGCCCCCAGCCCAAGGGTGAACCGACCGCCGGAAAGAACATCCACGGTCGCAGCCATCTTGGCCAGTACCGCTGGATTCCTCAGGTCGTTACAAACAACGAGCGCACCCAGTCGAACGGTGGTCGTACAGGCGCCAAGCGCGCTGAGACCGGTAAAACAATCAACAACTTTTCGCTCTCCGGCGGGCCCGCCGTATCGGGACAGGTCGTAGAACAGGTGGTCGGAAAGCCACACCGAGTTAAACCCCAGGGCCTCCGCCCTTTGCGCCCAGCCTGCTAATTCAGGCCAGCCGACTGGGCTGCCGGCGAGGCTGAAATCATACTGCGGCAGCGCCAGCCCGTATTGCAAGGCCTCAGACGACCGGCAGGATGGGCCCGGACTCCCCTGGGGACTTGAGAAGGTAGGTAAGTGCGCTCTGCAGGGCCTTGCGGGCGGACTCCGCCTCCCGGATTCCTTCGGTCCAGCCCTCAAGCCCTTCGGTGGGGTCTAGGGCCGCCACCACGGTTGCATCGCCTTCCTGGAACACGACGACGTTGCAGGGCAGGTGGTCGCCCACGTCGAGCCCGGGACCGCCCAGGTTGGATGTGGTGATCAGCTTCTCCCACACCGCCATAAACAGGTGCCGCCTACCCGGCTCGTCGCCGATCCCAACCGGCGCAGGCATCTCAGACAGGATGCTGAAGCCGTGGACTTTTAACGATATCCGGGCTCGCATAACAACCTGATCGAAACCAAGTTCGGTGCGCACGCCAAGGCCATATTCCGGATCCACCCCCCTATGCTACCGGCATGAACAACCTGCCGGTCCTGGGATGCGCCCTCAACCTGTCCGAAGGCCGGCGCACGGACGTAGTGACGCTCGCCGCAAAGGCGGCATCCACTTCGGCCGCATTGCTCGATATCACCTCCGACCCGGACCACAACCGTTCGGTGCTCACCTTTGCCGGGCACCCTGAGGACGTGGTGAACGCCGCCCTCAAGGTGGCCGCCGCGGTCCTGCCCTTGGTAGACCTCAACCGGCACCGGGGGGTCCACCCCAGAACCGGGGTCGTCGACGTGGTGCCGTTCTACCCCGTGCAGGACGGTTCGCTGGGCATCACGATTGACGCTGCGGTTAGGTGCGCGGGACGGTTGTGGAGCGAACTCGCTTTGCCCTCGTTCTTGTATGAGGCAGCCGCACGATCGCCCGAGGCGCAAGCGCTGCCATGGATCCGCAAACACGCCTTCAACGGTCTTGCGCCCGATTTCGGGGGGCCCCTCCCCCACCCGACCGCCGGCGCCACCG
The DNA here is from genome assembly GCA_029263075.1 of Actinomycetes bacterium. Taxonomy (GTDB): domain Bacteria; phylum Actinomycetota; class CADDZG01; order JAHWKV01; family JAHWKV01; genus JAJCYE01. The sequence goes on from JAJCYE010000023.1 coordinate 21,004, forward strand.
TGGTTGGCGCCCGGGGACTCCTGGTGGCATACAACGTCGATATTCGGGCAGAAGATGCCGGCGTCGCCCGGGCGATTGCCGCCAATATCCGCCGCCGTTATCCCGGCCAGGTCAGAGCACTCGGACTGTACTTAAAGGATCGGGGAGTAGGTCAGGTGTCGATGAACATCCTCACGCCTCGGCGACTGACGCTGAATGAAGTGTTCGCCGCCGTATCGCGGGAGGCCGCAGGAGCGGGGGCGGCGGTGGTGGGATCCGAGATCATCGGGCTTGTCCCGCGGGCGTGTATTGACGTCGCCAACGCCGATCTGCTCAATCTACGGGAAAAGCCATTGCTCCTTGAAGACGCAGTAGAAAAGCTATTTGCCGATTAGGTTGTGGTTTGAAGGTCATATCTTTAACCGACTAGCGTGACGCCCCTCGAAGGGGATTGAGTGCGTCGTAGACGCCTTCGCTCCCGCTCACTGGTACCGCCCCAAATCCCGAACTGTTCGCGGTTTGCCAGCGCGTAACGCAGGCACTCCTGCCGAACAGGACACTCATTGCAAACTGCGCGCGCGGCTTTAGACGAGCCGCCTCGCTCGGGGAAAAAGATTTCCGGGTCCGCTTCGACGCATCGCGCCGAACCTTGCCAGGTTAGACCTTGTTGAAATATCGCCATCGGTCATACTCCGTGCGTAATTACACCGTCGTAATTCTAGCATTGGCATTTATGCCCCGGTCAAGCCCGATTAAACAAAATGCTAATAATTGACGAACATCAATAGTTTGTGAGGTAGCTGTCCTCGGGCGGAAAGCGTTATCGGGGGCGGGGGGCACGGTCGCTTGTGATCGTCATCCAACCGGGCTGTGCTCAGGCCCGACCAGACGGCACCGCAGGACGCTGTTGCCGGCCTAAGTCCCTCCGGGACTTGGGATCTATTACCGCAGCCCCGATCAGGGCAAATTAAAACGGGGAGGCCCCAAGGGCCTCCCCGTCTGTCAAGCTGAATGGTGGGCTAGTGGAAGGAGTCTCCGCAAGCACAACTTCCGGCAGCGTTGGGGTTATTGATTGTGAACCCGGACTGGTCCAGGCCCTCCAACCAGTCAACCGTAGCGCCCTTGAGATAGGGCACCGACATGCGGTCCACCCGAACCGTTACCGAACCGTCGGTCAGGACATTGTCCCCGTCGAGCGGCTGATCGTCGAAGAACAGCTGGTAGCGCAAACCTGAACATCCACCCGGCTGCACGGCGACCCGGAGGAAGTACTCGGGGTTGCCTTCTCTTTCGAGGAGCTCGGCGATCTTCGCGGCTGCTGCCGAACCGAGATTGATGGGACTGGGAGCGGTTTTGGTGGAGGAAGCCTCTTCTACCTTGGTGTCCAACATATCCTCCTTGATCATCGACAAAGCGGGGCGATCATCCGAAGACTTTCACAGCGGAGGCGCACTTCGTTGAGCGCCGTATCTTGCTACCTACGGGTCAATAGTATCTCAATCCGTCCGGGTAACTCAGCCTGGATCCGGCTCGCTGGCCGTTCCCTGCGCGAACCATGCCTCCAATTCTTCGGCGGACGGCGCCTCGGGCGCCGGCTTACCCTTGTGACCTTTCATCCGGTCGGGATACCCGACCACTGCGGCATCATAGTAAGGAATGCCCAATTTTTTGCAGAACGCTCCCGCCTGACCTCGGTCGGCAATGGTGGCACGTGCCCACTCTCCGTCGCGCGCCACCAGCAGCAGGCTCTGCGCGCGGGTGGTGGTTTCGGGCTCCATGTACGCTTCGACACCCTTGTGCGTCTGGGCGAACTCCTGAAGAACCTTCATGTCAGAGCGCTTGAACTTATCGAAAAGGGCCATATTTTAAAGCTCCGTGGGAGAACCGCTAATACAGTTTCGCAGACCCCGGGACTAAAACAAGTGGGGTTCGGCCAAAGGTAGGAAAAAGTTGAGCCGGCCCGCCGATCCACCCGCGGCACGAATCCTTCAGGACGGTTCACCCGCTGGCGAGGTCCATGCGGCAGGTTTGCGAAGGGGACCGCTGCCCGCTGGCATCAACTTTAGCTTCAGCACCTTGCTCTGCCCGACCTCCACCACCTCGCCACTCCGCCTGATTACGGAGTAGCTTGCCGCCGGACCATTCGCATCGGTAACCCGCATCAGGACCCCCGTCACTTCGCTAAAGGGGTGCTCGGGGTCGCCGGCTATGGAGAACAGAATTGAAACCCTCTCACCGAGGTTTGACTCGTTGAGGGTTGGGGTCGCTTCTATTCGCTGCGCTCCTCAGATGGGGCGAAGGGGCTCTCGGCAGCGCCACCTGCGGCTTCCTTGTTGGTGACGAAGAAAGTTGCGTTCTTCTCGACGTATTCCTTCCACTCCGCAGGGACATTGTCCCCGGGGTAGATGGCGTCCACCGGGCAGGCGGGGAGGCAGGCGTCGCAGTCGACACACTCCTCAGGGTGGATGTAAAGCTGGTCTTCGCCTTCGTAGATGCAGTCGACCGGGCATTCGTCCACACATGCCCTGTCCTTAACACCTATGCATGGTTCACAGATAATGTAGGCCATTAATTCCGACTCCTTCAGACGTACTCAAAGTAGGGGGGTACCCGCCGGAGAGTCATTGTATCTATGAAGACTGGCACGCGCTCGGGGTGCGGCTAAGCCCCGATGTACCGTTGCTCCCCGACCCGGCGATAAGATCTACCCGAGCCAGCCGGGACCGGCTCGTTGGATCCGGCGCCATTATTGCGGATACCCGGATACTCGGCTTCGAGACCTGGAGGGCGGCGGACATGCTGGGCTGGGAAGTGATTCCAAGGATTCCGCTGGGAAGTCTCAGCGTTTCGCCCCACGGCGTGGGTATTGCCGTCGGCTATTTCATAGGCGCCACCATGATGGCCAAGCGCGCCCGGCGCACGGGCTTCGATGAAGACCACGCCTGGAATGCGGCAGTGGTCGGCATCCTCGGGGCAATTGTTGGCGCACGGGTGGCATACGTGGTCGGCCACAGCTCGGACTTCAGCCGTCCCCTCGAGTACCTACAGATCTATAAGGGCGGAATCTCGCTCATGGGCGGCCTTGTCGGCGGCTTTTTGGCGGCCTCCCTGTACTGCCGGGTCAAAAAACTCGACTTTTTGCGCCTCGCCGACCTGGGCGCCGCCGGGCTGGCCTTAGGCACTGCCATCGGGCGGATCGGCGACCTGGTGATCGGCGACCACCTAGGCAAGATCACCAGTGGTTTTTGGGGCTGGGAGTATAAGGGCGGCGAACTGATCTCCTCCCCTCCTTGCGATGTAGCCGTCTACCCGAGCCCGGATGGTTGCATCCGGCCCGGAATGGTAGTCCACCAGACGGCGCTGTACGACAGCATCTGGGCCCTGGTCATCTTCGGGGTGATCCTTCGGATGGAGAAGAACAAGAGCCGGCCCAAGGGATTCCTGATCCTGACCTGGGCCGCGATGTACTCGGTGGGGCGGATCCTCACCGACCTGACCCGGGTCGACAAGACCTGGTTCGGCACCGGGCTGACGGGGAGCCAGTTGACTGCGATAACCGCCCTGCTCCTGTCGTTGTTTTTCCTGGTCAAGCTCCGCAAATCGAAGCCGGCGGCGTCAGGATCAGCCGGTCCGGACGGGACGGTCGCCGAGAAAAGGGTTGCCGTGGAGGAGTCGGTGGTCGAAGGCCACACCCTGGCCATCTCAGCGACGGCAGAGGAGCCCAAAGAATCAACGGCCGGCGGGGGGCTTGAGCAGGTTCCGGACAAACCGGTCCCCGGTGATACGGGCGGCCCGGTGGAACCCACGGCCGCGGTAGCCGAGCCAGAGGAATCCGGACCCGCCGCCGGGATATCGGAGGTCGAGGCGACCGCCGAGCTCACGACCGGTTCGGGCGAGCCGGAAGCCGAAAACGGTGAGGGGCAAGATCCCGGTGCTCCGGTTGAGGCGGAGGTCGTCACCGACCAGCCGGACCCCTCCGGTGACCCGGAGGATTCTCCTAAGGCCGGGGACTCCGAGGAGCGTTAGGCGCCGTAGAGGTCCTTTAGGCGGCTCGATGCCGCCTCGTACTGCTTGCCTGCGTGATACGAACTGCGAACCAGCGGCCCCGACTCCACCCACGCAAACCCCATTCCGGAGCCGGCGGTGGCGTACTCGGCAAACTGCTCCGGGGTGACCCAGCGGTCAACCGGGAGATGGTGATCCACCGAAGGCGCCAGGTACTGCCCTATCGTCACCAGATCCACCTTCGCCGACCTGAGATCCCTCAGGCACTGATAAACCTCTTCGTCGGTCTCCCCCATCCCGACGATGATGTTCGACTTGGTGGGCATCTTAGGGTTCAGCTCCTTGGCCATCCGCAGCACCTCCAGGGTCCGCTCGTAGCGGAATCCAGGCCGGATCTTGCGGTGCAGCCGCTCCGAAGTCTCAAGGTTATGGGCGAACACATCCGGGCCGGCCTCCACCACCTTGGCCACCGCCTCCGGTTTGCCCTTCAGATCGCCGGTGAGGACTTCAATCTTGCAGGACGGCATCCGCCGCCGTACCGCTCGGATGGTGGCCGCCCAGATCTCTGCGACCTCCAATGGGGAGGCATCATCACGCTCGACACCGGTAACAACCGCGAAATTCAGCCCCAGATGTTCCACCGCGGCGGCAACCCGGTCCGGCTCGGCGAAGTCCAACGGACCCGGTTTGCCCGTCTCGATGTCGCAGAACCCGCACCGGCGGGTGCACTGCCCTCCGAGGATGAGGAACGTTGCCTCCTTCGCCTCCCAGCACTCGTAGATGTTGGGGCAGGACGCCTGCTCGCAGACGGTGTGGAGGTCCAGGTCCTTGACCAGGTTTTTGAGCTCGCCGTAGTTGCGGCCGGTCCGAAGTTTGGTCTTCAGCCAAGGCGGGCGCGCAACGTGCACAGGGGGCGACTCTATGGTTCCTCGCGTGGGGATCGAGTCCCCCAAAAAGACGGTGCTCAACGCAGGGGGGCCAGATCGGGGCGGATCTCCGCGGCTATTTCGTAGCAAGCTCGCACCACGTCGTTGACGTTCGGCTTGGAGAAGTAGCCGCCGTCGATCCCGTAGGGGGAACGGTTGGCTTTGGCGGAGAGCGTGCGGGGAGCAACTTCGAGATGTTGCCAGGCCCCCTGGACCTCAAGGACCTGCTGCATCATGTAGGCGCTTGCGCCGCCGGGGACATCTTCATCCAAGAACAGGACCGCGTTCGTGCGGGCCAGGGACCCGGCTATGGAGTGGTGAATGTCGAAGGGGTTCAGAGACTGGACGTCGATAACTTCGACGTCGACCTCAAGGGTTTCAAGTACATCGGCTGCTTCAATAGCCACGTTGCAACACTCCGCGTAGGTGACAAGGGTCAGGTCCGAGCCGGGGCGAAGGATCTCCGGAACTCCCAGCGGCACCGTAAAAGTACCGATGTTGTCCGGGATCCGCTCCTTGCGCCGATAGCCCCTCAGGACCTCGATCACGATACCCGGATTATCGGATTGCATCAGCGTGTTGTAGAAACCGGCAGCCCGGGTCATGTCCCGGGGCACCGCAAGATAGATGCCGCGACAGGCATTCAGGATCACCGACATCGGGGATCCGGTGTGCCACATCCCGTCGAATCGGTGCCCTTTGGTCCGGATGATTACGGGGGCTTTTTGACCGCCCGCCGACCGATAGTGAAGGGTGGCCAGATCGTCGGTCAGGGTCTGGAGGGCAAAAGCCAGGTAGTCGAGGTACTGGATATCCACTAGGGGCCTCAGCCCCCGGAGAGCCGCCCCTATCCCCTGGCCCAAAATGGTGGCCTCCCGGATCCCGGTATCGGTCACCCGGAGGTCGCCGTAGCGCTGGTTCAGGCCCTGGAAAGCCAGGTTGACGTCGCCCAGCTTTCCCACGTCCTCCCCAACGATGAACATGCGGGCGTCCTTCTTGAGGTGGTGGTCGAAGCACCGCTGGAGCACCTGCCGGCCGTCGACCAGTTCGGACGTTCGCGAAAATACCGGTTTGCGCTCCAGGACGGTCAACGGAGACTCGTCGGACTCGCTGTACAGGTGGGAGTTGAAACGCCTCTCGTTTTCCAGGTCCATCCGGTCGAGGTATTCGACCAGGCGGTCCCGGGCCCCGCAGGGCAGGTCACGAGTTGCCACCAACGCCTTGAACAAGGTGTCGTGGATCAGCCGGCGGTTCAGCCGGTCGGGGTTCTTGAGGGTGTTGCGCAGCAGAGGGATCTCCCGGGCACCCCGGGTCTCGAGATCCAGGCCGTCCAGCAGGCGAATCGCGGCCTTTTGGTCGCGCCGGATGGGGGCCATGTGGGCCGACCACGCGGCGCTTCGGTGACCCTCAACCACCGCCCGGTCCTCCTCCTCCAGCTCGTCCAAGAGTGCGGGGGGGAACAGCCCCCGAGCTTCAATCCACATACGCATACGGACCAGCGGATCAAAGTCCGTCTCAAAGGTCATCCGGGAACGGGACTTGTACCGCTCGTGGCTGCCACTTGCGGAGTGGCCCTGGGGCTGGGTCATCTCTGTTACATGAAAAAGAGCGGGTATGTGGCAGGTGCGCACCCGCTCGATGCCCTTTAGGTACGCCAGGCACAGTGACGGGTAGTCCCAGCCCTTCAGGACGTGGATGTCCATGCCGGTCCCGGTCGATTCGTCCCATAAGAAACCCCGCATCGCCTCGGAAATCGACCTCTTGGTGGTCTGAAGCTCGTTGGGGACGGAGATTCCGTACCAGTCGTCCCAGACCGAGATTGCAAGGGGGACCTGAAGGACCCCCGCGGCGTTCATGGCCTCAAAGAAGACTCCTTCGCTGGTTCCGGCGTTGCCGATGGTGCCGAACGCGACTTCGTTCCCGTTGTCGGAAAACCTTTCCACGCCATCTGATAGCGCCGGCTCATTGCGGTACAGCTTCGAGGCGTAGGCCAAGCCGAGGAGCCGGGCCATTTGACCGGCGGTGGGAGACACGTCGCTGCTGGACTGCTTTGCGGACATCAGGTTGGTAAAGCGGCCGTGCGAGTCCAGCAGCGGGGTCCCGAAGTGGTTGTTCATCTGCCGGCCCCCGGAGGCCGGTTCAAGCGACGTATCGGGCGTCCCGTAGAGCTGGGCAAAGTACTTGCGGATATCGGACATGCCGGTGGCGAACATGAACGTCTGGTCACGGTAGTAGCCGGCCCGGAAATCGCCATCCTGGAACGCCTTGGCCATCGCCAGTTCCGCAACCTCCTTGCCGTCGCCGAAAATGCCGAAGGTAGCCCTCCCAGCGCGCACCTCCCTAGTCCCGATCAGACTGGCCAGCCGGCTCTGGTGTGCGGTCCGGTAGTCGAACAAAATTTCGTCCGAGTCAAGACTGACCCCGTTTGGCTCCAACTCCACCCGGGTCCCCTGGAGCCGGCGCACGTCAGGCACTCACGGGTTCGGGCGGGCTCAACGACAGGTCCTCAATCCGTCCGGTCTGGAGCCGGCGGCCCATCACCTCCCCCAGCTTGTGGGCGAAGACGTTTGCCACCTCGCTGAGCGCCGGCGCGGCCCCCAGCAGATCACCCAAAGAAGTGACCCCCGATTCAGGGATACCGCAGGGGATCATTCCCGAAAAGTTCTCCAGGTCGGTGGTCACGTTGAGGGCCATACCGTGTTTGGTCACCCCGCGGCTTACGTTTACCCCCAGCGCCGCCAGCTTGCGCGACCCCACCCAGACCCCGGTGAGCCCGGGCCGCAGAACCGCCGGCACGCCGAACTCCAACACCGTTGCCAGCGTGGCCGACTCAACCATCCGTAGATAGGCGATCACATCCGGGTTGGGTTGTTGAGGGGTCCGCAAGTCGATCACCGGATACACAACCAGCTGCCCGGGGCCGTGATAGGTGATGCTCCCGCCGCGGTCCGACTCGTGCAGGGCAATCCCCCGCTCCTGCAGTTGATCCCGGGAGACCAGCAGGTGTTCCGGGCGGAATGCCCGGCCCAGAGAAAACACCGGAGGGTGCTCCAGGCACAACATCAGGTCCGGTAATTCGCCGGCGACTCGGCGGCGGTGAAGTTCACGCTGCCACTTGCAGGCGGCGGCGTATTCAATCGATCCTGCATCTATCTGCAGAATCGGCTGCATCAGCCGGGAAGCAACCCACTTAGGTCCGAAGCGAAATCTGCTTCTTCAATCAGTCCGCGCAGATAGGCGAGGAACTTCGCCGCCTCGGCACCATCGATTATTCGGTGATCCCAGGAGATGGAGAGGTTGGTCATCTGCCGGACCGCAACCGAGTCCCGTCCTTCGTCGTCGGTTACCACCACCGGGCGCTTGACGACCGCGTCGAACGCCATGATCGCCGCCTGACCGCGGTTGATGATGGGCACCGACATGATCGAACCGAAACCTCCGGGGTTGGTGATAGTGAAGGTTCCTCCCTGGACTTCGTCCGGGGCCAGTTTCCTGTTCCGGGCCCGGTCCGCAACGTCGCGCACCGCTCGGGCAAGCCCCACCACGTTCATGGTTTCCGCACCCTTGACCACCGGCACGATCAATCCGTTGTCGAGGGCCACCGCAATGCCGAGGTTCACGAAATATTTTCGGGTGATCGTCCCGTCGCCGTTCCAGGTTGCGTTGAGCTGGGGGAACTGCAGGAGCGCCTGGGTCAACGCTTTGGAGACGAACGGCATCCATGTGAGCGAGAACCCCTCCCGGGACTTAAAGGCAGGACCGGCCTCAGCCCGGAGCCGGGCAACACGGCTCAGGTCGACCTCGATTGTGTTCCAGGCCCGTGCGGTTTCATTGGACGAAGCGATCATGTGCTCAGCGATGGCCTTGCGCATCGGACCAATCTGGACCACTTCTTCCCGACCCTCTGCTCCGGAAACCGGGGCCGGGGCGGGCAGGGGCGCTACCGTCTGCTCGCGGGCGGCGCCGCTTGGTTCGGCGGGCGATTGCCCGTCCCCGCCTGCCGCTTGAAGGACGTCCTGCTTGGTGATGCGCCCTCCGGTGCCGGTTCCGATCACCCCGGCCAGATCGACGCCGGTTTCCGCTGCGAGCTTGCGCACCAGCGGGGAGAGTACGTTGCGAAATTGTTGACCTCCCGAGGGGCCGTCCGAGACGGCTGCCGGCGGAGGCGCGGTCCGGGGCGGGGGCGGGGGTTGGGCTGGCGCGGGAGGGGGCGCCGGGACAGGCTCCAGAGGGGCCGGGGCGGCGGCAGGAGGCGCCGGGGGGACCGGCGGAGCCGGGGCCTGAGCGGGCGGCGACCCGTTGGGGGACTCCGAGTCCTGCTCACCGTCGATCTCGGCCATGACCGCCCCCACCAGAACGGTTTCGCCCTCCTGAACCAGGATCCTGGTCACCAAACCGGACGCCGGCGAGGGGATCTCGCTGTCCACCTTGTCGGTGGACACCTCGACGAGGGGTTCGTCGACCTCGATCACATCTCCTGCCCTTTTGAGCCAGCGAGTAACGGTTGCTTCCAAAACCGTTTCGCCGAGCTGAGGCATCTTGAACTGCTGCATTTCTGAAGCCTTTGAGTTGAGGTTTCAGCATCTTACCCAAACGGCTTCTTGGGAGGCTTCAGCGGGGAATCAAAAAAAGGCTAAACGTTTGCGATTTGTTGCCGATAGGGAGGAACGAATACCAACCCCAACCCCCGTGGAGAGGCATTCTTGGAATCGGGCGACAACCTGGATCTTGCTCTCGCCGCCGCTCAGGCTAACGCCGAGTGGGGCTGGAACGGTCTCTATCGCAACCTCGCGCCTAGCGTTACCGGTTACCTGCGCGCTCAGGGTGCAGCCGAGCCGGAGGACCTCGCCGCCGACGTTTTCCTCCAGGCCGTTAAGGCCGTGAAGCGTTTCGAGGGCAACGGGGCCGCGTTCCGGTCATGGATTTTCTGTATCGCACACAACAAGCTGATCGACGACTCCAGGTATCGTCGTCGCCGGCCCGTGGAACCGGTGGCAGACCCGGCTCCGGGCGCCGCACCGGTTGCCGTGGAGGACCAGGTCCTCAAACACCTGGCAGAAGACAGGGTCAAGGAACTCCTCAACCGCCTGACGATCGATCAACGGGACGTGCTCCTGCTCAGGATCGTGGGGGGGCTGACGGTGGACGAGGTGGCCCGGGCCCTGGGCAAGAACCCTCCGGCTGTAAAAGCACTACAAAGGCGGGGTTTGGCCTGCCTCAAACGAGAAATATCGTTGCAAACGGTATCCGTCTGAGCCGTCGAAGCGTTTGCAGAAATGAATGGATGTCACGATTCTCACCGACGAGGCCTGCGAAAGGCTGATTACCGGTCGCCTAACGACGGCCGACACCGATCTATGCCGGGTTGGGTGGTTCCTTGAGGATCTTCGAGCGGTCTACTCGGAACCCATTCCCAAAGCCGTTCGCGCGCTGCATCCATCGGCAGTTGCTTCGCCTCCCGACACCAAATCGTTGTGGCCACCCGATCAACTGCGTGGCTGTAAACCCGCCCGTTCATGGTGGACCGGGACCGATTCCCCTGAGAACGATCCGCCCAAGTAGAGCTGCAGCAACTCCTTCTTTCAAACAACGGATGAACACCCGGTCCCATCTCACTGTGGGTACCCGCCAACTCCCGGGCCGCCCGCCCCGCCTTGCGGGGCACTCTGGTTCTGTCGCTCCCCGGACGAGACCCCTTTCCGGCGACCTCCTGCTCGGCTCATCGGGAACGACTGATTCGAAAAAGCTCACTTTCAGTGGTATCGACAGCACGGTCAGCGTCGTTCACAGAATTGGATGGTATCGCCCCTGCGCCGGTGCGTCGGCGTAGGGGCGGTCCATACCTACCAGACGCGACCAGTACCCGGATTAGCAGGCGGAGTTTTGATTCCCCGCGCCTTTACAACCATCGACGGATCAATCAGCAACCCAACAGGAGGTAGTGAATGCTCGAAGGAGTCCTCGGCTCGTTAGCAGCCAAAATTCTTGCAGGTGTCTTGGGTGTCGCCGGAATAGCCGGGGGGTTGGGTGCGGCCGGCGTGCTACCCGGCGTTCCCGGAATCGGCGGGAGCGCCCCGGAGGTTGAAGTAGCAGCCACCGCCGGGGACACCACGGTTTCCACCTCCTCCGCGCTCCCCGTTGACCTTGCCGGCCTTCCGCTAGGCAGCGAGGCGGCCGGCGTGATGGCTCTTATCGAGCAGGCGCAGGCAGCGGCCGACAACGCCGGTGCCGCGGCAAGCTTGTGCCTGGACACCGCCACCACCCAGGTCTCCGGGCTCGTTGCTTCTATCGCCGGCCTCACCGACCCGGCGCAACTGCAGAGTCTGCTGGGCAAAGTCGCAGCGGTTGGAACCCAAGCACAGAGTTGCGCCGATCAGGCGACGGCCATGGGCAGGACCGCAGTGGACAAGGCACGTGAGGCCTCTCAGGCCGCCGGAGCCCTGGATTCCGCTGGACTGGGTGATCTCGGCGGCCTCACCGATCCCGAAGATATCCTCGGCCAGATCCTGGCCGCAGCCCTAGGCGCCGGCGATGCCGCTGCTGCCGCAGAGGACCTCGCCTTGGGAATCGTCAACCAGGTGATCACGACCGTCGGTGCGCTGCTTCCCGGCCTTGGTGACGGTGGCCTCCCGATTCCCGGCCTGGGTGACGGTGGCCTCCCGATTCCCGGCCTTGGTGACGGTGGCCTCCCGATTCCCGGCCTGGGTGACGGTGGCCTCCCGATTCCCGGCCTGGGTGACGGTGGCCTCCCGATTCCCGGCCTTGGTGACAGTGGCCTCCCGATTCCCGGCCTCGGCCAGGGCGGCCCACTACCGGGCCTGGAGAACGGCAACCCCATTGACCTGGCCAACCAACTGGTCGGCAACATCATGGGGGCTCTGGGTGGACTGACCGGATCTCTCCCCGTACCCACTCCGTAAGCTCGGGCGCACAAGCGCAAAAAGAAGGGGGCCGGATAATCCGGCCCCCTTCTTTCATTTCGGCTCCTCGCCCGACGCCTCGACTATTGGGGCCGGCCGGAGTAATCCGCCTCCGGGTCGAGCCCGTAGCCCTCCACCGCGGCTTGAACCACTTCCGGCTTGATCTCGCCCGATTGGGCGAGTGCCGCCAGTACGGCGACCACGATGTGCTCGCCGTCTATCTCGAAGTAGCGCCTCAGATTTTCTCGGGTGTCGCTTCGCCCGAAACCGTCGGTCCCCAATGAGACGTAGGGCTCGGGCACCCAGCGGGATATCTGATCCGGCACCGAACACATCCAGTCGGTGGCGGCGACGAACGGCCCCTCCGATCCGTTCAGGGCTTTCTGCAGGAACGAAAGACGGGGGGCCTCCTCCGGGTGCAGCCGGTTCCAACGCTCGGTTTCCAGGCAGTCCTCGCGAAGCAGCTTGAAGCTGGTGACGCTCCAGACGTCGGATGCGACGTCATGGTCCGCATCCAGCATCTGCTGCGCCCTGAGCACCTGGGTCGCCAGGATGGGGCCGCTGCCCAGGAGCTGGACCCGGTGGGTCCGTTCGCGCAGTGGGGGGCGGAGCCGGTAGATGCCCCGCAGGATCCCCTCGTCGACGCCTTGGGGCTTGGCCGGCATCGCGTAGTTTTCGTTGTACAGGGCCAAGTAGTAGTAGATGTCTTCGCCCTTGTCGATCATCCGGCGCAACCCGTCCCGCACGATCTCGGCGGTCTCGTAGGCGAACGCCGGGTCGTAGGCCTGGCAGTTGGGGAAGGTACTGGCCAGAAGCAGGGAGTGGCCGTCGGCGTGCTGCAGCCCCTCGCCGTTCAGGGTGGTCCGGCCGGCGGTACAGCCAAGCATGAACCCCCGCCCCCGGGCGTCGCCGAACGCCCAGATCAGGTCGCCGATTCTCTGGAATCCGAACATCGAGTAGAAGAGGAAGAAGGGGATCATGTGTTCGCCGTGGGTGGCGTACGCGGTCCCGGCTGCGGTCATCGAACCCATACTGCCCGCCTCAGTTATCCCTTCTTCAAGGATCTGGCCGGTCTTGGACTCCGAGTAGCTCAGCAACATGTTGTGGTCGACGGGTTCGTAGAGTTGGCCGACCGAGGAGTGGATGCTGAACTCCTTAAACAGCGACTCAAGACCGAAAGTGCGGCCTTCGTCGGGAATGATCGGTACCACCCGGGGGCCGAAGTCCCGGTCCTTCATCAAGTCGCGCAGCAGGGCCACGAACGCCATTGTGGTTGAGACTTCCCGGGCACCGCTCCCGCCGTCGAACGCGTCGTAGACCGGATCGCCAGGCAGGACCAGCTTCTTCGGCTTGACCCGGCGTTCGGGAACAAAGCCCCCCAGCACCTTGCGGCGGTGCTTGAGGTACTGGACCTCATCCGAGTCCTCGCCGGGATGGAAAAATGGCGGCTCCTCCCCGGACAACTTTTTGGCGGAGACCTCGATATTCAGCCGCTCGGCCAGGCGTTTGAGTTCCTGCTCATTCATCTTCTTGATCTGGTGGGCGGCGTTGCGGGCCTCGAACTCGGGTCCCAGCGCCCATCCCTTCACCGTTTTGGCCAGGATCACGGTCGGTTTGTCCTGGAGTTGAGTGGCGGTCTGGTAGGCGGCGTAGACCTTGCGGTAGTCGTGGCCCCCGCGCTTCAAACGCCAAAGGTCATCGTCCGACAGGTGTTCAACCATCCGGCGTAGCCGGGGGTCCGGGCCGAAGAAGTGATCCCGGATATAGGCTCCGGACTCAATGGAGTAGCGCTGGAACTCGCCGTCAGGCGTGGTGTTCATCTGGTGGACAAGAACGCCCTCGGCGTCCCGGGCCAGCAGGTCGTCCCACTCCCGTCCCCAAACAACCTTCAGGACATTCCAACCTGCCCCCTGAAACAACGACTCCAGCTCCTGGATGATCTTGGCGTTGCCCCGAACCGGTCCGTCGAGGCGTTGCAAGTTGCAGTTGATCACGAAGATCAGGTTGCTGAGCGGCTCGTTGGCCGCCAGATGGAGGGCGCCGACACTCTCTGGTTCGTCCATCTCGCCGTCCCCGAGGAACGCCCACACCCGCTGTTGCGAGGTGTCCTTGATCCCCCGCAGGTGAAGGTAGCGGTTGAAGCGGGCCTGGTAGATGGCGCTGATGGAAACCAGGCCCATAGAGACCGACGGGAACTCCCAGAAGTCCGGCATCAGGCGGGGGTGCGGGTAAGAGGACAGCCCACCCTTCCACGTCGCCTCGCGGCGGAAATGCTCCAACTGCTGCTCGGTTATGCGGCCCTCCAGATAGCCCCGTGCGTAGATCCCGGGAGCCGCGTGGCCTTGAAGCCATACCTGGTCCCCCCCGCCGGGGTGATCTTTACCTCTAAAAAAGTGGTTGAAGCCGACCTCGTACAAGCCGGCGGCCGAGGCGTAGGTGGCGAGATGCCCCCCAATCCCCACGTGCAGCTTGTTGGCCCGGATCACCATGACCGCGGCGTTCCACCGGATGAGCTGGCGGATCCGGAATTCAAGGCCCTCGTTGCCCGGGTAGTAGGGTTCGTTCTCCGGCGAGATGGTGTTGAGGTAGTCGGTCTGCACCATCGACGGGAGCCCGATCTGGCGCTGCCGTGCGTGCAAGAAGATGCGGTGCAGCAGGTACCGGGCCCGGGTACGGCCTTCGGTGGCGGCCACGTCGTCGATAGCCGCCAGCCACTGAGCGGTCTCGTCCGGATAAGGATCGGGCAGGTGTCCGCCGAATACGTCGTAGGGCATCTTCAGCTCCTCTCTATATCCCGGCTCCACCTCTAGTGTGCGCCAAACGGCCTCGGCGGGGCCCCCACTTTACGGATAATGCTCGGTTAATTCTTCGCGTGCCCTAGCGGTGCAGGGGCGTCCCGGCAAGCGTCAACATGGCTTCTCCCATAGCTTCCGAAAGCGTGGGGTGCGGGTGGATGAGCGCTGCGACCTCCCGGGGCAGTGCCTCCCAATTTGTGATCAGTTGTGCCTCGGCGATGAGTTCGGTGACCCGGGGACCGACCATGTGGACTCCGAGCACCGGGCCGTCCTCCTGGGAGACCACCTTTACAAAGCCCGCCGACTCCCCCAGGATCGTCGCCTTTGCGAGTGCCGCCCACGGAAGTTTGGCCGTCTTGACTTCATAGCCGGCGTCCTTGGCCTGGGCTTCGGTTAGACCTACCGAAGCGATCTCCGGAAAACTGTAGGTCGCTCGGGGAACGCCCAGGTAGTTCACCGGGCCGTACCCGGGCACCCCGGCGATCTGTTCCGCAACGTGGATGCCCTCGGCAAACGCCACGTGCGCCAGTTGAAAGTGGGGGAACGGCAGGTTCAACGACGGCTGGGTGATCACATCGCCGATAGCCCAGACACCGTCGACCCCGGTGCGGCACAACCCATCGACCGCTACGAAGCCGCGCTCAATCTTGACGCCCGCCTCCTCGTACCCCAGCCCATCCGAGACCGGCCCCCTGCCGACCGCTATCAGGCACTTCTCGGCCTCCAGGGTCACCACCTTGCCTGCGGAGGTCTCGACGACCAGCGTGGCTCCACCTTCGGACCGTTCGGCGGAGGTGACCTTGGCGCCTGCATAGACCTTGATCTTGCGCTTTTCAAACTGGCGTTTGACCTGTGCGGAGACCTCCTCGTCCTCCCCGGGGGCGACCCTGGGCAAAGCCTCGACCACAGTCACGGCGACGCCGAATGAGGCGAAGACGCTGGCGAACTCCAGACCGACCGCCCCGGCACCCACCACGATCACCGAAGCCGGCATGGACTCCAGGGATAGGGCGTGGTCGGAAGTGATAAAGGCCTGCCCGTCGATCTCAATAAAGGGCAACGACCGGGCGTAGGAGCCGGAGGCGAGGACCACCGAGCCCGCTTCGACGGTTTCGCCACCCTCGACCTCGATTGTGCGGGGCGACGTGAGCCGTCCTTTGCCCTCGACAATGTTGATCTTTTTGGACTTCACGAGTGCCGTGAGGCCCTTGTAGTGCTTGGAGACCACAAACTCTTTGCGAGAAATGACCTTGGGCCAGTCGACGGTGGCCGGCTCCGCGACCACCCCGAAGTCGCCGGCTTTGCGGAAACTCTCCATCAAGTCCGCCGAATGAAGCAGGGCCTTCGTGGGGATGCACCCGACGTGCAGGCAGGTGCCGCCGACCTTGCCTTTCTCGATAAGGGTCACCGTCAACCCGAGCTGCACCGCGCGCAGGGCTGCTGCGTACCCGCCGTTTCCGCCGCCGAGGACGGCCACATCGCTATTCATCGGGGCAGTCTAACCGGCCACCCGGCAGCACAGGAGGCGATATGGAGGCGATAAACAACGTTCCAATCTTTGACATACTGCCTTCATGAAGTTGCCGAGCCTGCGGATCCTGCTGCTTTGGTCGCTCATTCCTGCCGCTGCCGCATGCAGTTTCGACCAGGACACCAAGACTTTCGAGTCCTCCGCCGGGCGATTCAGCGCCGACTTCCCTTCCGATCCGCAAACCACGATGCAGGACACCTCGGCAGAGGGCATCGACCTCGTGTTGCACTTCTTCAGCTCCGAAACCGACGATTACGCGGTCAGCGTGGGATACGTCGACTATCCGGCCGAGTTCGAGGAGGTCGACCCCAAAATCGTATTGGCCGGTGTCGCTCCGGGGGCCGCGGGCAACATCGCGGGCGGCACGGTCATCAAGAACGAGCCCGGGACCTTTCTGGAGTTCGACTCCGTCGACTACCGGGTGAATTCAGAGAAGGTGCAGTTGCAGGCCAAAGCGTTCCTGGTCAAAAACCGGATGTACCTTCTCCAGGCGATATCGGAGAATCTGGCCGACGCCGACGCCGAGTACGAACGGCTGGTGGAGAGCTTCAGGCTTCTATGATCCGCTGAACCAAGCGCCCTATTTGCTGCGCATGGAGTTGTTGCGAGGTTTGTGCTCCAGTTCCGCCAGTCCCAGGTGCTCCAGCAGCGGCGGAAGGTACATCCCGAACCGGCCACGGTAGCCCTTGCGCAACCCGTACCACCCCCCGACCGGGTTGTCCTCCGCCCTGCCCCACGCTTCGACCGTACCGGGCTTGGCGGGCTTTTTCTCGTCGGCTGCGCCCAACTCCACCCAGTCGCCGGCAGCGACCAGCATGGCGTGGAGGTCCTCAACGCATCTCAGGTGGTACTTCAGGGTGGTCGACCCAACAACACAGACCAGCGCGGGCGGGTCCGCATCGGGATCCCGGTACATCTTGTACTCCGAGCTGCCCGGAGGGGTCTTCAGCACCCAGGGATCATCGATGGTGCCGGCTGGATCGGACATGGTTGAACTCCTTTATCCCACGATCTCCAACAGACTCTTCACAGTAAAACCTGCGCCCGCCACGAACGCGAGACCCAGGTAGGCGAGCACCAGCCGGGTGTCCTTGAGGATGCACTTGCTGGACTTCAAGCCGCCCCGGTAGGCCTTGGTGTAGGCCCACAAACCCATGCCGGCAAAGAAGGTGACCACAGCCGCAGGCGTGAGCAGCCACGCCAACAGGGCGATGGTGGTGAAGATGCACAGCCGCAGCGGGTCGTGAACCGGACCCCTGGGCCGCAGATCCGGCGAGTTACTCCTAAGGTGTCTCGACAAGCGGCAGGCTCCTTTCCACGCGCTCTGAAAGTTTGGTTTTCCCCAGCTTCGGCCACGCCTGCACTGCGCAGAAGGGGGCGCACTGGTGCTGGGTATCGCTCGCGGTCCCCACGTGGATACAGCACTGGAGCAGGCGTTCTTCGAGCATGGTGTTCATATCCATGAACGGCTTGACCGTGATCCGCTTGATACGGGTGCCTATCATGTCCCGGACCTTTCTGCGGCCACCCAGAACGGCTCCCCCGGCCATCTTCGCCAGCGTGGACAGGCCGATGTCGCAGTTTTCGCAGATGTTCTTGAACAGGTCGGTGACCGTGGGGTGAGTCAGGGAGGTCACCTCAGACATCAGCCCCAATAAGGATGCCTTGACCAGTTCGCGGATCTGCTCGGGAATTTCCCGATCCGCCACCCGGTTGGAGACCAGATCCAGGTGCTGCTTCAGCCGCTCGTGGCCGATGACCTTGGCCAGCGACCTCCACTCCCCCTTGTCGTCCAAGAGCATGTAGCCGACCGACGAACAATGCGGGTGGGAGCAGGGCAGGGCGGTCAGGTCGTCCCAGCCGACCAAACCGCCGGTCTGGGGAGACAGGCGGGCCAGCACGCCGGTGTGGGTCAGCCGGTTCATCGGGTCGATGTCCCCGGAACGGCCGGACCCGAACTGGGGCTGCAGTGCGATGCCTCCCACGTAGGGCGTCTCCAGTCCGAACTTCACCACATCGCCGATTTCGTCGTCGTTCACCCCCAGCGCTGCGGTCATGGTCAGGGTGGTAAAAACACCGGCGGCGCTCAGGCGTTCCACCGCTTGTTTTTTGATGCGCCTCAGGTCGGCGTTGCGGTGGTGCTGGTGGGTGGACAGCTTGAACCCGTCGAACTGCAGGTAGACCTCGAACCGTTCCCGGTGTTTCTCCAAGAATTCCAAAAGCTCATCGTCCCGAGCGAGTTGGATGCCGTTGGTGTTGATCAGTACCCGGACGATGTCCCGGTCCATGGTTGCTTTGAGGATCGGCAGCAGGTCGGGGTGAATGGTTGGCTCCCCCCCGGAAATCATCAATACGTCCAGGCGGCCGTTCTCCCGCACCAGGCGCTGGTCGATGTTGTCCATAACCTCCCGCGCCGGGACAATGCCCCCCGCCTCGGGCGCCGACCCGGCGAAGCAGGTTGGGCAGTTGAGGTTGCATTTGTGGATGATCTCCTCCAGCAGGATGCAGGTGTGTTGGGTTTGCAGTTCGCCCAGGCCCTCCAGGTAACCGGCGGGCACCGGGGTGAAGTTGCCCGGGCTATCGGGTCCGTGCACTTTGGTGGGGGCGGTCCACTGCTCCAGATAGGTCAGGATCGCCGGGTCCTCGTCGTACATGGTGGTTACCTTGCCGTGGACCGGGCACCCGCGGACCAGCCACACCCGACCTTCGGCCTCCGCCAGATAGCCGGACAGTCGCTCGACCTGCTCCAAAGGACGGAAGGGGTTCTCCTCGTGGCAGTGGGGGCAAAAGGCGTTGACGTAACGCCGGATCCGGTCCTGGCGAAGGGGCATACCCGGAGTCACGCGAGGTCTCCGGCCGGGCTCATCCCTGCCACTGCCCCGGACCGGTAGGCGCCCCGTGAGACCTGCCGGAAGAAGTAGATCGCCAGCAGGAGGATCGAGGGGATCAAAAAGAGCTGGGAGCCGCTCAGTCCCGACCACAGGACCTGGTTGCCCCGGACAAACTCGACGCCGAAACGGAAAACTCCGTAGGCGAAAAGGTAAACCTTGAACAGCTCGCCGGGAACCGGGATCCGGTCCCGCAGCCTCCAAAGGACGGCGAAGATCAAGATCTGAAAGGCGATCTCGTAGAGGAACGATGGGTGCATCGGAACCCCCGCCGGGGGGCTGCCGGGCAAGGTGGCCGCGATCCGGGCGTTCACCGCCATCCCCCAAGGCAACGTGGTGGGGGTGCCGATCTGTTCGGTGAAAAAACACCCCAAGCGGCCTATCGCCATGCCCAGGGCGATGCCGGGAGCGAACATATCCCCCGTCTTGCCTTCGTAGCCCACGGCTTTTTTGGTGATCAGGGCGCCCAGGTAAGCGCCGGCCAGCCCTCCCAGAATGCTCTTGCCTCCGTCGATCAACGCCCCGATCAACGTGGGGTCTTCATTCAGTTGCAGGTACTGCCACACAGTCGACAGCTTGGCGCCCACCGCTCCGAAGAGCAGGGTCCCCGCCATCACGGCGCCCAACTCCTGGGTCATCCGGCCCTGCCGGCGAGCTTCGTAAGCCATCAGGACCGTGGCGCTCAAGACTCCCAGGGTCAAAAAGAAGGCGTGGGTAGGCACCGCCAAACCGCCGAGATGGAACAGGACCGGGAGCATTTGGCCCAAGCTAGCAGGGCGCAGCCGGATAAACCAGACCATCAAGGGTCCGGGCTCTCGCAGGCCCCGCGTGGGGCCTGCCGATTCGGCAATAATAGGCAGATGACCTCCGGCGCAACAGCCTCGGATACAGCCGGTCCCCACCGGCCGAGCCGGAAGGCCGCCGCCTTGGCGGCCGTGGCGTTCGTTGCGGGGGCCCAAATTGCCGGCGGTATCGGTGTCCCGTTCACGGACCCGGGTAGCGACTGGTACCTGAACCTACAGAAGGCGCCCTTCAACCCCCCTCCGTGGGTCTTCGGGCCGGTATGGGGCGTGCTTTATGTGGTGATCGGCCTCGCCGCGTTCATCGCCTGGCTTGCCCCTCCCGGTAAAAATCGCACCCTGGCTCTCAGGTGGTGGACCGTCCAGTTGTTGCTGAACGCCTCCTGGACGCCGGTGTTCTTCGGAGCCCGCCTCCCCGGGTGGGGCCTAGCCTTGCTGCTTGGCGTCGATGTCGCGGTGGCCGCAAGCTTCGTCTATCTGCTCCGTACCGACAAACGAGCCGGTTGGATGTTCTTGCCCTACCTGATGTGGGTGCTGTTCGCCACCAGCCTCAACGCCTGGATCGTGGCCGCCAACTAGGCCGACCCATCCCGCACTCCAGGCACGCCGCCGGCCCGTTGAGTCGCCGTCCCGGTGGTACCAACTGTCCCAGCTTGACTCCCACGCAGGTTTGCCGCGGCGTGACTACTCCACCGTCAAATCCAGCAGGTGGTGACCGGTAGCGCCCGCCGGGTGGGGACGTGAGCCCTGGGCGGTTTGCACGTCGCCTTCGCCGTCGACCGCCCGCACCATCACCCGGACCTTCCCGGGTGCCGCATCGAGGTCGGCGGCCCACAGCCGCCAGGTCCGCTTGGACAGTTCTCGCTTGAGGACCGCCGGCTTCCAGGTGTCGCCCCGGTCGGTTGAGATCTCCACCCGGCGGATTCCCCGATCTCCGGCCCAGGCAACCCCGGCCAGCTTGGAGCCCCGCTTCACCCTGGCGTTGTCGGCAGGGACATCGAATCGGGACTGGGTCTTCACGTAGGCCTCGTCGCTCCAGCCACGGACCATCCAGTAGCCCTGGTAGTCGGTAGCAACCGTTTCAATCTCGGTCAGCCACTTCACGTTCTTCATGCCGTAGATGTTGGGCACGATGATCCGGGCCGGGAAACCGTGTTCGGTGTTCAGTGCCTCCCCGTTCATGCCGAACACCAGCAGGGTGTCGCTCTGGAGTGCCTCGGCCAGCGGGATGGAGTCCGAATAACCCTCAGCCCCCCGGAACACCACGTCGACAATGCCGTCCTTCAACTTCGCTTTGGCCAGCACATCCTTCAGCCTCACCCCACGCCATATCGCGGTGCCGATGAGGTCCCCGCCCACGTCGTTCGAGATGCAGGTCAGGGTGTGCGCCATCTCGATCACCTCAAACTCGTTTTGCATCTGCTCGTAGGTCAACGAGTAGGGCGACTCCATCAGCCCGTGGATCTTCAACTCCCAGTCGGTGTGGTCGACCACCGGTTTCACGATGTTGATGTCCACGTTGTAGAAGTCCTCGACCGAAGTGAACTCGGGCGAATGCCCTACCACCACGGGGAAATCGCCGCCGTCGGGCGCCACGTACTTGCGGGCCGCCTCGACGATAGTCACCTTGGGGGCGTTCCTCCTGGTCAGGACCGCCCGCAAAACGCTGCCGCCCGCCAGCAGGGCCCCCAGACTCCAGGCGGCGCGGGTAACGAATCGGCGGCGGGACCGCGAGATGGCGTCCAGCGGGGTTTCGTCACCCTCTACCGCCTTCGGCTCGATCGCCGCCAGCAGCGGTGTGTCCAGGACCAAGATGGCGAAAACCACGGCGGCGGCAAAATAGATAACCGCCGAGGCGACGGACAGGCCGGAAACGTCTCCGAACGCCAGCACCAGCGAGGCCGCAAAAAACCCGATCCCCACCGCGATTGCCCGCCGGGCCTTTTGGGCGTCGGAGCCCTCCCGGTGGATCCTCCCGGCGATCCACCCGCCGGCCAGCAATGCCGCCACGTTGACGCCGGCCCCGAAGCCCCTGAGGGCATAAGGACCCAGCTTCTCGATCATAAAAGTGGAGAGGTCTCCGGGGACCACCCGCAGGACGATGGAGGCAATCCTGGCCGGAGGGTACGAGACCAGGGGCAGCAAGCTGCGGGCGCCGAACACCACCAGGAGTGCGGTGCCCATGGCGATAACGCCCTTGAAGAACGTGGCCCGCTTTTTTGGTCGAGTCACTAGGTGCCCTGGAGCCGTTCCCGAAGTTCGCGGGCGCTGGGCACGCTCGGGCCCTGGATGGAGCCGGGGAGTTCGGAAACCACTGCCCCGGCGACCCCGTCACCGACGGTCACCTCCGCCTGTAGCGGGACCGCGGTGTGGACCATTCCGATGCCGAAACCACCCCCGGAAATACTTGTCACCGTTCCGGCGGGACGGCCCTCAAAGCTGATCTCGCCCAGAGCCGGTGCGCCGGTGAATTTCAGGTGACGCAGGCGCTTTTTGACCCTACCCCGCTGCGCCATGGCGACCGCTTCCTGGCCCAGATAACAGCCCTTCTTAAAGTGGACGGCCCGTTCCAGAGCCGCCTCCTGCGGCAGAAAACCCCCGGCGAGGTCATCGTCGAACGCCGGCGCACCGGCTTGAACTCTCATCGCCTGGTATTCGTGACGGTCCAGCTTTTGGGCGTTACATCTTTGTAGAACCTCCTCAACGTCGGCCTTGCGCTGGGGCGTCACCCAAATGTCCAGGCCCTCCAGGGGCGGCGCAAGCGTAACCAGGATGGCCGAGCCGACACTGAGGTTGGAGTGGGGTTCGGTGGCGACAGGTTCGGTCAACTCCAGCCCCTGGGCGACGGTTACAACTGCATCCGGGCCCAGGACCCGCAGGATCGTGAAGTCTTCGGTTACGTCACCCACCTTGACCTTGGTGGCGAAAACTCGCATGGAGAAGAAGTCGAGAAGGGTCTGGCGGCCGGCGCCGTCGGCGTCGGCCAGCGCGCCCTGGGCGGTTGCGAGCACCCGGAAAACCGAAGTGATCCGGCCTTTGGGCGTAAGCAGGAGGGCCTCGGCCCCCTGGCCCGGGTTGAGATCCTCCACCTGGTTGCTTAGCAGTTGGTTAAGGAACCACAACGCCTGGGGGCCGGTAAAGCTCAACTTGGGACGTTGCTCCAGCTCGTACACAACCAACGGCTGTTCGTTCAAAGACGTCTCCTTTATCAATCCACGATAACCGCCAACAGAATCAAGGCGATGTAAGTTCAAGGCTCATGAAAGAGCTTGACGTGATAGAGGTTGTCCTGTTGGCCGTCTTTGTGGCGGTGCCATTTTGGGGAGTGGTCGACGCCTCCCGGATTCCCTCGGAGGCCTGGCGGAAGGCTGGCCGCAGCAAGAGGTTTTGGGTGTTCGTCCAGGTGGCGACCTTATACATCGGGGCGGTTATCTACATCGCGGGAATCCGGCGGGATGTGCGCTTCTTCCTGGCGCCCCCGGCCCCGGAGTGGGACGGAGCTAACTCCTGAACCCGACCGCCTGCTCCACGGCCAGGGCGTAGGCCGGGCCCACTCCCCCGCCCTCGTGCTTGAAGTAGCAGTAGACATCTTTGCCGGTTTCCAGAACCTCCAGCACCCTGGCCGCCCAGCTTTGCAACTCCTGGTCCGTGTACTCCTCCTTGCGGAGCCTCAGGTAGACATGGGGGGCGGTGACGGGCACCTCGGTGAGCGCCAGTTCATCGGTGTCGGCCCCGCAGTAGGCGATGTTGTTGGCGGCCAGGATCTGTTTGGGCTCGGGGTCCCTCCAGGACTCGTGGCGGAACTCCATTGCGTAGCGGGCAACCGGCGGCAGCATCGCCGTAAAGGCCTCGAGTTTGGCTCGGTCGTACTTGAAGTTGGGCGGGAGCTGGAACAGGATCGTCCCCAGCCGGTCCCCCAGAATCCGGGCCCTCCTGACAAATTCGGCAACATCATCTTCGCAGTCCACCAGGCGCTTGAAGTGGGTTATCCGCTGGGATGCCTTAAGCGTGAACCGAAAATCGTCCGAAGACTGCCCCTTCCAGGTTTCCAGCGTGGACTCGGACGGTAGGCGGCGAAAGGAATAGTTAATTTCCACCGAACCCAACTTCGAGGAGTAGTAGGCGAGCATTAGCTTGTCGGTGGTCCCCTCGGGGTAGAAGGGCCCCTTCCACTCTTTGAAGGCGAAACCGGAGGTCCCTACAAAAAGATTGCCTCTCATCGGACTTGCGACGACGGGCAGATGCCGCTCAGCACACATTCCCCGCACTTGGGTGTCGGCGCTTTGCAAATCGCCCTCCCGTGTTCGATGAACAGGTAGCTCAGCCGGAACCAGCGGTTTTTGGGTACCAGCGCCATGAGATCCTGTTCGATCTTCACCGGGTCCTCATTGGTGGTCAGGCCCAGCCGCTGCGAAAGCCGCCTGACGTGGGTGTCGACCGCGATGCCCTCCACCTTCCCGAACGAATTCCCCAGGACGATGTTGGCGGTCTTGCGAGCGGCGCCGGGGAGGGTGACCAGTTCCGCCATGGTCGACGGGACCCGGCCCCCGTACTCCTCCAGCAACACTCGGGCGGTCGCCTGAAGGTTCTTGGCCTTCTGCCGGAAGAAGCCCGTGGGCTTCACGTCCTGTTGTAGCTCAAGGGGATCGGCCGAGGCGTAGTCCTCCAGGTTCGGATACTTGACGAACAATTTGGCGGTGACTTTGTTGACCATGGCGTCGGTGCACTGGGCGGAGAGGATGGTCGCAAACAACATCTCATGGGGGTTAGAAAAATTGAGCGCACACTTGGCGTCCGGGTAAGCCTGCGACAGCCGTCGCCAGATGATCGGGAAACGTCGCTCGGGTGGGTCGGTGCGCCTGGCACGAGGCGGCCGGGAGGGCTTGATTGCGGGGGCGTCGGGCGAGGGGGGCATTGGGCCCAATTGTAGCTTCGCAGTTAACTCCGGAGGGTCAGGGTCCTGGCGAAACTCGACATCTGTTCGGAGAGCCGCTCCATTAGCTCGAGCTGCTGCGCCTGAAGGCGGTCGAGGCGATCCCCTTGAGCCCGGATCAGGGCCTCCAGGTCGGCCGTCGCCTTGAAGACCCGTTCTTCGCAGGCATTGATACGTTCGGAAAACTCCTCACGCAACTCGTCCGGATCGGGCTCTGCCCTTAAGACCGGTGGGGGGCCGGCAGCGGCGGCCTTTTGGACCTGGAGAATCTCGAAGCGCAGGTCGCTGCGGGCTTCCATGAGCCGGCTTTCGAACTCCGTGCGCAACCCTGCCAGCGCGTCGCTGGATGGAACCGTTGCGGCAGAGGGCGCTCCGACGGCTTCTAGGGCGCTCTCGATCGTCTTGCGCAGCAGGTGGATTTTCGACTCAAGCGCCTGATAGCCGTCGTCGGGCCGGGCAGCCAACCTTTCGAGGTGTTCCTCCAGTTGCTGCACCCGGGTCTCGAGGCCGGTACGGTTCTCCGCTGAATCTATGTCGCCCAGCACCCGGGCGATGCAATTCACGGAGTCCTGCTCCTCGGCTGCGAAGAACTCCCGGTCGGCCCGGCGGGCGGCCTGACGGGAGCGTTGTAGTCCCGCCAGAGCACTCCGTCTCTGTAGCGATCCTAGGAGTTCGTCGTTTTCAATCTTTGCCATGGGCGGATCAAAGATAGGCCAGGAAGGGCTCCTCTCCGCGGATTTGACCGGCACGTACATCAACTCTCCGCCGGCCCGGCGCCCGGAGAGACTCATGGGATTGTGGAGCCGGGACATTGCCCCCCTGAAGCCTCCGAGCGTTAACCAGGACATGAACTCCGCCGGCGAGTCTGCGCTCAAAGAGTACGGGCGCCGGCGGGCGTCTGAACGCCGGCGGCGGCGCAATCACTTCGGGGCAAAGATCGCCCTGCTCACTCTGCTGACGGGGGCCACTTTCGTAGTGGTCCGGGCGGCAGGTACCCGCGCTGCCGGGCGCGGGGACATCGGGGATTGGTTGGGCCTGATCCTGGCCGGAGGAGTGGCGCTGCGGTTCGCATCTGAATTGTGGAGTCCGCGGCAGACGACAAAGGCATGGCGCAAGGGGGCGGAGGGCGAAATACGGACCGCCCGGATCCTGGAGCGCCTAGGTCGGGAGTACGTCATTCAGCATGACCTGGTACTACCCGGTACCCGGGCAAACATCGACCACCTGGTCATCGGTCCCACCGGGATCTTCACCGTGGAGACCAAAAACTACTCGGATCCGGTGAAAGTTGCCCGGGGGCGAGTGACGTGCCGGGGGCGGTCCATGGAGAGGATCGTCGTCCAGGCCCGGGCGCAGTCGGAGGCCGCTGGCAAGGCGCTGGAGAGAAGGGTCATCCCCCTGGTGTGTGTGGTCGGGGCTGGGGTAAAAACGGGGGTACTCCGCCCGCCGGTGGTCAACGGGGTCCGCTTCTGCAACAACAGGCGCCTTGTGAGCGTGATTAACCGGGGGCCTGCGATCTTGTCAGGGGCCGAAGTCGGCGAACTCGCGGCTACTTGTTTAGAGCGGATGGGAAGGTAGGGTCCGGCTGCACCGCCGGGATGGTGCGCTAAATTTTGGAGCGCTGAGCCAACGCCGCCTCGACGGCGGCGATCATTTTTTTCGGGGTGGTGATCGTCAATTGAGTCACCTTGTCCGAGAGGGCACCGGCGTCCTCGGACTTCTGGGTGACCACCACCACCGGCACTCCGTCCAGCGCTCCTTCATCGGCCAGTATGCCGACCATTTCAACGCCCTGTTCCGGGAGGCGGGTGAGGTCTACCAGCAGCAGATCAGCTTCGACGCCGGCCACCTGGCGGTGAACTTCGCCCTTAGGCTCTTCGACCCAGGGAACACTGAACCCCCCCTGCCGCAACGCGCTGACCCACGGACGACTTTCTTCCCAACACAGTACGGCAACTCGCATAGTCACTGAAGATCCTCGCTGGTCAGAAGGGGGCCGAAAGTCCAGAACCCGAATGTGTCTAACTTGCCAAACTTCCGCAAGCCGAAAGGTTTCCCTTCCTCCATGATATCGCCGAAGCGGGAATTGGGGGCTCGACGGGTGGCGACGGAGCGGTAAATGGGACTGCGAAGCTAGACTGGAAGCAGGCTTGGAGGCGTTATGCCCCGGGACCGTTTCAAAGGAGGAAGCCCCATGCGTGTCACGATCCGCGACCTTTCCCGATTCAAAAGCGAACAACGCCGTTTTACCGTGCTGACCGCGTACGACCACCTGACCGCGTCCATTCTGGACGAAGCGGGCATCCCGGTCCTGCTCGTGGGCGACTCCCTGGGACAGGTTGTGCTGGGCTACGAAAACACCATACCGGTGACCATGCAGGAGATGTTGCATCACACTGCAGCCGTGGTCCGGGGCACCCGAAAAGCCTTGGTTGTGGCAGATATGCCGTTCGGCAGCTACCAGGGCTCGATAGCGGAGGGCTTCAGCAACGCCATTCGCTTCTTGAAAGAAGCCGGTGCCCACGCGGTCAAGGTTGAGGGCGCCCGGGTCGAGCTCGCCCAGACCCTGGTAGACCACGGAATCCCCGTGATGGCCCACCTGGGACTCACCCCGCAGTCGGTTCACGCACTGGGGGGTTACCGGGTCCAGGCCCGCACCCAGGAGTCGGCGGACCGGTTGCAGTCAGATGCCTTGAGCATGGAAAAAGCGGGGGCCTGTGC
Organism: Actinomycetes bacterium; assembly: GCA_029263075.1. Taxonomy (GTDB): domain Bacteria; phylum Actinomycetota; class CADDZG01; order JAHWKV01; family JAHWKV01; genus JAJCYE01. The sequence goes on from JAJCYE010000023.1 coordinate 48,502, forward strand.
CCTGGTGCTGGAAGCGATCCCTGCCGAAGTTGCGACCGCCGTCAGCAGCAGTCTTACCATACCGACCATCGGGATTGGCGCCGGGTCCGGGTGCGACGCCCAGGTCATGGTCATCACCGACCTCCTGGGCATGGATTCAGGCGTTTCACCCAAATTCGTCAAACGTTACGCCAACCTGCGGGAAACGATTACCGGCGCCGTACAGTCCTTCCGCGACGACGTCGAGTCGGGCAAATACCCCGACGAACAGCACTCCTACCGGTAAGCCGGCTGCGCTATGGCTGGATCAGTGGCTGCAGCAGCTTGATGTAGGACGCAAAGCGCTCGGCGACCTCGTCCGCGACGTCTTCGTCGAGACCGGGCAGGTCGACCACCTCCGACAACCTCCGCCACCGGGCGGACATCGGACCTATGGCGTGACCGGACTCGGCCGCCTCCAGTCCCGGTCCCCAGGTCTCCCGCGCCCGAACCAACCGGTTCAGCACCCTGTCGTTGATTTCGGCGTCCTTCGACTCAAGGTGAAGGCCGATCTCCAGGCACGGCCGGGGGTGCGGCGCCCAGCTTCCGGTTAACACCTGGACCTCAAAATGGACCGCCGGATCCGAGTACCAAACTTTGATCAGGCGGCCGGACTTCTCAGAGTTGAAGTTTCGAAGTGACGGGCCTACCATTCCCCTTACTTCATCGTCTATTTGGTCGAAGAAGGCTCGGGTCATGGACCAAAGATATCTGAGCTCTTTCTTTCCGGATAGACGCGGAAACCTCCCAGGGCCTTCCTATACTGATCGCCCGAACAAGGCGTCTCACTATCGGTCGGAGGGCGCTGTGGGTGTATCCGAAGAAGAAATCCGTGACTTCGCCAGTCTTTGCCGAGGACTGCCCCCCGCCAGGGGCGTCTACGTCCAGACGGACTATGTCACCAACCTTTTCCTGGCAGTTCTTGATTACAAGTCGAAGGCGGAAAGTGTCCGTGCCGCCCTGTTGTGCTACCGCGATCGGTGGTGGGACGAGATCCGGGACCTAGAGAGCTTGAAGAGCTTCCTGGCGCGCTACCCGGATACCCAGGAGGGCAACCTGAGAGCCGGATCCGATCTTTGGGGGTTTCGTGCCGGCCGGCGGGTGGGCGAACTTCGCAATCTGATCCGCTACTTCGAAGCCCGTGGAGTGGTCAACCAGGAGTTTCTGACCCACTGGGCCCGCAGCAGCGCCTACCGCGACTTCATGGGACGGGTGAAGGGGCTCAGCCTGCAGGTGTACGAGGGAATTCTCACCCGTCAGGGCTGCGGACCGGTCAAGCCGGCACCCCATCTACAAAGTTTTATCTGCGACGCAATGCAACGGCGCGTTCCGGACCCTGAGTTGGTCGATGTGGTGGAGAGAGCCTCGCACCTTCTGGGCATCTCGCCCCGGGAGCTGGACCGCCGGATCTACGAGTACGAAACCGCCTGAAACAGTTCAGTCCGCGGACCGGAGCATTCCCCGATCCGCGGACGAACCGCAGATTGAGCTAGTGGATCCCGCCGCCCTGGTTGTCGCCGTGGGCGTGCTCTGAGGTGTCGTCGCCGGCAATGGTGCCGCCGTCGTTGTCAGAGGCACCTGCGCCACCTTCAACCTTTCCGGTGTCCTTTTTGACGTCCATCGGCTTTTTAGCCATGTGCCCGTGCGCCATGGGAGCGGCATCCGCAGCCATCTTGTGGGCGGCCGGACCGGCGTGGTCATCCATTCCTTCGTGGCCCGCCATACCCGGGGCCGCCGGGGCCTTCATGGCAGCCGGACCGTGGGACGCGCCGGCCACGCCAGCCTGCCCGGCGTGGGCGGCCATCGGCGCCGCTTCGTGATGGTTGGCCAGCGCCGTTACGGGAACCAGGCCCAGTGACGATGCGACCAGCAAACCTCCGCCGATCCGAACTGCTCGTTGCTTGTAGTTCATTTGTCCTCCTTGGTTGGGGCGGGTAAATCGATCTTGTTTGGAACACTTTCCGTTGCCAAGCCCTGAGATCCCGGTTCGCCTCCAGCCGGCGGCGAATGTTCATCCGGCAATTCGACAATATCCATGCGAGGGGGCCGAGTGAGCCTCCAGGAGATCCCGCACCCGCCGATCAGGATTGCAACCGCCGCCAGTCCGGGCATCCCGGCCGCCGGGGAGAAGTTTCCCCACTGGTGTAGCCCGGTATTGGTTCCGATCTCCAGGACCGATCCGCTGAACAGCGCCAACGACTCCCAATTGCGCAACGACCCGAAGGAAAACCCCAGGACGGCCAACATGGCCAAACCGACCATCAGCATACGCCCGCCCAGGGTCAAGCCGGGCAGAATTCGCCAGCCCTGATTCGCCAGGGCGTCGGCGAATATCTGGTTGTCCGGTACCCGGCAACCCGGGGATGACGTGCAGGCCCGGGCGAGGGCGGGAATCACGTTCACCTCCATCAGGACCGTACCGGTAAAGATCACCGCCCCGACCACTCCTACTGCTGCCACCGCGTTGGTCCACAACTGAGGAGCCCTGGTCGCCACCTCGCCGCGAACAATGAGGACCGCAGCCAGGCCGAAGAACCCGCCCACGGCAAATGCGAAGTGCACCCGGGTCCACATGAGGCTCTGAGCGGCCAGATTGCCGATCTGGCTGAAGGAATCGCCCCGGCCCAGGCTCGGGTGTTTGCCGCTGAGATAAACCAGCATCGGGATCAAGGGGAAGCCGATCAGGCAAACGGCCTTGGCCAGCGCCAACACTCTGACTTCGAGGGAGCGCCCGGTGGGGGTGGGGACTGAGATGGCCACTGGCCTGATCTTCCCCCAGTTCAATCGGCCCCGCAAATCACCACCGCGCCTATCTGTCCCCGCCTCAGTCAATAAACTTGACAGGTTCACTATCAAGTTTTATCTTCGATAGCAGTCCACCGGAGCCCGAAAGGAGGGGTTAAGAAATGCAAACATCTATCGCAAGGCGGTGGGATCCGCTGCAGGATCTGCTTCAGGTCGGCAACGAGGTCAGCAGATTGCTGGGGACCGCCGAATCTGCGATGAAGGGAGTATGGTCGCCCGCGGCGGACATCCTTGAGACGCCGGAAAAGTTCCAGATCGTTGTTGAGCTGCCCGGAGTAGATGTCTCGGATGTCGACATCACCGTCGAGAACGACGTCCTCACCCTGCGGGGCGAGCGCGTGTTCAACGAGCCGGAGGACAAGGGCACCTACCGGCGGGTCGAACGCTACTACGGGTCATTCGGCCGGCGCATAGCGCTACCGCCGAAATGCGACTCGACCAAGATCGACGCCTCCATGCGGAACGGGCTTCTCACGATCGAGGTCCCCAAAATGGAGCAGGCACGGCCGCATCGCATCGAGGTACGCAGTATCGAATAACAGCCGGCGCCGGGTGGGGCCGGGGAGCCCCGGCCCCACCCGCGGCCGCCGTCGTCCTGGTTGGGCCACGTTTCGCCCGTATGCGCTGGTGGTAAAATCCACGACCGGATCATTCAACACTTCGGCCCGCGGCGGAGCGGGGGCCTGCCGCCAGCGGTAAACGCCGAAGACGCCGATGGGAACGGAGACTGCCAGGGATTTGAGAAAATCGCGTCGCGTGACCATGTCGGTTCTATTTCTCCTGCCCGCACCTCCGCATCACTAAAGGTTGGGTCTGACGTCCCGGCGACGGACGGTTTGTCCGTCGCCGGGACGGAGCCGCACGGGTACGTGCGGCGGAACGGCTTACAGCTTTCGAATTCGAGCGGCCAGCTTCTTGAAGTCCACCTGCCCGGAAACCGGGTCGTAGGCCCGGTGGGAGGTCCGGTTGACCAACCACTTGTTCTTTTCCGGCTCCGCGGAGTCGGCGACGGAGAGGTTCCACGGACTGAAGACATACCCGCGCGGCACTTCGTTTCGAGCCGGCTTGATGAGGCTGTCAGCTCCGCCGACGGACGCCTTGCCCTGGTACCGGCCACGGCGGGTGATGACCTCCACCAAGTCGCCGTCTTCGATCCCCCATTGCTCCGCATCGTCAGAGTGCATTTCCACGAACTGCTCGGGCACCATGTCACGCAGTGTGCTGCTGCGAATGGTCTTGGCCGTATGGAAGTGCTCGTAGACAATGCCAAGGCCCAGCCAGACGGGATAGAGGTCCTTCTTTTCCATCTCTTCCAGGGTTAGGTCTTCATACTTCTCGACCTGATCCGGCATCTCCGGCGGCAGGGCCATGTCGCGTGCTTTCACCAAGACCTCTGGGTGGTCAATGGCATAGTAACCCTTGACGGTTCCCATCTTGCGCATGTCCTCAAAGACCTTCTTGGCTTCCGGATCGCGGTACCAGTCCACCTGCTCGCATAGGTACAGGCCCATGCGGCCTTCCTTGTCTTTGGTGCGGAAGTTCTTGTAGGGTTTCCCGCCCCACTCCTTGCCTTCCTGGCCCATGTAGCGCCGCTTGGTGCCGCCAGCCTTGGCGATCTTGTAATTCGGCGCGGGCCACTGAATGCCACGGAGCCTACGGATCTGCTCGTAAGGCGAAACCTTGTCCTTGGCTTCCACCTCCAGAATTCCCGTCAGGTCTGCATCGGAACTCTTGGAGCCTCGAATGACGGTGCGCAGCACGTCCTCCGGGTCGTACTGCATGAGACCGCTGATCTTCTTTTTTTTGTACGGCAGCATCTTTTCGATTTGCGCGTCTGTGAATTTCCGTTTGCCGTTCTTTGTTTTGAGGAGCTTGGCAACCAGCTTGGCTTTATCGATCGCCATGTCCATGTCGGAGCGGCACTCCTTGCGCGGATTTCCCTTCTCGTCGACTGCACGCCCGACGCCATCGACCACGTAGAGGCGTCGTTCGGAGTTGATATAGGTTCCGCCCACCCATTCGCCCCAGGTCGCCGCGGGGAATACTACGTCAGCGTAGAGGAGGTTCGGGGCGGTGCGGTAGATATCCTGAGCCACAACGAACATCTTCGTCAGTGCCGGACGAATCAGGTTATTTAAGTCCGGTTGATGGATGTGCGTGGTGTACATGTAGAACATCGCCTTGACGTCGCCCTTAAGAGCGCGCTCGAATTGGCCGACCATGGTTCCCGGATTCTTCTGGCGGGAGGTCTCCAGCAACAGCTCCGGCGTGACGCCCCACGCGTCGGCAATGCGGCCTCGGTGCTCGGCCACGGCTTTTTTGTAGTGGTCCGGCTCCGTGTCCTTGCAGGCCAGGGGCATATTGAATGGAAGCCGGCCGGTCAGCCCTCCGGTGAGCCGTTCGCCCATGGCGTTGGGTTGCCCGGTCATAGAGAACGGGCCGGCGCCCTTGCGGCCAATGTTGCCCGTGAGGGCATGGAGGTTGATGATGCTGATGACGTTGTGCTGCCCGTGGATGTGCTGGTTGTAGCCGATGCCCCAGAAGGAGATCACGCCACCCTTGCCGCGTTTGCGGCCGCGGATAGACGCGGCGGCGAACTTTGCGGCGATTTCTCGGATCAGTTTTGGATCAACCTTGGTCCACTTCTCCACGTCTTCAGGTTTGTAGCGTTTGGTGACGCCTTCGATATACTTCTCCCAGCCGACCGCGTTTTTCTTGAGGAAATCAAAGTCCACGGCCTCCTTGTGATCGGTGACGATCACATGCGCGATCGCGTTGAGCACGGAGATGTCGCCGTTAATCGTGGAGACGTGATATGCTTCGTCTGGATCGTCGCCTTCGAAGCCAGCCACCGTGCCGGTGCGTCGTGGATCGGACACGACGACGGGGACCTTGGGCTCTTTCGGATTCTTCCCTTTGGCTTTGGCGGCGTCGTAGGCGCGCTTTCGCGCCTTGACGTGATCCTGGACCCGCCAGAAGAGGATCGAGTGTGCCGCGCGGGCGTTGTGCCCCCAGAAGGTGAACATGTCCGCGTCTTCCAGGTCTTCATAGGACAGCGGCGGGGTGTCGGAACCGAAGGTCTTGAAGTAGGCTGTCACCGCTGAGGTCATACAGGTTCGCGCATTCGCCTCGATGGTATTGGAACCCAAGACGCCTTTCATGAGCTGGTTTTCGATCCACTGCGCCTCCACGGTGAGCTGGCCGGAGCCGTACAGGCCGACACTGTTTCCGCCGTGGGTATTGTGAATCTGCGCGACCTTCTCGGCGACCAAGTGTTCGGCCTCCTCGTAGGTCGCTTTGCGCCAAACGTCTTTGTCGAAGCGGCCTTTCGTTTTGGACTCGTGTCCGGTCATGGGATCAGACATGTCCTTGCGGACCAGGACTTCGTCCAGGCGATCCACGTAGGTGGGTTCATGCGCATTGAGCCCTTTGATGCACTGGCGTCCGCGATTCGTGGAGTGGAGAGCGTCCGCCTCGACCCGAAGGATCGTACCGTTCTTGTCCGCGTGTATGAGCGTGCCACAGCCGACGCCACAGTACGGGCATTGTGATTGCAAAGTCTTGGCGGTTTTTTTAGGCTTCTTGTCGTTCGGTTTCGCGATCGCGACCTCGCCGTTCATGGCAAGGCTCGCTCCGGCGACGGTCGCGCCCTTCAGAAGCTCTCGTCGGGATAGCGTCCACCCTTTTCGTCCTTGGCTTGGCATTTGTGAATCTCCTAAAGTTGTCGACCCTATTCGTTTCGCATCGGTCCGATGCTTATATTTACTTCTCCAAACCGCGGCGGTTACTCTTGGTCCAATTCCGCCTGCGCTCGTAAGAACACGATAATGTGGTTTATCTGCTCTGCGTTGAGTTGCGCCATGCCGTGGCTACGTTCGGCAACCGATTGCATAGGGGTCCCCCACCGGCCCAAGGCCATGGTCGCTTGCAGGTATCCGTCGGAGGCGACTTCGAGAAAATCTTGGTTGTTCAGCGCGGGAGCAAATCCTTCATTCCCCGACGGCCCGTGGCATTGGGCGCAGTTGCTTTCGTATAGTTTCTTACCGGTCGGGACATCGCCCTGGACCTTTCGCCATGGAACGTCCTCACGGTCTTGCCAATCGCGGATGTAGTTGGCAATGTCGATCGCCTGTTGCGAATCCAGCTCCGCATTGCCCCCGCTGCCGATGCCCTGGGGGTCCATGGCGGTGCCTTCCCGGCCCATCATGGTCATCGCAATGATGAAGCCGTCGGTGGCGTTGTCAAGGAAGCCGGGGTTGCCCAGAGCCGGACCGACCAAGCCGCCACCATCCTGGCCGTGACAGGGTGCGCAACGCTCGTACAAGACCTTTCCACGAGCCGCGGAGGCATTGACGTCGATCCCGCGATATTGCCTGCTCACGGGGATGTCTTCGGTGGCAAACTGTTGGCTGCGCATGAAAGCGACCACGGCGTCAAGCTCCGGATCCGTCAACTCCACGATCCCGTGCTCGCCCTTGGCCATGGCTCCCATGGCCGTTCCCGCGCGGCCTTTCTGGATCATCCGCCGGATGAACGGGTCACTGGCAATCTCCAGGAACCCTTTGCGCAAGATACCGGGAGCCAGTCCCCCTTCGCCGTAGGTGCCATGACATTGTACGCATTTCTCTTGGAAGATCTTTTGGCCCAGTAGCTCCGATCCGTAAATTTTTTCGTCACCCAGTTGGACCGATGGAACCGTCTGCCAGGCTTT
>JAJCYE010000024.1 GCA_029263075.1 Actinomycetes bacterium
TCCGGAGCCGACGCCCTGCTGGTCAGGCACGGATCGGCGGGTAGTCGCAAAGCCTGGGATGGTGACGACCGTCTCCGGCCCCTGGACGACAAGGGTCGCAAGCAGGCACAGGCGCTGCTTCAAAGCCTTTCCCGATTCCCGGTGAGGCACCTCTGTTCCAGTCCTTATCTCCGGTGCGTCCAGACCGTCCAGCCGCTTGGTGAGCGGTTGGGTCTTGGGGTCATGGAGGTGACTCAGCTACAGGAGGGCGCCACCATAGAAGAGGTTGAGGGACTCATCGACGGCCTGGGCCCCGGTTTGTCCGTGTTGTGCACCCACGGCGACGTTATCGAGGCGATCGTGGGTCAGGATGCTCCGAACCGCAAGGGCGGATTCTGGCTGATCGGCAAAAGCAACGAGCGAATCGTGCCGATTCGCTACGTCCCGCCCTCCGAGTTGGACTCCTAGCCCGCCGAAGCTACTTTCGTTTCCTGCTCTTTCTCTTTTTTCCGGCGTAAGCGGCCTTGGTGCCGAGCATCAGGGCCTCCTGGCTCCCGGTGCCCAGTTTTCCCGGTGAGCGTTTGGAGTCCCGGATCCAGCGGCCCTCGGAGTCCAGTTGCCAGCAGAACACGTCGTCGTTCCAGCCGGCCTCGAACGCGGCCGACAGTTCTTTGCGGACGGTTTCGTCCTGGACCGGCACCATCACTTCGACCCGCTCGTTCAGGTTGCGGGGCATCAGATCGGCGCTGCCCATGTACGTGGTGAGCCTGTCGCCTGCCTCGAAGCTGTAGACCCGGCTGTGCTCCAAAAATCGTCCCAGAACGCTGCGGACCGTGATGTTCTTGCTCATGCCGGGTACTCCGGGACGCAGGGAAGAGATTCCCCGCACCAGGACGCGCACATCGGCGCCGGCGTTGGACGCGTCGTACAAGGCCTCTATTAACTCGGGGTCGGTGAGGGCGTTGAGTTTCAGGCGGATGATGGCGGTCTTGCCGGATTCCGCAGCCTTGGCAACGTGTTTGATCTGCTCCTTTAGGGCGGCCCTCAGCCCGAAGGGCGCCACCAGGATCTTGCGGAAGTGGACCGGTTTGCTGAATCCGGTCAGATAGTTGAACAGTTCGGCAACGTCGGCAGCGATGTCCGGGTCGGCCGTAAACAGGCCGAAGTCTTCGTATAACCGGGCGGTGGCGGAGTGGTAGTTGCCGGTTCCGATGTGTACGTAGCGCCGGAGAATCCCGTCCTCGCGGCGGACTACCAGGATGGTTTTGGCGTGGATCTTGAGATTCGGGAAGCCGTGGACCACGTGGACCCCGGCCCGTTCGAGGCGTTTGGACCACTCGATGTTGTGCCCCTCGTCGAAGCGGGCTTTCAACTCCACCAGGGCGACACTTTGTTTGCCCGACTCCGCCGCCTCGATCAGGGCCGGAACCACCGGGGACTTCTCCGAAGTGCGGTACACCGTGGTCTTCAGGGCGATGACGCTGGGGTCCTGAGCCGAGCCCATCACGAATGCCTCCACGCTGCTTGTGAAGGAGTCGTAGGGAAGGTGAACCATCAGGTCCCCGCGGCGGATCTGCGAGAAGAAGTCGGATGCCGTTGCGCTTTGCAGGCGCGGCTGGGTCAGGGGCGCCCAGGGTTCGAACCGCAGTTCGGGCCGGTCGATGTCCGCCAGTGATGAGGCGTCGGCGAAGTCCAACAGGCCCTCGATCGGGTACACCTGTTCCGCCCCGACTCCCATGGCATCACGGAGCAAATCCAGCATCCGGGGGGAGGCGTTGTCGGAGATCTCCAAGCGGACAACGTCACCAAAGCGGCGCCGGCGCAGTTCGACCTCTACCGCCTCCATGAGATCGGCAGCCTCGTCGTCTACCTCGAAGTCCGCGTCGCGGGTGACCCGGAACATCGTGCGCTCGACGATCTCGACCCCAGGGAACAGATAAGAAAGGAAGTGCCCGATGACCTCCTCGTGGGGGATCATCAGGTGGCGGGCGCCGACGGTGACGAACCTGGGCAGCCCCTCCGGGACCTTCACCCGGGCGAACCTCTCCTCTCCGGTTGCGCCGTCCCGGACGAACAGCCCGAGACTCAGCGACAGGCCCGAGATGTAGGGGAACGGCTGGCCCGATCCGACCGCCAGCGGGGTCAGGACCGGGTAAAGCTCGTCTTTGAACTTGTTTTCAAGCTCGGCCAGTTCCTCTTCGTTGGCGTCGGCCACGCCGCCGATTAAAATGCCTGCCTCGGCCAGCTTGGGCTGAAGCTGGTTTTTCCACAGTTCGGTTTGGGCCTTCACCATTTCCAGGGCGCGGACCCGGATCTCGACCAGCGCCTCCGAGGCGGTCTTGCCGTCCGCCGACGGCAGGGACGCCACCGCCAGGGCACGGCCCATCAGACCGGCCACCCGAACCATAAAGAACTCGTCAAGGTTGTTGGAGAAGATGGCGCAGAAGCGGACCCTCTCCAGCAGCGGGACCTTCTCGTCGGCGGCGACGGCGAGTACCCGGTCGTTGAAGTCCAACCAGGACAGTTCGCGGTTGAACAGGCGCTGGGGCGGCGGCTCAGGCTGATCCGCGGGAGATCCCGGCACGATTGTTTCGGTGCTCAACTCGACCATAATGCGCTTGACCGTCTCTTCGGGAAGGATCTGGGTTCAGCGTAACCGAAGAGTTGGCTTCCCCGGGGACGCTCTGTAGTCGATCAACCAAGTCCACGGAATGTTCATATTTCATCCGAGAAGGTGGCCTAACTGCAGAAGATCTTGGTGGTAGAAGACGAACCGGCCCTGGCCGAGTCCATCGAGTACAACCTTGTCCGAGAGGGGTTCTCCGTGCTGTTGGCCGGCGACGGAGCCGAGGGATTTAGGAGTTTTCGCAGCGGCCGGCCCAACCTGATCTTGCTGGATCTGATGATTCCTGAGATCTCGGGACTGGATCTATGCCGGATGATTCGTGCCGAGTCCGAAGTCCCCATCATCGTGTTGACCGCCAAAGACGCGGAGTCCGACAAGGTTGTAGGGCTCGAACTGGGTGCCGACGATTACGTGACCAAGCCCTTCTCGATGCGTGAACTCACCGCCCGGGTCCGGGCACACCTGCGCCGCCCCAGCATGTCGGGTGGAGATCCCGGCGACCTGCTGGTATCGGGTCCCCTGACCATTGACCCGGAGCGCCACACGGTAACCCGCGCCGGAAACCCGATTGCACTGACACCCAAAGAGTTTTGCCTGCTGCAGGTGCTGGTGGAACGAAAAGGTCGTCTGTCCACCCGCCAGTATCTGATCGACGAAGTTTGGGGGCCCGAGTTCTGTGGCGTTCCCACCACGCTGGACGTCCATATTCGACGCCTGCGAGAGAAGCTGGGAACCGATCCGGCGACCCGTCCACAGATCCAGACGGTGCGTGGCCTGGGCTACAAGTTCGTCGAATAGCCGGTAAGACGGCATAATCGCCCCATGGTCAAACAAGCGATTTCCGGAAAGGGCCGCCGCGGTGCTCCGCCGCTGCCCCGTCAACGTGGCGCGCTGCGAGTGGTTCAGCTAACCCTCTTGGGGTTGGCGATTTTCCTCGGCAACCTCGCCTACCTGGCCTGGTCCAACTACGGTGGGGGTGACCCGAACACCGGTGTGGAGCAGGTTGTCGCCCTGTCGGTGGCCGCGCTGGGGTCTTTGGCGGGGTGCCTTTGGATGGGGTTTAGTACCGTAAGAGGCCCTCAGCCGCCCAGCTTCGACTGACGGGTCGCGGCGAGCAGCCGCCCAGCTTCATCGCCCGCACGGCGTCAGGTGAAGACCCCACTAAACCACGCCGCCCGACTGAAATTGGCCTGGGTGCCGGAACTACCCAGGTAAACCTGGTGGGTGAGCCCCGAAAAGCAGGTTGGAACGGTACCTTTACACGCCCCGAGGTCGGTTGGATACTGACAGCGAAGCGTGCCGGACCTCCCGGACGCGTCGGGAAGGATTTATATCGAATGGCGACATGGGTCGTACCGGGCGCCCCACTCGACGGGGGCGAAGGTTGGCGGGTTTGGTATTCGCACCCCGGCGCCCGCCCGGTCCCCAACCCGAAGCTGACGGTGAGGCTTAACGGCAAAGCGGTCGGATTTAAGGCCGGGGGTTTGAAACACCTGGACGCCGCGCCGGGGCTGAATCGCCGGATGGCGGTGCAGGAGATCCGCTTGGACGCGCCGGACCCCCGGGCCCAAACCTACGAGATCACAATCCAGGGCCACAGCTACTTCTGGAAGACCATGCCCGGCGGCATAGATGAGCCGGTTACCTTCTTTATCTCCTCCTGTTTTTGGCGGGACAACGACAAGGAGGGCGCCTACGGCGCCGGCGTCCGGTCTCTCACCAAACTCCACAAGCCGGCGTTCAAAATGCTGATCGGCGATCAGGTATACCAGGACTGGCCACCGGCCCCGTTGACCGGACTAAGTTCCGCCGAGTTGTATGCGCAGCGCTACGCCCTGTACTGGGGGGACCCGGCTTATCAGGAGGTGTTCACCTCCTCCCCGAACTTCTTTCTGTGCGACGACCACGAATTCTGGAACGACTATCCCGAACGCCAGGCCCAGCTCATGCGGACCTGGAAAAACGGTAGGGAGTACGGCGAGGTCGCCCGCAACCTCTACGAACTGTTCCAGCACTCCGCCAACGGCGGGGGCAAGACCTGGCGGTCCTTGAAGATCGGCCCGGTGGGGATCTTTTTCTGTGACACCCGCTCGGAGCGGACCCATATCAAAGACGACCCCCACAGCTTCATACCGGCCGCGCAGTGGGCGGATCTCAAGCAGTGGTTCAACACTCTTGAGGGGCCTGGACTTTTGGTGCTGGGCCAGCCTTTGTTCCAAAAGGACGGCGATATGAAGGACCACTCGCTATCGAATTTCAAGGACGACTACGGCGTCCTGTGCGACGAGATCGTCCGTACGGTCAAAGGAGAAGGTCGCAGCGCGCACGACATCATGATCCTGACCGGCGACATTCACCGGGGAAGGTTTGCGGCCGCCACCTTTCCCGGCATGGGGGAGGGCAAGGTCGTCGAGTTCGTGGCCTCACCCGCATCCCGTATCGGCCCTTACATCAAAACCCCGAACCCCGAACCTCCGCCGTCCCGGATGTTCCCCATCATCAACGGCAAGGAGGCGCCGTGGGAGGTTACCGAGGACGCGGGCCCGTGGACGCCGATGATCGACAACAACGTGGGCGTGGTGAAGATGTCCAATGGCAGCAACGGTCGTGTGCGATTTGAACTGGCCATCTGGCGCCACCGCCCCTACGACGACCGCAGATTCTGGGAGAGGACCCTCCGGCGGGATCAACCCCAGGGCGATATCAAGCCGCTTTACAAAAAGGAGATCGAGCTGAGATGAAGGATCCCAACTGATGACGGTTATGAGGCACTCAGGCTCCGACGCACCCAGCGACGGCGTCGTCGACCTGACCGACGAATACGCCGGCACCGACAAGGACAATCTGGACTTCTTTATGGAAGCTCTGGCCCTGTTGAAGAAGAAACGGGTAGGCAACGGGGGCAAGATGGTTATCGGTCTGGTGGGGGAGCGGGACCTGATCGGGGTGACCCTGCGGCAGGCGCAGTCGGTGGTCCGGTTCGACCATCGGCCCAGCAAGTGGTCGCACGCCTTCCTCATTGCAGGTGAAGTCCCCGACAACAAGGCGGATTTGGCCAACGTAAAGGTCCTGGAGGTCACCATGAACCCCCGGGGAGGTGCCATGCCCGACCCCAACAGCAACGGGCTTACGGTCGGGAGGCTCGGCAACTACGTCAGCCCGGTGGTAACCGCCAACGTGGCATTGATCGCGGTGAAAATGACC
>JAJCYE010000025.1 GCA_029263075.1 Actinomycetes bacterium
CGAGTTCATCGAGAGCTTCTACAACCGATCCAGGATTCATTCATCCTTGGGCTACAGCACCCCGGCCGAGTACGAAGCTAAGATCAGAATCAGCACGAAGGCCGCCTAAGCAATGTGTCCGTCAAACCGGGTCAACCTCAGTCCGCGCTGGTGGAGTCCAGAGCGTGACTCCCCTCCAGAGTCACAACATGAACAGCCGATGCTCGAAGTCGATCGGAGATCAGAGCCTCAATCACTGCAACGTCATGACTGCCTTCGACGGCCATGAAGACGCGGTAGTACTGCACCATGTCCGCAAACTCAAGGCCCAGGGCGGCGGGTCCGAGGGCCTCCCTTAGTTCCGGACCTAGGGTGTCTACGGCGACAAGACCTTCGAAGTCCCGATGGACACGGAGAATCTTCACGTCATTGCGGTTGAGCAACTCCCTGGAATGTGTAGCAACGATTGCCGTAGCTCCTACGTACTCCGCTGCCCAACTAAGACCGTTAGCCAGGTGTCTTTCGGCCAGCACATGCAGCGCTTGCTCAGGCTCATCCAGCACACTATTGCTTCGGCCACGTAATCAGGATTTCTGGTTAACTCGTTGAAACTCAGGTGAATGGCGATCCGCGCCCAGCGACGCTGGGCCGAGCTCAGCGACTCCAGATCTACCCATTTGCCGGTGGGGTGGTCCAACGCCTGCCACTGCAAAGGTTGCTCATGGAACCACCGATCCGGGTGGCCCACCTGACAGCGCAATAGGGGGCCATCAACAAGAAGGTTGCGGTAGATCAGATTCGATCGGTCGGACAGCTCGCTCAGCACGGAGGAAATTGTGTCGGAGATCTGCACCTCGTCGTCAGCCACTGCCTCAAATACGCGCAGGTGGGTGTCGGACGTGTCGAGCATGAGCTTGATTAGAGCGATTGTTGCGCTATTGGGATCAATTTCCTCGTCGACAATCTTGGGAAGCAGGTCATTATCCTGGAGGTCTCCGAGCCACCTCACCGGCCAGGTACACCAATCGGGACCGGATTCGGTAAGACGGAGGCCGCTGAAATCCGGTTTTAACTCGCTGTCCCAAACCGGCTGCGTCGTGTGCTCAGCAAAATCATCAAGCATCGATTCGAGATCTGGCGGGAGGGAGGAGTGGCGCTTCTTCCAGTCCGCGCACACAGAAAAGAAGTCCCAGTTCCGCAGGTACCAATTGCGGAGCTCTGGAAAAGAGTTATTGAATCCGGCGGCAATCGCCACCTGCCACCTGGGCTCCGTCTCCCCAATCGCATCCAAAACGAACAGGCCCTGGTGGGCGATCTCGCGCTCGATCTCCCCTACCCTGCCGGCCCCATCCGTCTCGGCCAGCAACCGGAGAACTGTTTCAAAACATTCGGGAATTGGGGGTAGGTCTGGGTCGTCGCCGTCAGAAGGTCTGAACGGCGGGGAGTCACGCAAGTCTTGCGCGATGAGATTCCAGATCTCACCTTCAAGCGTGTCCCCCAGGAACGGCTCCTCCAGGTCCGGTTCAGCAACCTGAAGGTGTAGGCGGGCCTCACCGGAAGTTGTCACCCCACCAATCGCCGGGCGTCGCCCACGCCGGACCCGACTCACTGGAGGGGCGGCTCGACCCGTTCACACAAGGATTCGATCGACTCCCGCACCGGAACCCGGTATCCAACAAGGACATCGCCGTCCTCGTCGCACACTTCGAATCCTGCCTCCCCCAGTTCGGCTACGACCTGCGGGCGGCTTACCAGAGTCCCTTCGAAAGACTCCCGCTCTTCTCGAACTACTGTTCCGTCCCGCCGGACCTGATAGGTGAAGCGCCACTGCACCCGATCGGCGCCCACTTGGTCGCAATGCACAGTTGCGCCGTACTGATCCGTGCCCAACGAAGCGGCGGACAGAACTTCCAGCGGTTGAGGGAGGTGGTCATAAGGTCTTTGAAGCAGCAACCTGCCACCGGGAACCACGGCGCCGGCCAACGCTGAGAACAGACCCAGTCGTTCTCCGGACGGCAGGTTGGGGACGACGTTCAGACAAATCGCCAGGTCGGCAACCCCCACCAGCCCAAGGTCCTGAAGGCGTCCGGCGTGAACCGTGACCCGCTGCCGTAGCAGAGCATTCGAAGCAAGCCGAGTGAGAAGCGCAACCCGCATCGGCGCCGCCGGCTCCACTGCGTAAATGGGCTGACTGCACCGTTCGGCGATCAACTCGGTGACTATGCCGGTGCCCGCTCCCACGTCGAGCACTCCGTGGCGGGGTGAACCCATCCAACGGCCAAGCAGGCGGCTTGAACTCGCACGGTACGAGGCGGCGTGCAAGAGGTCGTAGAACTCCGCCGTCACCTCGTAGGGGGCGGTCACCTTCACATGCGGCCGGTCAAGGCCGAGCCGGAACCAAGTTGAAAAACTGCCCTACAGCCCCAATGCCGCAACCCTCTCCCCCGCTTTCGCTGCGCACCCGACGGGAGCCAGCCTATCTGAACTGCCGGGCAGATCGTGGAGGAGTTTCGGAGGTTTCCGCGGGCCGCATGGCGGCGTTGCTACTCGTCCAGGAAGGTCTTGATTCCCCGGACCGCCTGGCGAATACGGTGTTCGTTTTCCACCAAGGCAAACCGGACATGGCCATCGCCCGCGCGGCCGAAGCCGACCCCCGGCGAAACCGCCACTTTGGCCTCGGTGATCATCAGCTTGGAGAACTCAAGCGATCCCATGTGCTTGAACCGGTCGGGGATCGGGGCCCAGGCAAACATGGTGGCCGGGGGCGTGGGGATGTCCCAGCCGGCCCGGGCGAGACCCGACACCAGGGCGTCACGGCGGCCCCGGTAGACCTCCCGGATCTGCTTGGGAACCTCGGTGCACTCGTTCAGGGCAATAATTCCTGCGATTTGAATCGGCTGGAAAACTCCGTAGTCCAGGTAGGACTTCAGGCGGCCGAGACCGGCCACGATTTCCGGGTTGCCGCACATGAAGGCAAGGCGCCAGCCGGCCATCGAGTAGGACTTGGACATCGAAAAGAACTCGACACCGACATCCTTGGCCCCGGGTACCTGCAACAGCGACGGGGCCCGCTCGGCGTCGAAGACCAGGTCGGCGTAGGCCATGTCGTGCACGATCAAGACGTCGTTGCGTTTGGCGAACTCAACCAGGCGTTCGAAGAACTCCAGGGCCACAGTGGCGGTGGTGGGGTTGTGGGGAAAGGAGACGATCACCACCCTGGGCGACGGGGAGGTGTTGTCGAAGGACTCGGTCAGGTTCGTGAAAAAGTCGGCATCCAGCGAGAGCGGGACGCGGATAACGTTGGCTCCCGCGAGCATGGGAGCGTAGGTATGGATTGGGTAGGTGGGCTCCGGGACCAAAACCGAGTCGCCCGGTTCCAGCAGGATCCACATCAGGTGGCTGAGACCCTCCTTGGCGCCGATGACCGCAAGGGCCTCGGTCTCCGGGTTTAACACCACGTTGTAGGCCCGCTCGTACCAGTCGGTGATGGCCAGGCGCAGCTTGGGGAGGCCCCGGGACATCGAGTAGCGGTGATTTCGGGGGTTGCGCGCCGCTTCCACCAGTTTTTCGACTATGGGTTCCGGCGTGCCGATGTCGGGGTTGCCCATTCCCAGGTCAATGACATCTTCACCCGCACGACGGGCCTCGGCCAAAATCGCGTTGACCTCTGCAAACACATAAGGCGGGAAGCGCCCGACCCGCCGGAACTCGTACTCGCGCTTTTCGTCCATCACCACTCCCTGTCTTGTACCGAGGCAGTGTAGTGCCTTGTCGCCCGGTGGTTTTTGATCGACCGAGGCCCTACCTCACGAAATTGGTTTGCCGTTCGCCGCTACCGGGAATCCTTGGTTTACGAAGTACGCGGTATTCAACCGAAAAGGGAGGGCCATATGCCCGTTTACGAAGAGGAGCCGATTGTCGAGAGGCGGGTCGTCACAGAACCCGATCGCAACGAAGGACTGGCCGCTTACGCGCTGGTCAAATACGGGTTCATTCTGGCGATCACCATCGTCATCTTGTACTTCCTCGCCAACTACGTTCTCAGCCGCTTTTAGGTACAACCCGCAGCCAAAAATGGCCTTCTCCGGAGGGCCATTTTTGCTGCCTGATCGCACAGCACCCGGGACCGTGGCGAAAAGCAGGACGGAACCGGTTCGCCTAAATAAGTTTGAAGGTTGAGGTGAGCTTGTCGTAGCTGGTGCTTGTCACCTCAGGCTCGCTCACTACTTGGAGCAGATACATGCGGGCTCCCACAAGAATTGCCCTGGCCACCAGGTCCCGCTCGTCGATTTCCACCTCAAAGTCGATTGCCTCATGGCCGTCGACCGTGGTGGGGGTCTTCGATTTAAGGGTGCTCTTGGCCCCCTGAATCGTGCCGTCCGCCGCGCTGGCCGCCCCCTCGGCGATGCTATCCAGCAGCAGCTTTGGGTCCTGGGTCGATACCGCATCCGGGTAGTCGATGAACGAAACCGAAATCGCTTCGTCCCCGTTGTCCACGCTGAAGTGGACGAGGTTCAGATCGATGTCGCCGGCGCTCTCGGTGCGGGCATCCCTTTTTGGCGTCCCGGGAAATTGTGCGCTGAACTTGCCTTCGTCGGAGGTAAATGTCTTGTAGGCGGGCGCTTGGGGCTCGTCACTGCCGCAGGCACCCACGAAAAGTCCTAGCGCGAGCAGGCAGACGAGCAGCTTGGGAGGCGTCTTCATGGGCTCAGTATAAGTGTGGGATTGCGCCGCTTAGTTGATCACCCCCGACAGGGCCCGGCGCAGCAACTGCACCCTATCGTCGTCGGTCGCCAGTTGCTCCAGTCCGAAGCCCAGCAGGATCGTGTCTTTGGTGGCGATGCCGGAGAAGAAGGTCACCAACTGGCCGCCGATCTGCCATCCGGTCCCCGGACTCGGACTGCCCTCGGGTACGGGCGCCGGGGACCACACGCTGGTCGCTCCCTCGAAGCCGTCCTGGGAAACGGCCCCGTCGATCACCACCCGGGTGTCGTCGACGAACGTCCCGGTAAATCCAACCGCCGAGTCGGAGATGTAGCTGATCGAAACCTCCACCTGCTGGCCGGCAAACGCGCTCAGGTCGTACTCCATTTGCGTCCAGCCGTTGACGTTCCCACTGATCGAGTGCCACTCACCGGTGGATCCCGGGGCGGAGCAGTCGGCCCCGCCCAGGTAGTGCGAGAGGAATGGGTGAATTGCCAGCAGCACGCCACAGTCGTCGGGGACCGTGGTTGCGGTGGCCCCGCCGGTCTCGGGCAGGGTGGTCCAGTTGTCCTGGCCCACGGTGCGAGACTCGACGATTGTGTGGTCCCAGCCCGCTTCGGCCTCCTGAAGGAGCTGGAACTGAAGCCGTGCCGACGTGGCGCCGGTGAGGTCGATGGTGCGGGTGAGGCGGGCGTAAGCCGAGTCCGCATGGAGCATCCCCGCGTACCTCGTGCCCTCGATGGGGCTGAAGGCGTCGGCGGAGCCGCCGGTGTAGGTGGCTATCCCCCGGCTGAAGAAATCGGGGAAACGGAGCGGCGGCAGGGTTTCGCTGGTCGGCCGGAAATGCCCGCCCTCGTCGATCGGGTTGTCGCCCGCGACCACCGGGCCCCCAAGCAGGCCCGCGTAGCCGTTCAACGGTAGCGCCGTTCCCCGTACGGCCGTGGGGCCGGCAACCGCGTTGTGGGTGAAAGCTCCCAGGTAGTACTGGCGGAAGTCGTCGGACAGGATCAGGCAGTCATCAAAAAGTCCCTGGACGGAGGAGATCACGCACTCCGCTTCCGGGTCGCCGTTGAGGCCGTAGTACACACCCCCGACGACGTCGGCAAAGACCTCCAGGCCCTGGTTTTGGGCGGTCTCGCCGGAGTGAAGCAGCTTGCCGCCCTCATTCAGGTAGTCGCGAACGGCCATCGTCAGGTACTGCTGCCTCTCGGCTACGGCCATGTCCGGCAGCGGCCCGAACGGCGACCCAACCTCCTCGT
>JAJCYE010000026.1 GCA_029263075.1 Actinomycetes bacterium
GGGCTGCAACACCAACGACGCCGGCCACCAGATCGACCACGTAATCCCGGTACATCAACGAGGCCCGACCAAGCTGTACAACCTGGCCCTGCTGTGTTTGTTCCACCACGGCCTCAAAACCCACCACGGCTACCGCCTAAAGCACCACCGGCACCGCTGGATCTGGTCGGGACCCAACGACCCACCCCCCGATGACGACAGCACTCAACCCGAACTGACAACCTTCGGTGCAGACGAACCACCCCCACCCATCATCTTCACCAAAGAAGCCATGGCCTTCGGGGGTTGCGGGTAGCGCTGAAGACTTCAGGCTACCCGTCTTGGGGGCCTCCGCCCTGCGGGCTCCACGCCCTGCGGGCTACCCGCTTTGCGGGGCCTCCGCCCTGCGGGCTACCCGTCTTGCGGGGCCTCCGCCCTTCGGGGCCGGGGCGCTCCGCCCTGCGGGCTACCCGCCCTTCGGGCCGGGGCGCTCCGCCCTGCGGGCTACCCGCCCTGCGGGTCAACGGCTCGGGACCGCTCTTCAAGCCAGTCCTCAAACGTGATCGAACCCTTCGGCGCGGTGAGGCTCGTCAGGGCGCCCGCCTTCAGCGCCCTCCCACGCCGGCCGAAAAGGGGAATCGGCAGCACAATGCTCCGCTTTCCCCTCGCCCGCCGCCAGATTCGGGCGAGCGAGGCGATTGTGGACAGCTCGGGGCCTACGATCTCCAACCGCGAACCTCCTTCCGCCTTCTCCACCGCCGTCGCGATCACCGGGGCAACTTCCCGGGTGTCCACCGGTTGGAGCGGCACCTCCAGGCCGGGGAGAAATCCCCTACGTGAGGTGGTGGCGAACAGGTAGTCGAGCAACTCGGGGAATTGGGTTGCCCGCACGATTGTCCAGGGCACGGGCCCCCCGATCACCGCCGCCTCCTGGCGCAGCTTCAGGCGCTGGTATTCAAGAGCGCCGACCTCAATCCCCACAATGGAAATCAGGACGTGATGAACAACTCCCGCCTGTTTCTCCGCCGCCAGCAACCTCTGGGAGCCGTCGACCATAACTGCCTCCGCCGGGGCCCCCTTCGGAGCCCCCCGGGCCGCCCTCGGATTGGATGCGTCGACCACGACCTCTACCCCCGCCAGCGCCGGGTCCAACCCCTCGCCGGTGGTCAGATCCACGGGGAAGAACGCTCCGCCGCCCCGTACGGGGGGCTTACGACTCAGTACCCGCACCTCGTGACCCCGCCCGATGAGCTCCTCCACTACCGCCCTCCCGATAGTCCCCGTGCCTCCGACTACTGCCACTTTCATAACCCCTCCTTCCTATCGACTTGCTGCATGAGAACAAGATCCGGAGGTAGGACATCGGCCCATCGCCATGCACCGCAACAACCGAATCTGGCCGGGAGTGGGCATCGGCTCATCGACCTGCCCCATGAAAAACGGGAATGGGGCCGGGAGCGGGCATTGGCCCATCACCAGCCCAAGAGACCAGGACGAAGGCCGGGAGGAGCATAGGCCCATCACCCGCTCAATGAGAAACGGGAACAGGAACCGGGAACATTGGCCCATCCCCTTGCGGCGCAAAACGGGACGGGCCTCGAGTGAAATATCGGCCCATTGCCATGCACCGCACACTAAGCCAGAGCAGGAACCGGGAGCGAGGCATCAGCTCATCGCCATGCACCGCACACAGAGCCAGAGCAAGAACCGGGGGCAGAACATCGGCCCACCGACATGCGCCGCACAGAGCCGGAGCTGGGGCCGGGAGCGTGGCATCGGGCTACTCCTGCTTTTTAGCCTTGGAGGGCTGCACCCGCTTCGGTTCGCCTGGCATCTTCGGGAAGTTGGGCGGCCAGGGGGCGTCGCCTACCCCTTTTTCCTCGTCCTGCAGCGACAACTCCAGCAGCGACTCCAAGGAGCCGGCCCTTTCGTCGATCGAGGCGTCGGGGTCCTTACTTTTGAACCGTTCGGGAACCGTCAGGACCGTCCAGTCGGCCGGCTCCACCTCCGGGACCTCGTCCCACTCCAGCGGCGTGGAGACCCGGCCGTCGGGCTTAGGTCGAACCGAGTATGCCGAAGCTACCGTGCGGTCACGGGCGTTCTGGTTGTAATCCAAAAATACCCCGTGCCGCTGTTCTTTCCACCAGGCGGTGGTGGCCAACGGATCCCGCCGCTCCACTTCCCGGGCCAGCGCCAGTGCGGCCCGCCGGACCTCGGTGAACCCCCAAAGGGGCTCGATCCGTACGTTGATGTGAACCCCACGGGAGCCCGAGGTCTTCGGGAACCCGATCAGGTTGTGTTCGTCCAGGACCTGCTTGACCACCATGGACACCTCACGCACCTGCTCAAATGGGATGCCCGGGGTCGGGTCGATGTCGACTCGCAGTTCATCCGGCCGGTCCAGATCGGTGCGGCGGACCGGCCAGGGGTTCAGGTCTATGCAGCCGAGGTTGATCGCCCAGGCGAGGTGGGCCTCATCGACGATGGACAAGAACTCGGCCGAGCGGCCGCTGGGGAAACGGACGATGGCGGTCTGGATCCACTCCGGCCGGGGGCTGGGAACCCGCTTTTGGAAGAAAAAGTCGCCGTCGGCGCCGTTGGGAAACCGTTTAAGCGAGGTCGGCCGGTTGTGCACGCCCCGTATTGCTCCCGGCGCCACCGACAGGTAGTACTTGACCAAATCCAGCTTGGTGAACCCGATCTCCGGGAAAAAGACCTTATCGGGGTTGGTAATCGTCACCTCGTGCCCGGCGAGCTCGAGGATCCGCGGCTCAGTCTTCGCCATAGCAAGACATTAGTGCACCGCCTCAGCCGCAGTCAGGTATCCGAGGCCCCCTTCGTGACCGAGGCCCCCTTCGTGACCGAGGCCCCCGGGACCGCGGCCCCCGGGACCGAGGCCCCCGTTGGGACCGAGACCCCTTTGTGCCCGAGGCCCCCTTGCGACCGAGGCCCCCTTGCGACCGAGGCCCCCGTTGACCGAGGCCCCTTCGTGACCAAGGCCCCTGGGACCGAGGCCCCGTTTGGGACCGAGGCCCCGTTTGGGACCGAGGCCCCGTTTGGGACCGAGGCCCCCTTCGTGCCCGAGGCCCCCTTGCGACCGAGGCCCCCGGGACCGAGGCCCCGTTTGCCAGCGCCGCAAACAGGAACCGGCTATTCCTCCGCTAGTAGAGGCTTTCGATGGCCGCCATGGGGATCTTCACCCACTCGGGCCGGTGCGACAACTCGTAGCCGATTTCATAGATTCCCCGGTCCAGTTCGAACGCCTTCAGGACCAGCCCGAAGTTGTCCTCGTCTTTGGGAAGCAAGCCACCCAGCCGCCGTGCCGCCTGAAAATATCCGTCGACGAAGGCGCCCCGGTTTCGTTCCTCCCACTCCCGGGCAAGTTCGTCCGGCTCTCCCCCGCCCTCCTGGGCGGCTGCCGCCGACCAGGTGGCGTAGTGCAACGAGCGCAACATCCCGGCGACATCTTTCATCGGCGAGGTGGGCATCCGGCGCTCCTCTACCGGCCGGGACGGCTCCCCTCCGAAGTCCAGGACGTACCATCCGGTGTCGGTGCGCATGACCTGCCCCAGGTGCATATCGCCGTGGACCCGGATTGCCGGTCCCGCGTCATCCAGGGCCGCCAGGCGTTGAAAAATTCGGGCTGCCCGCTCTTTGTCCAGGTCCGGGTAGTCGATGCGGGTCAACTGGCCCTCCATTGCCGCCGCCCAATCCGCCGGTTCGGCGGGGGCAAAACCGAACGCCTGCCCCAGCGCATGGTGAAGTTCGGCGGTGGTGGTCCCCAACCTGCGGGCCTCGGCCGCAAAATCGCCCCCGGAGACCCACGGGTCCGCCCGGCTGCCGAACATGTCACGGAGCGAGGTTAAGGCCAGCGCCCACCCGTCGACCCCACCGGCCAGATACTGCTGCACCATCCCCAGATCCGTCCCGTCCTCCCGCCAGACCCCCAGCGGGGCGGCGATGTTGGGGAACCCGACCCGGCCCAACTCCTCCAGGACCTCCAGGTCCAGGTTCACCTTCTCCGACAGAGTGCGGAAGATCTTGAAGACCACTTGATCGTCGTAGATCAGCATGGTGTTGGACATCTCGGCGGTAATCGGCCGGACCCTCTGCGGGTCCATGATCCCGGGGAACAACGAGCGGAACAGCTTCAGCGCCAATTCCGAATCCCGCACCGCTTCGTAGCCCCAGGCCGGCCCTTCGTCGGTGGCAAGCTCGCCGATCAGCGCGTCGGAGTTGCCCTCCAGGAAGGTGAGTGTCCAGTCCGCCGGACGTAGCCCGATCAGCACGTTGTACCGCTCGGGTCCGATCCCCTCGGCGTGGACCTCGGCCTCCACCCGGACCAGTGCCGGCCAGTCATCGCGCAGGACCTGAATGCGCTCCGGGATCACCTTGGTGATCTCCCGGCCCTTGCCCCCGAACCACCTCTGGTTGGGTAGGAATCGTTTGAGAGCGTCGGCAACGGTCTGTTCCGTAGGCGCCTGCATCAAACGTTGTCCATCAGTTCGAACCAATAGAAACCGTGTTCGCCCAGGGTCAACAGGTAGGGCAACTCACCGATTCGGGGAAACGGCACCCGCCCGATCATCTCGACGGGGGTTTTGCCCAGGAACCTCCCGAGGTTGAGCTCGACAGGCTGCGCAAAGCGGCTGAGGTTATTGACACACAAGATGATGTCGTCCTCCGATTCTCTGACGTACGCCAGGACGGACGGGTTCTGGTTGCTTAGAACCTCCATAGCGCCCGTGCCGAACACCGGATGGTGCTTTCTGATCTCCAGAGTTCTTTTTACCCAGTGCAGAAACGAACTCGGATTCCGCATATCCGACTCGACGTTGACGGCCTGATAACCGTACACAGGATCCATCAGCGGTGGTAGGTAGAGGCGGGCGAAGTCGGCGGTGCTGAAACCCCCGTTGCGGTCGGGCGTCCACTGCATCGGAGTGCGCACCCCGTCCCGGTCGCCCAAAAAGACGTTGTCCCCCATGGCGATCTCGTCGCCGTAGTACAGGATCGGGCTACCCGGCAGGCTGAAGAGCAGGGCGTGGAAAAGCTGCACCGAGCCGACGTTATTGTCCAAAAGCGGCGCCAGGCGGCGACGGATGCCCAGGTTGAGCTTCATCAGCGGGTCCTTGGCGTACTCGTTGTACATGTAGTCCCGCTCTTCTCCGGTGACCATCTCCAGAGTTAACTCGTCGTGGTTGCGCAAGAACAATGCCCACTGGGCCCCCTCGGGAATCGGGGGGATCTGAGCCAGGATCTCGGTAATCGGGTACCTCTGCTCCCGGCGCAGTGCCATGAACATACGGGGCATGAGGGGGAAGTTGAAGCACATGTGGCACTCGTCGCCGTCGCCGAAGTAGTCGACAACATCCGAAGGCCACTGGTTTGCTTCGGCCAGCAGGACCCGGTCCGGGTATTCAGCATCGATGGTCGCCCGCAGCAACTTGAGGTAGTCGTGGGTTTCCTTCAGATTTTCGCCGTTGGTCCCGTCCCGCTCGAACAGGTAGGGCACCGCATCCAGCCGGAAACCGTCCAGCCCCAGGTCCAGCCAAAAGCGCACAACGTTGAGCATCGCCTCCCGGACCTCGGGGCTGTCGTAGTTCAGGTCCGGCTGGTGGGAAAAGAACCGGTGCCAGTAGTACTGCTGGCGCGGGGCGTCCAAGGTCCAGTTCGACTTTTCGGTGTCCAAAAAGATGATTCGGGCTTCCGACCAGCGCCGGTCGTCGTCGCCCCACACGTACCAGTCCGCCTTTGGGTTGTCCTTGGAGGACCGGGACTCTTGAAACCAAGAGTGCTGGTCCGAGGTGTGGTTCATCACCATGTCGGCAATGATGTACATCCCCCGCTTGTGGACCTCGTCGATGAGTTCCACCACGTCCGCCAGGTTCCCGTACTCCGGGAGGACGGTGAAGAAGTCGCTGATGTCGTAGCCCCCGTCCCGCAGCGGAGACTGGTAAAAGGGCAACAACCAGATGCAATCGATCCCGAGCCACTGCAGGTAGTCCAACTTGTTGATGAGACCGCGGATGTCGCCGGTCCCGTCGTGGTTGGCGTCGGAAAAACCGCGGATGAGGACTTCGTAAAAAACCGCCTTCTGGTACCAGTGGGGGTCGGTCTGCGGAAGCTCAGGCCCCGGGCTGTCCTCGACCGGGGCCTCGAGGTCGCCTGCCGGTTCTGCGCCCGTTCCCCGGGTCAGCGCCTCAGCTTCGCCGGGCGCCATCGCCCGGCCCTTTCCGCTTGAGTCGCCGGAGCTAATGACCGGGTCCCGAGGTCACGGAGAACACGTGGGCCGGTGCGTCGGCAGGGTCCAGCTTCACGTAGGCGTTGGCCCCCCGCCACCGGTAGGTGGTCCCGGTCAGCAGATCCTGCACGTAGAAGGGGTTGAACGAGTCGACCCCCAGCGCATCAAGGTCCAGGTTCAAGGTGGCTTCCTGCCAGCCGGCCGGGTCCAGATTGACGACCACCAGGACCACGTCCGATCCGTCGTCGCTGGCTTTTGAGTAGGAGAGCAGGTTCGGGTTTCCGGTCTCGTGCAGGGCGATGTTGTGAAGCTGCTGGAGGGCCGGGTGCTCCTTGCGGATGGTGTTGAGGCGGGCGATGAGGGGCACCAGGCTGCCGTCGGCTTCGTAGTTGCGCTCCCGGATCTCGTATTTCTCCGAGTTCAGGTATTCCTCATCGGTTTCCCGGGCCGGCTCGTTTTCGTAAAGCTCATAGCCGGAGTAGATGCCGTAACTCGGGCTGATGGTCGCGGCCAGGAGCAGGCGCAGGCGGAAAGCCGCCGGGCTGCCGTTTCGCAGGGGGCCACTCAAAATGTCCGGGGTGTTCGGCCAGAAGTTCGGGCGCATGTAGTCGGAGGCCGGGCCTTGGGCCACCTCCAGCGCGTACTCGGCCAGCTCCTGCTTAGCGGTGCGCCAGGTGAAGTAGGTGTAGCTCTGGCTGAACCCGACCTCCGCCAGGCG
>JAJCYE010000027.1 GCA_029263075.1 Actinomycetes bacterium
CGCCGACGAGGCCAACAGGCGGACAGTTCCAGATGTGGGAGCTAAGTCGTGGTCGGCGGCGCCTCGTTGCCGGCGTCGAACTTGCGCAAACTTGCGAACAGAAGAACCAGGCTCACGCCGAAGATCGCTACGCCCAAGGGAACGTGCAGCGGTAGCTGTCCGGTGAAGCCGAGACCGATCTGAATCATCTCAGCGCCGAACAAAACCAGGCTGGAAAGAGCGAACCAAAACGTCTGTTGATGTCTCCGCCAGCAGATCGCGGCAACGATCACCTGGAGGAGGGAAATTGCCGTGATGACCGAGGTGCCCGTCAGCTGGTGCAGACGCAAGGCCGAGGCCTGCCCGTCAAGGAAGTTGCCGGCGAACGCCGATTGGGCGAGAACGATGACGCAGTGAAGCACGATTATGATCCGTAGGAGCCAAACAAGACTGGTTACCTCGGGTGCGGCGACCTCGTTGCGGGCTGCGGCGTCCGGAACGGCGTCAGAGTCGGCCATGCCGGTCACGAACCTGAGTCTGCCGTTTTCCAGCGAGTCTGCAACTGCCGCACCGCGCGGGCCTCGTCCAGGCGCCCGACCGGGCTGCGAACCGGGGCGTCGTGGAGGACGCCTGGGTCCGACGCCGCCTCAGCGGCGATCTCCAGGAAGGCATCAGCCAAGGCATCCAAGGTCTGCTTCGACTCGGTTTCGGTTGGCTCGATCATCATCGCCTCCTCGACCACCAGCGGGAAATAAACCGTCGGCGGGTGGAAGCCTTTGTCTATCAGACGTTTGGCGATATCCATAGCCCGAATGCCATGTTCTTTGCGAAACTTTTTTGCAGTGACGACGAACTCGTGCATGCACAACCCGGGGTGGGCAATCTGGTAAACGCCCTCCAGCCTGGTCCTCAAGTAGTTGGCGTTCAGGACGGCGCGCTCCGACAGGAGGTGCAATCCATCGGCACCCAACGAGACCAGGTAGGTGTAAGCCCGAACGACCATGCCGAAGTTGCCGTAGTAGCCGTGAACTCGACCGATCGACTGAGGCAACTCGTCCCAGAAGTACTTACCGGTACTCTCGTCGAAGCCGGGGATCGGGCCGGGTAGAAACGGTGCAAGTCGGCTACTCACCGCCACCGGACCGGAGCCCGGCCCTCCTCCGCCGTGGGGGGTGGTGAAAGTCTTGTGCATGTTGATATGGACTACGTCGAATCCCATGTCCCCGGGTCTCACAATCCCGACGATAGCGTTCAGGTTGGCGCCGTCGTAGTAGAGCAGGCCCCCCTTGGAGTGAACCGCTTTGGCGATCTCTTCGATCTCCCGCTCGAACAGTCCGAGTGTGTTGGGGTTGGTGAGCATCAGGCCCGCGACGTTTTCATCCATGGCGCTACGAACGGTTTCGATGTCCACCAGCCCGCGGTCGTCCGTGGGGATCTGCCTGACCTTGTAGCCAGCCAGGCGCACGGTTGCAGGGTTGGTGCCGTGGGAGGAATCGGGGATCAAAACGGTGTCCCTGACCGGACCTCCCTGAGCCTTGTGGTAGGCACGGACGATAAGCAGTCCGGTTAGCTCGCCTGCGGCCCCCGCCGCAGGCTGGAAGGAGGCCCGGGCCATACCGGTCAACTCGACCAACATCTGCTCCATTTCCCAGATCAGCGCCAGCGAACCCTGGGCGTGTTCCGCAGGCTGCCACGGGTGCAGCCGGCTGAATCCCGGCAGGCCCGCGGCCTGCTCGTGGATCTTCGGGTTGTACTTCATGGTGCAGGACCCGAGTGGGTAGGCGCCTACCTCAATAGACCAGTTCTTGCGGGACAGGTTGGTGTAGTGACGGACCAGATCCAGTTCAGACACCTCGGGCAGATGCGGCGCATCCGTCCGGAGAATCCCGGCGGGAAGGACATCGGCAGCAGAGGGGGCGCCGGCTTCGGCACCGGGGACCGTTGAAGCCCTACGTCCGGGGACCGACAGGTCGTAGATGGAGCTTTCTTCAATAGCCGGGCTGGGGTTCTGGCTCATGCGATCACCTGTCCTAGAGATTTGACCATCTGTTCGACCTGGGCGACCGTCCGGCGTTCGGTGGCGGCTACCAGCAGGCAATTCTCCATACCCGGGAACATCTCCAGGCTCGGCCCGGCCAGGTAACCGGCGGCTGCCAGTTTAGAGAGGGCCTCGGCGGCGTTCCCGGGGACCTCCAGTACAAACTCTCGGAAGAATGGCGATTCGAAACGTATCCGGCAGCCGGGCAACTCCCCCGCCAGGTCCGCCGCCAGGTGAGTGAGGCTCACGCACCGCTCCCCCAGTTCGCGAAGCCCCTTCGGTCCCAGCCAGGAAAGATAGACCGAAGCAGTGACCGCCATCAGGGTTTGATCGGTACAGACGTTGGACGTGGCCCTCTCACGCCGGATGTGCTGCTCGCGGGTCTGCAGAGTCAGCACGTAACCGGGCTTACCGTGGACGTCCACCGTCTTGCCGACAATTCGTCCAGGCATCCGGCGGGCGTGCTCCAGGCGGGTGGCGAATATCCCGAGGTACGGGCCACCGTAGTTGAGGTCGTTGCCCAGGCTCTGGCCTTCACCGACCACAACATCTGCCCCAAGGGATCCGGGGCTTTCCAGCAGACCCACCGAGAGCGGGTCAAAGTGAACTATCAACAGGGCACCTGCCGCATGCGCCTGGTCGGCCGCCGACCTTACGTCCTCGATGCAGCCGAAGAAGTTCGGCTGGCTGATCACAACTGCCGCCGCCCCACTCAGGTCCCCGAGTTCGGTGACGCCGCCATCTGCCGGGGCGGTAACGAACTCGTACTCCAGGCTGGCGCCCAGCGAGTCGAGAACTTTGCGGTAGTTCGGGTTGATAGCCTGGCTAACCACCACCTTGTCCCGACCGGTGGCCGCCGAAGCCAGATGCACCGCTTCGTTGACGGCCGCCGCGCCGTCGTAGAGCCCGGACCCGGAGATCTCCATACCGGTCAGCTCGCAGATCATGCTCTGGAAGTCGAACACCGCTCCCAGGACACCCTGCGACAACTCCGGCTGGTAGGGCGTGTACGACGTCATGAATTCGCTCCGACCAGCACAGGCCCGAACGGCGGCCGGAATGTAGTGGTCGTAGGCGCCGCCCCCGGCGAAACAGGTCAGCCGATCCGTGGCCGTATTGAGCGCAGCAAGGCCGTAGAGCTGGTCGTAGACCTCGCTCTCGCTCTTGGGGTCTCCGAGCCGCAACTTGCGGCCCAGCCGAAGATTCGCCGGGATCGGTGCAAAAAGGTCTTCGATGGTGTCGACGCCGATGGTGCCCAGCATCTCGGCGATGTCTTGTTCGGTATGGGGTGTGTAGTCCACGTTGCTCTTTCCTGTTTGAAGCCGTGAAGGGACCTGTTCTTGGGCCGCCTAAGCGGTTTTGAAGGGCGGTTTAACCACCTGGACCGGGAGACGTTTGCCCCGAATATCGATCTCCAGCCGGGTACCCAGTTCCGAATGCTCCGCAGATACAAATGCGAGAGCTATGCCGGCGCCCAGGGTTGGGGAAAAGTTGCCGCTCGTCACCTCTCCGACAAGCGCATCGCCCAAGAATACCTGATGACCCAATCGCGGAATCCGGCCTCCATCCGCCAGCAGGCCCACCAGCTTGCGGGTTGCCCCGGCGGCCTTGATTGCCTCCAGCGCCGGCCTGCCGACGAAGTCCTTCTCCCAATCGATAACCCAGTTACACCCGGCCTCGATGGGGTTGATGTCGACGGACAGTTCGTGTCCGTGGAGCGGGTAGCCCATCTCCAGGCGCAACGTATCCCGGGCGCCGAGGCCGCACGGCTTGATGCCCGACGAGGCACCGGCCTCAAGCAGCAGGTTCCAGACCGCGGGCGAGTCGTCCCAGGCGGGCAAAAATTCGAAGGTAACCTCTCCGGTGTATCCGGTGCGGGCGACAATCACCTCGGTTCCGCCCAGCGACATGGTGGCGAAATCGTGCATTTTCAGGCCTTCGGCCTCCGGCATGATGGGGAAAAGCACCTCACGGGCCTTGGGTCCGGTCAGAGCAATGATCCCCCACCGTCCGCGGGCATCGGCGACCACGACGTCGTCTTCGGGACCGACGCCCGCGTTCAGGAACTCCAAGAACGCGTCGGTGTTGGCCGCGTTGGGTACAACGATGAAGCTGGAGGGGTCCTTTTTGTAGATAAAAATGTCATCGACCACTCCCCCGTCCGGGGTCAATACCAGGTTGTATCCGGCCTTGTTCGGCTTCATCCTGGCCACCTTGCCGGGGAGCAGGCGGTCCAGGACCGCCTCGGCGTCGGGACCGTCGACGGTGACCTTGCCCAGGTGGGTAACGTCGAACAGGCCCACGGACTCCCTTACAACCTTGTGCTCGGCCACCGTGCCGGATGGGTAAACCAGCGGCATGTTCCACCCGCCGAAGTCGACCAGCTTGGCGCCGGCCGCGATGTGCTCCGCCTTGAGCGGGGATTCACGGGTCACTTGGACCGTCCCTTCGGCTGCGACGCCATCAGGCCGCCGAAGTCGGCTGCCCGGGAAGGGTCGGTCGGTCGGGGCACCATGTCCTGGCTGGGGCGCTCCAGGCCGTATTTGATAAGCAGGTCCAAATAGTCGCGCTGGTAAAAGATCTTGCAATTCACATCCGGGTACAGCTCTCGCAAAAGTCGCACCTTTCGGTTCTTTTTCGTCACAAGCCTCTGATTCAGGGTTGTGATCTCGATATATGTGTCGTACTGAGGCAGATAAAAGTCGGGCCGGAACCGCTGGTTAGGTTCCCCCTCGCGGTCCCAGCCTATGTCGAATGAACGAGGTTCGTAGTCCCACTCGATCTGATAGAAGTCCAGAAGCTTGGCGAACTGACGTTCCGAGTTGTGCGCGAAAGCGCACGTTTCGCTGGGCGGGGGAACCTCGGGTTCGGCGACGGCGGGGTCTTTGGGGTCCGCGATGAGGCTAATCCTCCCCTTGCGCCGCCCGCTTAAAGTCGATGTGCTCGACGTTGCCTTCCCCGGGGACTTCCGCCGCCTGGCCTCGGGCCCTGAGGGCGGACACCGAACCCTCCAGTTCTTTCATCACCGGGTCGACGGCGATACCGAACACTCCCTGGCCACCGAGCAGCAGGTCGTAGACCTCCTCCGGGGACTTGAGGGCATAAACCGAGTGGCCATCGCTCACTATGGTGACGCCGCTGGGATCGTGCCCCAGTTCGTGCAGGTACGAGATGGCCTCCCGGACCCGCTGCAAACTCACGCCGGTCTCAAGCAGGTTCTTGATCAGCTTGAGGTCCACCAAATCGGCGAACGAGTAGAGACGCTGAGAACCAGAACCCTGTGCCGGGCGAAGGCTGGGGGGGACGAGCTTGGTACGCGCCCAGTAATCCAGTTGGCGATAGCTGATGCCAACGATCTTGCAAACCTGAGGCCCTCGAAAGCCCTCGCCGGAATCCAGCTCCACCCGCCCAACTCCCTTCGATGTAATTACCTGGGCGTCACGCTATAGGGATGGATTTAGAGGGTCAAGCTTATCCGTGACCAATCCACTTAAAGCTTAGGTTTAGAGTTGTGCCTGACTGACGGTAGGTTGGTTAAGACTTTTTTCTATCGACCACTTCGGCCGCCGATCAGGCGCCAAAATCCTCCGGAGAAACCTCTTCGAGGAAGGCCCGGAATTTTTCGACTTCACTCTCCTCCTCATCGTCCCTGATAGTGATACTTGCCTCCTCCACCACCTCTTCCGCGGCGAATATCGGGACCCCCGTCCGGACGGCCAGCGCAATGGCGTCGGATGGCCGGCTGGAGATCTCGTAGGTGCTGCCGTTTCGGCTGAGGCGAATGGATGAGTAGAAGGTTCCCTCACGCAGCTCGACTATGGAGATCATGTCGACGGCCACGCCGACCTCCTCCAGGATGCTCTTGAGCAGGTCGTGGGTCATGGGCCTTTGGGTTTGGACACCCTGAAGTGCAAAGGCGATGGCGGTAGCCTCAACGGCTCCGATCCAGATAGGAAGATAACGCTCCCCATCTCGCTCTTTGAGCAGCACAATCGGCTGATTGGTCGGAAGTTCGACCCGAACGCCAACGAGGTTGAGCTCGATCAAAGTGCCTCCCACCTTACTTTAGGGTCAGCGTAGCATAGGCCATTCATCAATTATCGGGCAGCTTGGAGCGGGCGATAACTCCCCACAGGGCGTCGGGTTTCGCCGCCAGAGCGGGAACGTCCTTGACGCCCACCAGATAAGGCAGATTGCGGTAGCGCCGGCGGAAATCGAGCCCGTAACCCACCAGGTAGTCCGCGGTTTCGAACCCCACGTAATCGATTGGGGGCTGGGCTATCCGGCGAACCGGCTTATCGATGAGTGCGCAGACCTTCAACGAGGCAGGGCCCCGGTTCTGCAGGTCGCGAAGTAGGAAAGAAAGAGTCAAGCCGGTGTCCACAATGGTCTCAACCACAATCACGTGCCGGTCCTGAATAGAGATCTCCAGGTCCTTGATGATCCGGACAACTCCCGTCCTGGGTGCACTCCCCTCGAATTCGGACACGATCATAAAATCGATATCCGCCAGGCCGAGGTGTTTCGAGAGATCCGCCAGGAAGATGAGAGAACCCTTCAGTACCGCCACCAGGACCGGGCGCTCACCCTGCAGGTCATCGGTGATCTTGAGGGCCAGTTCTGCGACCTTGGCCTCGATCTCCTCCGCGGTGTAGCGGATCTCAGCGACGGCCACTACGCAGACCTCACCGGAACAAAGAGAGGATTGGCGCAAAAATTGAGATCAGGCCGGCCACCGGGCTCCAGTGCCGATCCGGTCGCCCACAGGGCAGGTCCGAGCCGGGGCAGGTTTGCTGCAGCGGCACGACAAGGCGGTCCGGGACTTCCACCACCAAGTCGCCCTGCACGGGCCTGTAGCGCATTCGTGGCGCCGGGGTGGACTCCCCCAGCAGAACGCTTATCGGTTCGGGGGCCATCAGGCTGACGCTCGTTCCGTCGCCGAAGGTCGCCTGCCCCCAGGTGCGGTCGTCGCCCACCACCACGAACCTGCGAAACCCGTCGAACGCAAAGTCCAGGACCGCCCGGGATTCGGCGAACGGGTCGGGGCTCCCCAGAATGACCGAAATCCGCTCCTCACCGTTCCTTTCAGCCGACGCCACCAACGAACGGCCGGCGTTGCGGGTGTTGCCGGTCTTGACCCCGTTGGCTCCGGCGAAACTGCCGAGAAGTTCGTTGCGGTTCACCAGGTCCCGGGGTGGTCCGCCCTGGCGAGGTATCTGGAATCGGGTGGTGGCCACGATCTTGCGGAACTCGGCGTTTGCCATGGCCGCCCGAGTGATCCGCGCAAGGTCGAGGGCCGTCGAGAAGGCTGCGGGATCGTCGAGGCCGTCCGCGTTCGCAAAGTTGGTGTCGTTCGCCCCCTCCTTCCGAGCCCGATCGTTCATCAGTTCGGCGAATCCCTCTACGGTACCGCCTACGTGTTCGGCAAGCGCCACCGCGGCGTCGCTGCCCGATGGCAGCAGTAAGCCGTATAGAAGGTTTTCAACGGTCATCTTCTCGCCGCGGACCAACTCCAATTCGGTGACAAGTGGATCATCCGCGCCGACGGCCTCTGCCCGGGCCGACGCGGTGACGATCTCCTCGGGCTGGGCGGACTCGAGGGTCACCAGCGCGGTCATGATTTTGGTAGTGCTGGCGATGGCACGATGGTCCCGGGCGTTCTGCTCCCACAGGATGGAGCCGTCCTTGGCGTCCAGGACCACCCCTGCGGCCGCCCCTATTGACGGGGGGCGCAGTGACGTCGGCACCACGGCCTGCGCCGGCCGGTCATCGGTAGGAGCCTGGGCCGCCGCAGTGGTGGGCGCCACAAGCAGGACGGCTGCCACCAAGCCTGCGGCAGCGAGTTTCCGGGTCAACAACAGGAGGCGAACACTAGCTCTGAAGGTAGTCCCTCAGCCTTGACTTGAGCATTACCTGCTTCAACTTACGCGAGAGCTTTGCCATGTCGTTTAAGGATTGACTGACCCCTTTGCGTCCATCCCCGCCCGCCCGGGAAAGCGGGATCACCACCTGTTCAAACAGGCCGGCTTCCTTCTCGGCGAAGTTCTTGTACATCCGCAGGTGCCGCGCGTAGATGCCGAATTTCGCGAAGTCTCGGGCGATCTTCGCCACCATGAGGTCGTCCTCGTCGTAGTACGAACCCCCGGCGGGCAGCAGGTGGGAGTGGATCAGGCCATACTCCTCCAACTCCTTGACCTCCTCCTCGGACATTCCGGTGGCACTGAGAAAGTCCGTGGGGCTCAGGCTCAGGCCGCCTTCGAGGGCTTCGAGTTCGTTCTCGTCCTTGGCCGCCCTGATCGGAGGCGGAACCGGGGCTTCGGGCGCCTCGTCTTCCACGGTTTCGGACGGATCAAAATGCTCCAGCCGCTTGCGTATGACCTTGAGCGGCACAAAATGGTCTCTTTGCAGGCGCAGGATGTAACGCAGTTTCGCCAGGTCCTCCTGGTAAAACCGGCGGTAACCGGAGGGCGTTCGTTCCGGCTCGATCAAGCCTTCAGCCTCCAGGAACCTGACCTTGGAAAGGGTCACATCCGGGAACTCC
Source organism: Actinomycetes bacterium (assembly GCA_029263075.1). Lineage (GTDB taxonomy): Bacteria > Actinomycetota > CADDZG01 > JAHWKV01 > JAHWKV01 > JAJCYE01. The sequence goes on from JAJCYE010000027.1 coordinate 8,559, forward strand.
TCGGCGAGCGTCTTGATGACGTCACCAATAGTCATGTAGTTGCGGTAGCTACGCTCTGCTTTCAATTAACAGATCCCCGTCCACCTGCGTCGGCGCATCACTGACTCGGGGACCCTTCGGTGAAGATGACAAGCTTAAATTTGCCGATCTGGATCTCGTCGCCGTTCTTCAACGCAACGCTGTCCACCCGGTTGCGGTTCACAAATGTGCCGTTCAGGCTGTCTGAATCCACGATCTGAAACCCGTTGGCGTCCCGGCGGATCTCGGCGTGGCGGCGGGAAACCGTGACGTCGTCCAGGAATATGTCACTGCCGGAGTCCCTTCCGCAGGTGACGACGTCCTTTTCAAGGAAGAAGTTGGTCCCGGCTTCAGGCCCCTTTTTGACGACCAGGACGGCCTTTCCTTCTTCGATTTCCTCCTGAGGGACGCTGATTTCATCAACTTCGTAGGAGGGGACCTCGGGCATGAACGAGATGGTGGTCTCGGTGGCGTCGGCGGCCTGAAGGGTTTTGCCACAGGCACCACAGAATTTAGCCCCCGTGGGATTACGCGTTCCGCAGTTGTGACAGTACATTCAGACGACCTCCTTGAAGTAAATCTAAAGGAATACTAGAAGGTTAGGCAAGCAAACCTCGATTACAGGGCTAGCCGGCACATTCCACAGGCAAAAAAGATTCGTGCTCGATCTCGTGACAGGTCCCCCAGCGCGCGCTAAAACCCTGGATAAGGCTTTCGGATAGCTCTTCCCACGACGTACCCGGACGGAGCCGTTCCATGCAGGTGGATGGGTTGGGGCCGGGGTGCTTGAGCAGGGCTTCGGTAAGCAATCTGTTGTCGGCTATGGGGATCGAGCCGTGTTGAAGAAACCATCCACCCCGCCGGACCTGAGCACTTCCACAGATCTTTTCGCCCGATACCTGAAGATCGGCCCCCATCGTTTCAGCAAAACAAGCAGAATCTGCGCCCAGGCCGGCCGGTATACCCGGCGGGCGCCTGCGGCGTCCCACCTCGGCGTTGAGCCCAAGGAGGCTTAGGCCTTCGATCAGGCTTTCGGCCACCCACCCGTAGGCTTCCAGCACGCCCCTACGGCCGGAGGGCGCCACGACGGAGTAGGTGAGGTCGTTGTCGTGCAGGACGGCTGCCCCGCCGGTAGGACGGCGGACCACCTCCACGCCCCGCGATTCGCAGCGGGAGGCAAGCTCGTGGCTGAGGCGCTGGTGGGCTCCGACCGACAGCACCGGCCCATGCCACCCGTAGACCCGCAACAGGGGCCTTGGGGAACCGGTTGCCACGGCGTGGTCCAGGAGGGCAGCATCAACGTCCATGTTCTGCCTGCCGCGTCCTATCGGACCGCGGAGCAGATAGAAATCCGCGGGGACTACGTCGACTCCTCTTCGCCGGCTTCCTCATGCAGGAACTGCTCGTAGGCTTCAGGTGACAGCAGGCCCTCGAACTCGGCAGGGTCCGCCGGCTCTATGGCCAGGAGCCAGCCTTCGCCGTACGGGTCTTGATTTACGGCCGCCGGGTTCTCTCTAGCCTCGACGTTGACCTCCGCCACCTTGCCGGTCAGGGGTGCGTACAGTTCGGAAACCGACTTGGTGGACTCAACCTCGCCAAGAGGTTCTCCGGCTTCAACGGACCCTTCAACCTCCGGCAGGTCCAGATAAACAACGTCTCCGAGTTGCCCTTGGGCGAAGTCGGTCACACCGATCGTCACCCGCCCATCGTCCTCCAAGCGTGCCCATTCGTGCTCGCGGGTATAGCGGAGGTCTTGCGGGACATTCGACATCTATAGCTCCATTTCTACCTAGGCCCGGAATCGGCCGGCGATGCGGACGGCGTCGGACTCGATGTTGGTTGGGTTATGGGTGCTGCTGGGACCTGTTGATCGGGAGGCGCCACGGTCGCTACAGGCGCCGGTGGACCCGTCCCCCTCTTGATCACCCGCTTCCACGGTCGGTACTTGGAAACGAAGTTATCAGAATGAAGCACCTTGCCGCCTGCAGTCACCTTGCGGGTGACCGTAACGTCGAATCCCGGCTTGCCCTCGGCGGTAACAACCTCCACCCCCTTGGCCAGCGTCGGATCGTCCACGTACTTGACCTGGGGTACCTTGGGATTCGTTTGCGGAGAGGTGGACTCGGTTATGGTCCGGCCGAGGGGAGAGGAATAAATGCTCACCGTCAGTTCCCGGGCCGACACCCTTGCCCGGAGCAACATCCCGAACTGGGTATCGTTTTTGAACTTGAGATCTTGCACCCCGAAGTTGACCATAGCGTCCTTGCCGGTTGGGTAACTGGAAACGAACAGGCTGTGGTTGCTTCGCTCCACCACATCCAGGCCGGCCGTGTAGACGGCGTTGAAGAGTGTGGTTGCCACCTGGCAGACGCCGCCGCCTATACCGGGCACCAGTTCACCGTCCACCAGAATGCCGGCCTCCTGGTAGCCGTTGGCGACCGTACGCGCTCCCGTTGTCCCGTTCAGCGAAAATATCTCGCCGGGCTTAAGCACGGTCCCATCGATGGCTGAAGCCATCCGGTCAATGTTGCCCACCCGGGGAGCATTGCGGGCGTCAAACGCAGTGGTGTATTGCGAGATGCGCTGGTTGATGCCCAGCTTGCCCGCAGCCTCGGTCGTGAGATCGGGAGGCTGCACCACGGTACTGAGGGCGATGGGGTTGCGTTCGTCGCCGGCAAGCTTCACCAGAGCGGCCGCAGCGGATCCGGCATCGATCGTGGCCCCGTTTTGGCTCGGCTGGACGACAACCTTGTCGCCGGAGAACCCGAAAGAGGCGTCTTTGGCCGGACGATTGACGGTGGGTGAGGCTGCGACGATCTTTTCTTTGAGAACTTCGGGGTCGGCTTCGAGAACCAGATCGTTGCCCCCGGCCCCGCCCCCCTCGACCAACTTGACCTTCAAGGCGGGAGCAATCTTGTCGGCGGCAACCTGGAAAACGTTGCCCTCGTGGACGAACGGGATGGGAGCTTTGAGGATCGACTCCGCCTGAAGTTTGACCCGTTCAAGTTGTTTGCCCGTGACCTGCGGGTCCGTCACGTCCACCGGCAGCTTCACCCTGTCGCCGTCCGATGGCCTGAGGGCCGCCTTCACCAGCACCTTTCGGGCCGACTCTGCCTGCAAGGCGTAGCCCTTGGTCGGGGGCTTCACATTAACCGTGGCGCCGGAGACCGAGAAGTCTCCGTTGGAGGCCTCGGACTTGACCAGGCCCTCCAGTTCGGCCAAAGCAGCGGCGAATCTGGCCTCATCCACTCTGGGCACCCACTCCAGGCTCTGCCGGCCGCCGCCGAAGTTTCGCATAATGAATATGAAAGAGTTGCTCCGCCCCGAAAGCAGCGCCGCCTCGGCGCTGGCCCGGAGGTCCATGAAGATACCCAGGCTCTCGGCAGAGCGTTGCCACTCCCGGTCCCCGACCACCAGCGTCAGCGGCCGGCGATCCAACGCCCGTGCGGCCGGCGCCAGACGGGATACAAGCTCGTCGGCCGTCAACCCGTGGACCGGGACTCCCCCCACGACGGTGCCCCCGGCAACCTGGCCTGCGCTGGCAACCGCCGACGCCCCCATCCATCCGCCCAGAATCATCACGGACAACACTCCCGCAAGAGCGACCTTGCGTCCGCCGAGCTGAATCAAGCCGTGGCCCTCGCGTTGAGCAGCTTTCGGATCTCGGTGTAATAGAAATAGCCGGCCACGTAGTAAAGGACCGCCCCGACAACCAGGAAAACGAGCGATGCGGGGGTCGCCCACTCCTCCAGGGACTCCAGAACACTGGCCGCGGCAAGAGCCATCCCGCTGAAGATGAAGGCAGTTGCCCACTTGCCGGTCCTATTCACCGGGATACGGGGGAACCCCTTGGCCTCCAGGACCGGGAACACTATGGAAACAATGAGATCCCGGAACAGCAGCACTCCGGCAATGACCAGCGGAACCACGCCCCGGAAGGTCAGCGAGATCAGGACCACGAAGATCGCCAGGCGGTCGGCCAGCGGATCCAGCAGCTTGCCGAGTTTCGAGACCTGGCCCGTGGCCCGGGCGACGAAGCCATCCACCCAATCCGTGCACCCGATGATCACCAGCAGCACGAGAGCCAGAGCATCGTTGCCCCCGGTCAAAAAGGCCCACCCGAAGACGGGAATGAGGACCAGCCGGACGGTGGTGATCAGGTTGGGTACCGTCAGCACCCGGTCAAGGACGACTTCTTCTGATCCACTGCTCACCGGGTGCCTCCGTCCACTTCCAACTCCAACCCTGGAAAACTCACCAGGCGTGCGACCAATTCTAGTGCGGGCAAACCGTAAAGGCCCAGTACTCGGGTCGGTGTCACCAGCCGCAAAGTAGCAACCATCTCACCATTGGGTCTATAAATCCGGGTGACTTCGTTTCGCATTCAGGAGTACCCGTTCGAAAGTACTTGGTTGACAACGAACAGAACCCGGCCACGACTTACATGCGAATGACTTGGACTGCTCAAAATTGCTCATGCGGTCGGTGACCTGAACAATCTGTCCATTTTGCGGCTTGATTCGAAGCAGCTCTGTCGACCCAAGTGGACCGCCCGCGGCTCCCAACAGAGCGATGTCAGCTATGTCGGACCAGGCAACCATCCGACGTCTACCTGTGAAGTACCGCACCGTCGCTCCTGTTCCATCAACCGTGACGGATCTCGGCACTTTCCACAAGGGAATTAGCAAGACAGCAAGGATGACCGATAGAACAACCCATAGACCCAAGGTTTCTTTTGTAATAGCCCTTGTGCGGGCCAATGAATCCCATTCCAGAAAGGCAAACACTGACAGACAGATGATGGGGGATCCTATGACTAACCACCCTACTTGTCGTGGTTGGGCGCTCTCGATAGGGCTCAACATCTGGAAGCCACCTGGTGCTTGGGTTCATACAGGAACAGGTTTAACCAAGTGTCGAACAATCCGCCGACGGCACCGCTGCCAACGGTTCCTGCATAAATTCCGCCAAGCGCAATACCGGCAATTCCGGAGAACCCGCCGACTACTCCCGAGGCCAGAACTCTGCCAGTACTGACCCTTTTGTCGCCCGATAGTCTTTGTCCCACGTAGCTTCCGCCTGCTCCGGCAATAGAGCCGCCGACTATGGTCTCTTTAGTTGCGCTGTTCTGTCATGCTCAGCAGACTGCCAGCGTCCAATCGACTTGTACCAACTTGTCTAACCCTTGCCGCACCGTGACCAGGGCGAGCCGTCGAGAGTGTCACGGGAGTTGCGACTGCCGGACATCTCATATCTGTCCCTCCTTGCTTTCTATCACAGTATTTAGGTGAACGGTGAATCCTTCACCAGCGCTAAGTTCTTCCGGCGAACGACTAAAGGTTAAGACTTGAGTTACCCCTGTTCGGATTTGGGAGGCATACGTATAGTTCTCTCCCTGCCAGATTTCGAGGGTATATTCACCATCCAGCTTATTTGCCGAAGGTGGTTCCGACGTTAGTTCGAAGCCAGGCAGCTTAATTGCCTCTTCAGGTTCCATTGGAAGGTTAGGAATTACGGGGCTTGAGCCTAGAGGCATCGCTACCACCCAGGTACCACCCCAGGATTCAAGTTGCTCCGCAACGTCTCTCAACAACAAAAACCACTTTATCGACGCTGGCGGTGGCGCGTCGTCAATCAATTCGTCAAGGTGAATATGGTCCCCCGGCTCCAGAGCCTCTAATTGTCGCCAATCCCTGAGCGTCATACCTTCCACCCCCCGTTTCGCAGCCAGCTTTTTACTGCATCGTTTAGAGAAATTGGTTTGCCTCCATGGCCCCAGGTTCCATCTTTCCTTACTGATGAACCGCCCCGTCGAAGGGTCGTAGTACCTAGCCCTCAGGTACTGATATCCCAAGGCCGGGTCATCCTGCTGACCGGCAAAGCGGAACTCGGTTGACCCCGGCCCCGTGCTCGACTTCACAGCTCCGAACACGTCGTAAGCGTAGGTCGCAGTGACCGCCCCCGACGCATCCGTCAGAGCCGCCGGGACCCGAGTCCGTCGGCCAGCGGGTAGCTGGTGGTGGTCCCGGTGGTTTGGCTGATCAACCCCAGCCCGTAGACATAGATGGTGTTGCCCTCCTGCAGCCACCACCGGCAGTTGGGCCGACAGGTCCCAGGCGTAGACCGTGGTGACGCCGCCCAGGGTCTTCGAGTGCCGCAGATCATCGCCTCGGTAGGCGTAGGTGACGCCGGTGCCGCCTACGGTTGCCGAGGTGAGCCGGTCCTCAATGTCCCAGCCGAACAAGTCCGACCCCCGGCCGGTCTGGTTGCCGTTGTTGTCGTAGGTGTAGGTAACCCCTCCGGCCGCGGTCATGCGGTCGGCGTTGTCGTAGGTGTACGAGGTCGTCGACCCCTGCACCTTGGTGAGACGGTTGCCAACAGCGTCATAGGTGTAGACCTGGGTGCTGGTGTCCGGGTAGGTCACCCCGGTCAGCCGGTACAGGTTGTCGTAGGTGCAACTCTCGGTACCGGCGGGGGTGACCACACTGGTTCTCATGCCGGCGTTGTCCAGGCCGTAGGCGAAGTCGGTCAGGGTGGTTCCACCCTTCACGGCTTCGATGTCGGTCAGCTGGTCGGCGTTGTTGTAGCTGGATGTCTGGACCACGCCGTTGGGCAGGGTGGTAGTTGTCAGCCTGCCGACGTCGTCGTAGGCGTAGTCGGTGACGTTGGAGGCCCAGTCGGTGACGGTGTCCATCCGGCTGGCGCCGTCGAAGGTGTAGTTGACCTGCTTGGTGTCGGGATAGGTAATCCGGGTCCGGTTGCCGGCAGCGTCGTACTGGTAGGCAACCACGTTGCTTCCCGGTGCTAGGGATCACTGAAACTCCCCAGACTCGATCACTGAAATTCCCCACCCTCCAGGCCCAAACGGGCCGGGGGGAGTGAACCGCCCCGGGTTTCATGGAGACTCACTGGTTTGAGCCACAGCCTCCTGAGCTGAGACGTTTGACTGTAGTACAGGGCCTCGGCTTCAGCCGGAGGGATCATGCCGATCGGTTCCAGCAGCCGGCGGCGGTTCCACCAGTCGACCTCGGCCTCCTCACCCGGACCGTGCTGCTGGGGAACCGTCACCCGGGCCAGGACGTTGTCGAGCTCGAACCGGACCTCGGCCACGTAGCAACGTACCGTCGACTCGGCGATCCTGGCGCCATGCTCATCCCTTAGGCGCTGCCAGATCCGGTGAGCGGTGTGGCGCTGCTTGCGAGGCGCCAGCTGATCTGCCTCCAACCACTCCCGGATGATCGGCTTGAACTCGCCAAGCGCCGGTGACTCCCGCTCCGGGACTTTGCGCTCAGGCGGAGTTGCCGACTCCCGGGCTTGGCGCACTTTGCGGCGGTGAACCCGGTGCTTGTCGGCAACACCGCGAACGCTCATGCCTTCCTCGTTCAGGTCCTTGCGAATATCCTCGAACTGCTCCACCCTCGACATCTCTTTTCTCCCTTGCTCATGGTCTGGTAACCACGCAGCGTAGGGGGTTTGTGGGTTGGGGGTGGGGCCACTTCAGTCCATCAAAAGTGCTGGCAGGTTCAACCGGTTAGCGCAACAAGCTCGGCGAGTTTCTCCGATGGTTTCATGAATCCGAGCGTCTTGCGAGGACGGCCGTTTAGGCTGGCGGCGGAGGAGGCTAAGCAGGCCGCTACGATCGCTACGGCCGAAGCGGTCAAGAAACTCGCAGATGACATGCCTACAGCAGGGGTGCGTGACTTAGCCGATCTTCTCGGGATCTCGTTTCAGCGAGTACAGCAGCTCCGACCCCGATCGGCTTGACTTGCTCCCCCGCTTCGAGCGAGGTCAGTAAGTCCTCCTAGTCGAGGTACGCTTCGTACCATCGATGGTCGGAGTATGCTCCCAAGAACAGGTAAGCTGCGTCGGTGAAAGCGTTCGGAGCGCGCCTGAACACGTAGTCGATGGAGGTTCGGTTTAGCCAACCAAATGGGTAGGCAGGTTGATA
>JAJCYE010000028.1 GCA_029263075.1 Actinomycetes bacterium
GTGGAGCGGGCGATGGCCCGGGATCCGGCCGTACGGTACCCATCGGCCGCGGAGTTGGAGTCGGCACTGCACGACTCCCAGGCTCAGGCTCCCGAGGAACCCGGTCCGGGCGCCGGCGCGGCCGACCCGACGAGGGTGCTCGGCGCCCATCCCCGCACCGACCCAACGCTGGTCTCCCGCCCATCGGGCCCCAAGTTCGTCCCGCCGGCACGGTGGCGAAGGCTGAGCCCCCGAAACCGGTTGGGTGTCATTGTCGCGGCGGTGGTGCTTGTGGTGGTTTTCCTGGTGGCCCGGAATTCTCCGGTGGATGTTCCGGTGTCGCCGGACGCCGCCCGGACGCCCGCCGCGGCTGAGACCAACGGCCCCGCCGCCGTCCCAGCACCCCTGGATGAGGCGCTCAAGCGTCTGGAAGAGGCGGTGGCGCCTTGAGGTCTGTGGTGATTGTTCTGGTGGTGCTCCTCGGGGCCGGGTGCGGCGGGGGTGTCAGGCAGGAGGCGTTGGAGACCCTTCAGTCCCGGGTCGGCGGCGTACGGGACGCCGCGGAGGCCGAGGATGCGGTCCTTGCCGCACAACGACTCGACGAACTGCGCACCGACGTGACCCGGTTGCGTGAGGCCGATCTGCTGACCGAGATCGAGGCGCAGCGAATTCTGACCGCTGCACTGCAGGTTCAGGCGAACCTCATCTCCATAGCGCCTGTGGCCCCCGAACCCCCGGCGGTGGCGCCGGCCCCGGCGTCCAATGGGGGTTCGAACGCGGGCGCTTCGATAAGCGGCGCCGACGGGCAGCCCGGAGCCAAAGGACATAAAGGAGCGAAGGGGAAAAAGGGCAAAGAGAAGGACGACTAAACGGCGAATCGTCCTCCGGGGGCCCGATTTGGAAGGGTCACCGCGCCAAACCTCTAGTTGATATTTAGGTTAATCTCCACCCTGCAATTAGAAATTAGAAAGCGGGGACGATTTATGCCTTCAAATGGTGACCTCACCATTTCCGAGGTGGCTGCGCGCACGGGGGTCAGCATCCCCACGTTGCGGGCCTGGGAGTCACGCTACGGTTTTCCGGAGCCGCTCCGGCTGCCCGGCGGGCACCGGCGGTACAACGAGAGTTCGGTGGCCGCCATAGTTTCGGTCATGCGTGACCGGCGCTCCGGTCTTTCCCTTGAAGCGGCGTTGGAGCGGGCCAGGGCCTCCGTGCCCAGCGCCCGGCCCTCGGTTTTTGCGGCAATCCGGCGGGCGGCGCCGGAGCTTCCGGTCCAGGTAATCGGCCCCGGTTCTATGCTCGCCATCAGCAGGGCGATCGAAGACGAGTGCTACGCGCACGGCGACAGCCACGTTGTGTTCGGAGCCTTTCAGCAGGAACGATCCTTCCGGCGGGCAGCCCACCGGTGGAGAGAACTGGGCCGCACCGGCGATCACTCGGTGGTTTTCGCCGACTTCCCCAAGGTCCGGCTGGATGCCAACCCGGTCGAGGTGGCCCTGGAGTCCGACTCGGTGGTGCTCAGGGAGTGGGCAGTGGTTTGTGACTCCCCGACATTCACCGCATGTATCGCCGGTTGGGAGCGCCCAAGCCTGACGTCCGGTTCGCCCCGCAGGTTCGAGGCGATCTGGACGGTGGAACCCAAATTGGTCCGCAACGCATCCCGGGCCTGCGTGGGGTTGTTGGATGGGGTGGCCCCCGAGCTTGCCAAAGCCATTTCGGTCCGCCTCGAAGCTCAGGGGGTCCGGGGAAACGACGATTTGCGAAACGCCACCATCGTCACCAACCGGGTGGTCGGTTACCTGGACCAGTTGGTGGGCTAGGCCCGCAAGCACCGGACGCCCGGAAAATCGTTGACCGGTGTTCGTACTCCGGGCAGTATGTTGTGATGAGCTCGCCACCGGGAGTGAAACAGCCCCCAGACTCCGAGGTGGTCGGGTCTACTGGCCTCGTCCCCCTTCGCAAGCAGCTTTTGGGTGCCCTGGCAGTAGCGGCCTACTTCATGTTCTGGGCGCTGTTGCGCCAGAACCTTCAGAAGAACTACGGGCCGGTCTTCGGAGTTGTGGGTGACCTCGCATTTTTCTTCCCAATTGTGGCGGTGGTCAGGAACCTTGGCCCCGCCATCGGGTACCGGCGCAATGCGTGGTTGCTGGTACTGATTCCCGGCTTCGGGTTTTTTGTGGTTGCCGGGGTTATCTATCGTCTGGTTCAGCTACCCCACGGCCGCGAGGATGAAGAGATCCTGCCTCACGAATGGACCCGCGGTTTCCGGGTAGCGGTAGGAGTGGGCCTGTTCATAACCGCGGGGTTCTGGGTCTTTGCAGTGGTTGAACAGAGCTGGCCCGTTGAACGTCCGCTGGAGGTAGCGGTGGCCAAAAAGCTGGACGCCCTCCAGGGTGACCCCTTCATTTCCGACGTCCACCTGATGACCGTCTTCGACCGGCGGGAGGAGGCCTTGGCCCTGGTTCGGGTCAACTCGGACGGCGAGGTGCCGACCTTCCGGGCCTGGTGGTTCGAACCGGTCCGGTCCTGGTGGCGGAGCGGATGGAGGCTGGAGGACGAGTCGGTTGCCGGTACGCCCTCTGTGGTCGGGGATGTCCGGTGTTCGGACGACTTTCACGACTGGTGCCGGGTAGGCCTGCCTCAAGACGCCAGCGGCTTCGTTATGGAGTTCGAAAACGGGGGCCGGGCCACCGGGTCGGTCTTCGAGGGGCTGGGGGTGGCTTTCGTCCGCCCGAGTTCCCCGCCGGTGCGGGTTGTGGCCTACGACGGCCTGGGTCGCACGGTGGCCGATTTTGCCACCGAGGTCGATCCGCTTTAGCCGGCCGCCTTCACCTGTTCGAATACCGAAAGGAGTACGTCGGGAGGCTGGGCGCCCGAGACCGCGTACTTGTCGTCGATGACGTAAAACGGCACTCCACCGGCCCCGGCTTGCCGCGCCTGCAGGCCGTCCTGCTCGACCTGGGCGGCGTAACGGCCGGATTCCAACGCTTCCTTGACCTCGGCGGGGTTCAAGCCGATCTCCGACCCCATCTCCACGAGCGAGTCGAGCTCAAAAATCGACCGCCGCTCTGCGAAGTGGGCACGGTACAAAAAGTCCCACGCCACCTCTGCAAGATTGTTGTCGGCCGCCATGGCGAGAAGTTGGTGCGCAAGGGCGGTGTTGCCCGAAATGTTGTCTCCTACGTGGTAGGGCGTCAGCCCCTCCTCCTGGGCCATCGACTCGATGCGCCGGGTGGATTCCGTGAAGCCCGTATCATCCAGGGCGTACTTCGCCTTCAGTAGTACGCGGACGCTGACCGGCTCGGACGGCGCCCTCGGATCCAGTTGGAACGAGTGGTACACCACCTCGGGTTTTTCCTCCTCCGGCAGACGGGCGAGCGCCGCCTCCAGGCGGTGTTTGCCCAGCCCGCACCACGGGCAGATCACATCGGACCAGACATCGATCTTCATAGGTCGGACTCCTTCGTGGTTACAAAAACCGGGTTGCCCGAGGGGTCGTTGAATGCAACGCCGCCCTCCGGTATTTCCGCCAGCGCCACCCCGCCCCGGTCCAGGCGGCGGATGGCCTCATCCAGGTCTCGGGTGGCAGGCACCTCGATGGTAAACCTGCGCAACCCGGCGCTTCGCGGGGCAGGCGGAGCGGCGCCCCGCCCTGCCCAGGTGTTCAGGCCCAGATGGTGGTGGTACCCACCGGCAGACAAGAAGGAAACACCGAACCGGCGTGACCACCCCATCACGTCGAACCCGAGCAGGTCTCCGTAGAGGCGGACCGCCTCCTCGACGTCCCTGACGTGCAGGTGTACATGCCCCATCTTGCTGCCGGGCGGGAGGGGGACAAAAACGTCGTCGTCGGGTCCCAGTCCTGCGAAGAGTTGCGGCAGGTCGATGGGATCCCGCCCGGAGCGAATCTGGCCGGAGGCGTCCCGGGCAACTATCTCGTCGTCGCTGATGGACATGGTGCCGTCCTCGGGCGTCTCGACGTAAACCTCGATGCCGTTGCCGTCCGGGTCCCACAGGTAGTCGGCCTTGGTCATGGTGTGGTCGGTGGGGGAGTGGGGGTAGCGCAATTCGGTGAGACGTTTGACGACCCGGGCGAAGTGTTGCCGGTCGGGGACGACGATGGCCAGGTGATACAACCCGGTCGTTCCAGGGGAAGCCGGCCGAGAGGCGTCCGGGTGCAGGACTACCAGTTCGCGCCCGCCGGCGCCGAGCCGGAGCAGGGGACCGTCGCCGGTGGGCTCCAGCCCCAAGACGTCGCGGTAGAAGGCGGCGGCCCGGGCCCGATCGGTAACCGCCAGGTGCACCGCGCCCATACCCGTCGCAGCCGCGATCGAGGTCCGGAGTGCCGATGAGGCCGTTGTCTCGCTCACTGCGTTCTCCTCTCGTCGGTCAAAGATTATCGTCTCTCACTATGACGCTACAAGTCGCTCTGATATTCCTAGTTGGTGTCGGTTATCCGAGATCACTTAGGATTTGAGGATGGATACCGGGCAAACGCAGGTCTGTGATCATGCTCTGACCCAGGTCTTTTCCCTGTTGGGGAAAAGGTGGACGGGGATGATCATCGGGGTTTTGCTTGAAGGTCCCCTCCGTTTTGCGGAGTTGAGCCGGTCCATGCCCTCGATCACAGACGGGATGCTCTCCTCCCGTTTAGGCGAACTGAGGGAGGTTGGCCTGGTCGAGCGTCAGATCATCGAGGGCCCCCCGGTGGCCACCATTTATCGTTTGACTCCCCGGGGCCAGGCGCTGCGGCCGGCGCTGGTTGCGCTGACTGAGTGGGCCAGGGCCCACATGGCCGAACCTCCTGCCTCCGCCGCGGCCGAACGCTCTTAGGTCGATCCGGCTCCGGTCCTGCCCAGGGTGGGTCCGGCCGTCCCGCAGGGAACCGTCGCCCCGGTCGGCAATACGGCAGTGAGCTGAATTGGAATGCGGACTTGGTCGGAAAACTCTTGACCTTTGCCAACCTAACACCAAGACTATGGTTCACCTAAGTTTCGGATCCCGAACGTGAGGGCGAGTTGGTGGGCAACAATTTGGCGGACCCGACAACCGTGCTGGACGGCAAGCAGGTCCTCGCCGCTATTCCCGACGCCTGCGCAAGCTGCCCACTGGTAACCGTATTGGTCTGCCGAAAGTGCAAGGGGAGCGACCGGGTTGTCGACTTCCTGGCCACCCACTCCCGGGCCAACGTGAAGACCGTCCGTTGTCAAAAGGTTTGTGAAGGTCCGGTCGCCGGTCTTTTGGTGAAGGGCCGCATGGAGTGGTTCGGCCGGTTGAAAGGGTCCAAACAACTGGTCGCCATCGCATCCCTGGCCGGTACCGCGTCGCCCGGAAAGGTCCCGAAAGGCCTTCGCAAAAGGATGTCGCAGGACCGGTCGGGCTGCCGGCCCCGATAGGGGAGTTTTGGCCTAGCCCCGCCTTGCCTGGGGTACGCTGGCTGAATGGTGTCCGCCTTGTCAGCCGAGCCCTCTGCCGCGAGCCCCGAGGTCCTCGCCGCTATCGATATCGGAACCAACTCGATCCACCTGGTGATCGCCCGCGTCAGCGGCCCCCACGCGCTGGAGGTGATCGGCCGGGAGAAGGAGATGGTCCGCCTGGGCTCCGGGGCCGGCGAACTAAAACACCTCTCGGACGACGCCGTCGACCGGGGGATCGGCGCTCTGGCGCGGTTTCGGGAGATGGCCGAGGTTTACGGGGCTCCGATAACCGCGGTGGCCACCAGCGCCGTGCGGGAGGCCAAGAACCAGGAGGTGTTCCTGGACCGGGCCTGGGACGAGGCCGGGGTCCACGTCGAGGTCATCTCCGGCTTCGAGGAGGCTCGCCTCATCCACCTGGGGATCCTGCAGGCGGTAGCGGTATTCGACGAGCAACTTCTCTTGTGCGACATCGGCGGCGGGTCGACCGAACTGCTGGTCGGCCACCGGGGTGAAACCCTGGCGGCCCGGAGCCTGAAGATGGGTGCCATCCGGATGACCCAGCGGTTCCTCAGCGGGGATAAGGTCTCCCAACCGGCGATCGATGCCTGCCGGCGTTACGTCCGGGCCAATCTTGCTGCCTTCGGGCGGGACGTCAGGGCGCTGGGTTTCGACGTGGCCGTCGGGTCTTCGGGCACCATGGCTACGCTGTGCGCCATGGGGGCCGCGCGCAAAGGGGAGGCCCCCCCAAAGACGTGGAACAACTGCCGGCTCACCCGGACCGATCTCAAAGCGGTCGTCAAGTCCCTGGCAAAAGCGTCCGCCCCCGAGGTGCGCTCCAAGCTGCCGGGAATGGACCCCAAACGCGCGGACATCATCTTGGGCGGGGCGATCATCCTTGAGCAGGTCTTCGAAGAGTTCGGCATCGAGGCGATGGTCTACTCCGACTACGCCTTGCGGGAGGGTGTGCTGCTGGACGCCTGGCAGCGCCGCCACGGGTCCTCCCTCCACCACCTCTCAGACCTCCGTCGCCGCAGCGTGTTCCACCTGGCCGAGCAGATGGACGATGACAGGGAACACTCCAGTCACGTGGCTTTCCTGGCGCTCTGCCTCTTCGACCAGACCGGCGAACTGCACGGCCTGGGCGACGATGCCCGCGAGTACCTGGAGGCGGCATCTTTGTTGTGCAACCTGGGTCTGTTCTTGTCTCACGCCGGCCATCACCGCCACAGCTACTACATGATCCGCAACTCGGAGCACCTGACCGGGTTCACCAATCGGGAGATCGAGTTGATTGCTCAGATCTCCCGCTATCACCGCAAGAGCGTTCCGGGCGTCAAGCACCCTGAGTTCGCCGCGCTCCCCAAGAAGGATCAGGCGTTGGTGCGTTGTTGCGCCGGGCTGCTGAGGCTTGCCATCGGCCTAGACAGAACTCACGGCCAGAAAGTATCGGAGGTCAAGGTGTCCGCAGGCAAGACCCTTTCCATCCAGGCGGTGGCGAAGAACGGGAGTGATATTGGTTTGGAACTGTTTTCCGCCTCCCAGCGCAGCGAACTGGCGGCCGAAGCGCTCGGGTTGCCGGTAGAACTGGTGGGCGCCTGATGGCCGAGGTATCGCGGACCTTCACCTGTTTCGGCGGGGCCACCACGGTGGCTGTGGACGGCGCCGGCCCGGCGGGAGAACCGGAGCAGGCGGTCCAGTCGGTGGTTGACCTGCTGTTGGACCTGCACGCCACCTTCTCCCGGTTCAAGCCGGAAAGTGAGCTTTCGGCGCTCAACAACGACGAACGGGAGACGGTGCCCGTGAGTTCGATCATGGTGCGCTTCGTCCAGGCCGCGCTCGACGCCTCGGAGGCAACAGGGGGATTGGTCGACTTCACGATGTTGAACGAGATCGAGGTCGCAGGCTACCGGGAGGATCGCTTCCGGGGCACGTTGTCATTGCCGTTGGCCTTGGCGCTGGGGCCGGCGCGCCAACCCGGGGGTTCGGAGCCGTCGGGCCGATGGAAACAGGTGCGAGTCGACCGGGAAGCGGGCACCGTTACCCGCCCTCCGGGAGTGAAATTCGACGGCGGGGGCATCGTGAAGGGTCTGGCCGCCGATCTTGCGGCCGACCGGCTGGCCGGCCACCCCGGGTTCGCAGTTGACTGTGAAGGCGACGTCAGGGTGGGGGGCACCGACAAAGCGGTGAGAATGTTGGAGGTGCCCAACCCCTTCGGCGGGCCGATCCTGCACGAGTTTGCGGTCGGTGATGGGGCAATGGCCACCAGCAGCATCGCCAAGAGAAGCTGGTTTCAGTCGATGAAACCCACACACCACCTTCTTGACCCCCGGACCGGCGGTTCGGCTTTCACCGGCGTTGTCCAGGCCAGCGCACTCGCCCCCACCGGCATGGAAGGTGAAGCTCTGGCGAAGGCTGCGGTACTCAGCGGGCCCGGCGACGCAGCCGGGTGGTTGCGCTACGGCGGGGTGCTCCTGTTCGACGACGGCTCATCCGAGGTCATTGGCGCCGGTTGATGGCGGAATCTTGGGTCAGACCGAGATGAATTCGAAGGAATCCAGCGGCAGCCCGTAGACCTTCTGGGCCCCCTCCCTGTCCAGGTCGGTTATCTCCAGGGTCTTGGAACCCATCTCACCGCAAAAGTAGTGCATCACCGATTTCGGGTCGTACTTGGTCAGGTCCATAGTGTCTTTGGTGTCCTCGCCGGGGCAGTTGGGCGGGGCTCCGGTGCGGATGTGTTCGTGACGGAATCCGAGCACATGCCCGAGTTCGTGACGAAGCACCCCCACCGGATCGAAAGCAAGTTTCGCCGAAAAAAATGACGGGTCGATCAAAACCCGCCGGCGTGCGGGGGGATCGTTCGGGAAGAAGGCTGAGGCGATGAAAGTGCCCTGGGCGTCCAGGAACCGGACGGTAAAGACAACGCCTTCGGGTTTGGTGGTGGGACTGTCGTCCAGGTCCGGCTTGTGCTCAAAACTGATCCCGCAGGATTCCTCCCACGCCCCGGCGGCAGCAGCCATCGCCTCCCTCGCCTTTTCGTAGTGATCTTCGTTGAGAAAGGTCGATTTCAAAACGCAGTAGGTCAAAACGAAACCCGGCGGCCAGCGGACGATTTTGCCGCCCTGCACCACCCCCATGAGGCCCCGTTCACCCCGGCTGGTAACGCCGATGAGGCGGGCCATCCCTAGCCCGGCGCTGTTGGCGGCAAGCTCCGCCTTCTTCTGTTTTTCGAACGCCTCCCGCTGATGGGCGTAGATAAACAGCTGATCTTCGTCCAGAAGGGTGTCCCCCTCGGCCACGAAGTAGGTCTCGCCGTCGACAACCACCTTCTGTAGGCGCTGCTGAAGCAGCTGAAAAAGGCCTTTCTCCATTTGATCCCGGAGTGCCGGTTTATCGTCGAGCATCGCCTTGGCCAGGCTCTTGTCGATTCCTTTGGGCATCACTCCTCCTCGGGCGGGATCAGGTCCGGGCGGTGACGGCGGGTCCACTCCCAGACCACTTCATCGGCATCCTTGAGCATGTCGCCTCCCCGGATGTAGTACTTGATGTCGTCTACAGTGACCTCAGCCAACCCTTCGATCCACTGCTTGAACTCCGGGAGCGCGCTGACGGCGTTCTTGATGCCGGGGTGACGGCGGGACCGGCGACCATCGGCGCTCAGATTGGATTCGTCGACCGGATCGTTCACGTCGAAGGTTATACAACCGCATTGCCGGTTTCGGTAGTGCCCATTTGCCCCTCATCGGCAAATTGAGTGCCCGCGACGGGTAGAATCGACTGGCAGAGGCCCGCCGATGCGGGGGATGCAAGAGGCCGGGGGGAACTGTGAACAGACAGGCAGGAGAACTGACTGCAACGGTTCAACCTGCCCTGCAGGTTGAACCGGATTTCGAAGAGGAGTATCCCGGCGCGGATTCCCTCGCGACAAACTGCTGCATGAACATGGCGCGGGCTACGGATCAGATGCTGACGGAGTTGAACCGCCGGCTGAAGGCCGACTTGGACCTCTCGGTCTCCGCAGCCACGGTTCTTGCCATTATCGATGGCGCCGGCGAGCCGATCACTCCCGGCGTGATCGCCGAACGCGCGATCATCGCCGCCGCCAGCACAACATCGGTCCTGGATACCCTGGAGAAGAGGGGACTGGTGGTCCGGCGGCCCCACCCAACCGATCGGCGCAAACTCCTTATCGAGCTCACGCCCACCGGGCGCAACGCCATCGACCACATCCTCCCCGGCATCCACCGGCTGGAGAAGCAGATCATGGACGCCTTAACGTCCGAGGAAAAACGGGACCTGATCCACCTGATGGCCAAGGTCCAGAGTGGCGTCACGAAGGTTGCCGAGCAGCCGGCACAGGGTCTGGGTGGCCCCCGCAAGGTACCGGACCGGCTGCACCGCCCAGACCCGGAGCTTTAGCCGATCGGGACGCCCTGCAGGCTCCCGTTGGCGTTAAGGAAAATCCGGGTGCCCTCCAGGGTGAAACCGATCGAATCCGGCACAGTTGAGGCGTCGGTTACAACCTCTCCCTTTTTGGTCTTGGCGTCGAAAGGTACCGGGTTGAGGGGACCGAGGTACTCACCGGCGGGGGCGTCGGGGTTCTTCTTGCCCCTCTCCCCGCCTATGAAGCGCATCCAGGAGACCCCACCTTCGACCTCCGAGACCTTGCCCGTCTTCAGGTCTATTTCCACCAACTTCTCCGACTCCTCGTTGACCACGATCCGCTTTTCGTCGCCGGTCAGTCCGAGTAACGGTCCCGACTGCTCCGGGTAGACGAATCTGGTGACGGTCCAAACGGGTTCGCCGGTCCGGGGGTCCAGGCGCTGGATGCCCGAACTGCTGCTGCAGGTGAGGGCTATCTCTGGTGCCGGTTGAGGGCAGACGGCAAAGCCATCCAGCCGCCACTTGACCGCTCCGGTTTCCGGGTCTAGCCCCAGGGTTGAGTTGCCGGCCTCCGGGTTGGAGTTGGACTCGACGAGAAGTGTGTCGTCCACCAGTTGGGCCTCGCTCACCACCGGGCGGGCTTCGGGACCCATCACCGTTCTCAGGTCGGTCCGCCAGCGTTCCTGGCCGGTGGCCGGGTCGAGGGATCGGACGATCGGTTCCCGCAAGAAGGTCTCGACCAAAAGTTCAGGGCTGCTGTAGCTGTAGGTCTGGCTTCCCGGCGAGGTCCAACGGGGTTCTCCGGTCTTGGGGTCCCGGGCCACCAGCGCCGCCGACTCCAGCGACCAGTTGTCTTCGGTACACACCAGTTCTCCGCAGACGAAGGGGCCGAAGGTCTCGTCGACCTCTTCCTGCCACAACTCCTCGCCCGACGTGGAGTCGCGGCCGACGATCAGGGTCTGGAACCCCGAGGGTTCCAAACCGACTACCACGCCGTCCAGGAGCGCCGGCCGGCCTACGCTGAAACGTGGGTAGCTGGGGGCTGCCGACCAGGGACGGGTGAACCGCACCTCCCCGGTGGCTGCGTCCAGCACCACCATCTCCAGGTCGTTGGAGCGGCCGTTGACCACCGCTACCGTGCCGGCCAGGCCCACCGGACTGCTGGCGGCGGTTATGCCGCTGGTCTTCCAACCGGTCGTCGTGGAGCCCTGGCCGCAGGCCGAAGCCAGCAGGAGGGCAGAGGCAAGTCCGGCCAGCAGTCGCGTTCGCATCAATCCATCGTCCTTTGGTCGAGCGGGGTCTTGGTCGAGCCCATTATCTCCGGTCGGCGATCCATCCCCGTTTCGCCAACTCTTCGAGGAACCGGCGGTAGTTTTGCTCCATGGCGGGTTGTTCTTGGGGTAACGGGTGAAAGGTTTCGCCCGTTACCGACATGGCGGCGGTTGCGGTCTGCAGATCGGGGTGGAGGGTGCCGGTGGCCGCCAGGATGCATGCACCCAGTGCGGTTGAAGCCCTGGTCCGGGCCTCCACCGGCTTGCCGAGGAGGGTGGATCGGATGGTGTTCCACGCTCCGCCGCCGCTCCCGCCGCCCGTGGTGATCACCGGCCCCTGCGGCTCGGCGCCGAGTCCCCGGAGACGTTCGTACCCTAACCGCTCGACGAACGCGACCCCTTCCAAAACGGCCCTGTAGCGTTCCACTTCGTCGGCTGCAACCCCGAGTTGGAAGCCCTCGGCCTGGGGGACCGCGAACGGGAAACGTTCACCCCGCCCCACCAGCGGATAGATCACGCAGCCGGCCGGCCCCCGGGCTGCCGCCCGGCGGTCCAGGTCCCGCAGGTCCCTCCCGGGGAAGCCGCCGGCCAGGGCCCGTCCGCCGGTGCTGGAGGCACCTCCCGGCAGCCACCACCCGCCGGGGTGGCGGTGGCTGTAGACCGCCCCTCCCGGGTCCGCTATCAGGGTGCGGCTGGCGCCTTTGAGTACCAATGTGGTGCCGACCACCGTGACGAACCGGCCGGGGTCCGCCGCCCCGGCGGCGAGTTGTGCGGCACAGGAGTCGGTCATGCCCAGGCGGACTTCGCAGCCCAGCGGCAGACCGGTGACCCGGGAGGCCTCCCGGGTGAGTCTTCCGGCCCGATGTCCCGGAGGTAAGACGTCGGGGAGGAGGTATTTTGGGATATTCAGGGCGGTCAGGGCGTCTTCAACCCACCCCCCGGCCACCGGATCGTAGCCGCTCTTGAGAGCGTGGCTGGTGTCGGTGGCCGCAAGACCTCCCGTGAGGGCGGCGACGACCACGTCCGATGCGTGACCCAGCCGGGCAACCGGTGCGCTGCTTGACGTGCAATCGTTGAGGATCCGGGCCCACTTGGGGAGCCCGAAGGAGGGGGAGATGGTCAAGCCGATGGCGGCCCAGGCATCCGCCGCCGCCGCTTGCGCCGCCGCCGCCTCGGGCACTGCGCGCTGGTCGGCGTAGGTGAGGGCCGGACCGACCGGGTGACCGTTGGGATCCATCCCCACGACCGTGGCGGAGGTGGCGCTTACGCTCAGCGCCACGACGTGACGGGCACGGTCTCCCAGCGTCGACGACAACTCTGCCAGCGCGGATGCCACCGCGGGCCACCAGGACCCGGCGTCCTGCTCGCTCCACCCCGGCTGCGGCGCCCAGGGTTGCGGCAGACTGCGCTCGACGGTGCCGTGGGACTCTCCGGCCGCCCCGGCTGCCATGACCCGGACCGCGGCCGTTGCGAGGTCAATGCCTACCACCAACTCCATCGGCCTAACTTACCCCCGAGTAACGGGCCGGCGGGATCGGGACCCGATGCCGGCCTAAAGTCCTGCGAACAGGTCCGTCTCGTCGCCCTCGGGGATGGGCGTCCCCCACCAGAGGGTGAACGACTCCAGGCTCATCAGGTCGTCGGCCACATCTCCGGCCAGTTGGGTCATGAAGTTGTCCGGTCCGAACTGGGTCGCGTGGCACTTGAGTGCCGCCCGCTTGGCGGCGACTGTTTCCCTCACGTCCATCGTGACGTCAATCTCGTCGTCCTCCTGGCCGATAATGGGCATGTCCTCCCGGTCGAATGCACTGGTGTCCACCCCCATGGCCGCCAGCCTCGTTCGCATCTCGGTGAACCTCGATTTAGAAATGGCGGTAAAGAACAGGCGGCGGGGCGACCAGACCGGTCCGGCCTCCGGGTAGCGGGTTTCGTCGCGGGCGGCGGCCACCGCGGCGACGGTGTGGTGGTGGATTGCGATGTGATCCGGGTGCCCGTAGGCGCCGTCGGGGTCAAAGGTGATGACCACCTCCGGCTTCAGGCTGCGGATGAAACCGACCAGGCGGGCGACGACCTCGTCACGGTCCGCCATCACATAGGCGTCGGGGTTGTTGTTGTCTTCGGCCCCCTCCATGCCGGAGTCCCGATAGCCCAGGATCTCAACGTCTTGGATCCCCAGGGCCGATGCCGCACACCTCAGTTCCTGCTCCCGCACCTCGCCGAGGGTTTCTTTGGTTGCCAGCGCCGGATCGGCAATCTTGCCGGCTTCACCGCGGGTGGTGCAGACGAGGGTGGTCGGGATCCCGAGCGAGGCGTAGTGGGCAATCGTCCCGCCAACCGAAAAGGACTCGTCGTCGGGGTGGGCGAAGCAAGCGAGAATCGAGCGGGTCATCGGCGCAAACCTATCTCTTGGGGGACCGGCAAGTGCACTAAGGGTAACGTCAGCACCCGCCGCCCGGTGACGGCCGGTCGGGTATGGAAGGATCCACCACCTCGACGTGTACGTGCGGCCAGGCGGGTCCGGCGGTGGCCATCTCGTCAACCTGGGACTCGAACGGCAGTTGGTGGGCTCCGGAGGACAACAATGTCCGCCCGGCGGTTACCCGCTGCCCTTTGCGGACCCGGAGGTCGTTCATGTGCAGGATCTTGACCTCCCAACCGGGGCGGGAGTCCGGTTCGATGACCACGTAGTGGTCCGGGGTATCGCAGTACAGGACGTAGGAGCCCCCGCGGATCACCGTGCCCGTGACGGGGGACCGGATCTGTTCGCCCGGGTCGGTGACGATGTCGGCGGCGGTGTGCGAGCCGGTCAACCTCTCCCGGGTCTCCAGGACCAGTGGAACGACGGTGGTCTCCACGATCTGCATCTGGCGGGCGCCGTCGTGGTTGGACTCGTGAAATCCCACGTGCTCGATCCGCCGGGATGGGTGGTAAAGGATGACGCTACCGGCACGGGCGAACGGCGTGTACGGCTGCTCGTGGACGGCCCGGGGAAGTGGGGATGGCGCCGGCGATTCATCGACCGCGGGCGACGAGGGCGGGCCGGAGGGCAGGGCCTTCCCGCCGGACGCGGTGGCGCACGCCCCCAGTATCGCCGTCAGCACCGCAGCCACCGTCTTGGGTATGCGGTGGCGCACGCCAACCCCTTTCGAAACCTGAGACACTTGGAGAAAGTTTCTCACCTTGTAGACCTGAGCCTTCACACCTTGTGGCGATATCTGAAAGGCGGACGCTGATGGAAGACCTATGGGGAAACCTCAGCGAGGACGACAGGAACCGGGCCAACCGCATGACGGCGGAGTCGGTACAGGTGATGGCGGCCGGACTGGCTCACGTTTTCAGGGGGGACCTGCAGAGCGCCAACGAGGTGTTCGGGCAACTCAGCGCGGAGCCCTCGGACCAGGCTCTCAACGCCCATGCTTTCGCCGTGGCGGTGGTGGAGTACTGCGCCAATAAGCTTGAACAGAACCCCATTGAGCTGCTGGAGGACATGGCCAGGAGGGCTGCGTTGCTGGTGGAGACGATAGGAGAACAGGACCCCCCCGAGGAGCGCTGAGCAACCGGAACACCGGTCGGTCCCGAAAAATGGGTGTTACTGGTTTCGGACCAACGGTTTGTATTTGATCCGGTGCGGCTGGTCGGCTTCAACGCCCAGTCGTTTGTGGCGGTCGACCTCGTAGTCGGAGAAGTTCCCCTCGAACCACCGCACCTGGGACTCGCCCTCGAAGGCGAGGACGTGGGTGGCTATGCGGTCCAGGAACCATCGGTCGTGACTGATGACCACGGCGCATCCGGCGAAGTTGAGCAGGGCGTCCTCAAGGGCCCGGAGCGTGTCCACGTCCAGGTCGTTGGTGGGCTCGTCGAGGAGAAGGACGTTGCCGCCGGTCCTTAGGACCTTCGCCAGTTGCAACCGATTGCGCTCGCCGCCGGAAAGGTTGCCAACCTTCTTCTGCTGATCGGTCCCTTTGAAGCCGAAGGAGGCCACGTATGCCCGACCGTGTATCTCCCGGCCACCCACCACCAGGTTGTCCAGTCCGCCGGTGACCTCCTGGTAGACGGTGTTATCGCCCTCCAGGTCTTCGCGGCTCTGGTCGACGTAGGCCAACTGGACCGTCGTCCCGACCGTCAATGACCCCGAATCAGGGGTCTCCTGGCCGGTGATCATGCGGAACAGCGTGGTCTTTCCGGCGCCGTTGGGTCCGATGATGCCTACGATGCCGCCTTTGGGCAGAGAGAAGTTGAGGTCGTCGATAAGCAACCGGTCGCCGTAGCCCTTGGACAGGCTCGCGACCTCCACCACCTGATCTCCCAGCCGGGGGCCGGGTGGGATGAGGATCTCCAGTTTGTCCGCCTTGTCGGGCGCGGCCTCGGCCTCCGCGGCAAGTTGCTCGTAGCTGTTGAGCCGGGCTTTGCCTTTGGCCTGCCGGGCCCGGGGCGACATGCGGATCCACTCGAGCTCGCGTTGCAGCGTCTGACGCCGGCGGGCATCGGTCTTCTCCTCCAGCGCCAGCCGGGCCTGCTTTTGGTCCAGCCAGGAGGAGTAGTTGCCTTCCCAGGGGATGCCGTGGCCGGCGTGTAGCTCAAGGATCCATCCAGCCACATTGTCTAGAAAGTACCTGTCGTGGGTGACCGCCACCACGGTGCCGGAATAGTCCTGAAGGGCGCGCTCCAGCCAGGCCACCGACTCTGCGTCCAGGTGGTTGGTGGGCTCGTCGAGCAGGAGCAGGTCGGGCTTTTGGAGCAGCAGACGGCAAAGAGCCACCCGGCGACGCTCACCGCCGGAGAGATTGACAACTTTGGCATCGCCCGGGGGGAGGCGTAGTGCGTCCATGGCGATCTCAAGGGTGCGGTCGACCGACCAGGCATCGACGGCGTCGATCTTTTCCTGGAGGGACGCCTGCTCGTCGATCAGCTTGTCGAAGTCGGCATCCGGATCGCCCATCGCCTCACAAACCGCGTTGTACCTGTCGATCAGGGCCTTCGCTTCGCCGACCCCCTCCGCCACGTTGCCCATCACATCTTTGGTCGGGTCCAGAACCGGTTCTTGGGGGAGGAAGCCGACCGTGAAGCCGGGGGTGAGGCGAGCCTCCCCGGTGTATCCGTCGTCCTCACCAGCCATGATCCGCAGGAGCGACGACTTGCCGGAGCCGTTGGCGCCGAGCACGCCGATCTTGGCCCCCGGGTACATCGAGATGTTGATGCCCCGCAGGACCTGACGGTCCGGCGGATGCACGCGCTGGAGGTTGTGCATGGTGAAGATGAACTGGGCAGACATGGTCCCCAGGCTAACAGTTGGTAAACAACGGTCAAATTCAGTTTTTTGGGTGTTCGGTTATCAGCGATATTTCATCGCCGCCGGGTGAAATAGGGCATTCGCTGTTCAACGCCCCCGGTCACCCGTTTAACGAAATCGGTCAATCAGCCGATACACCGGTATTGCCAACGGGTCCTGGGGGACGGAGATGTACGAAGGAGAAACCTGCCGTGTCTATCCCCTCTGGTCAAACATTTCACCGAGAGGCCCGAAGCGTTGCTTCTCGCGTTGCGAAACTTCTGGTTCTCATCGCATTGGCGATGGCGCTGCTTCCGGTCTCACCGGTAAAGGCCAGCAATAACTTCGGGGTTGTACCCGGATTTCCCACCATCGGGGTGGTCGGCCAGACGGCAAGCGCCTACCTTCACATCGTCAATATGCACGCCAGCCCCATGTTGGTAACCGACCTGACCTTCCTCCCCTCGTGCTCGAACTTCGATGTCGACTGCGCCGGAGGAATAGTAGATCCGGCCGCCTTTACCATCAGTCCCACCGGCGTCGGTCAGGCCGGGAGCGGTTGTTCAAACATGAACTTCAACCTGACGGTAGTGGACCCGACCAGTGGGAAGGTCCGGGTACGTAGGGCCGACAACGAGAACGTTTCGTTGACTGCAGTCGACATCGGCTCCGACTTGGACGTGTGCCGAGTGTCGTTCACTATCACCACCAACAAGTTTGCCAACCACGACGCCCGCCCAGATTGGGACGGCATCCAGACCTACCAGAACATCCTTGTTTCCGGCGTGATCAATGGGACCGTCGACACCACCGTCAACAACGACGTCACTACGGTTGCCGGGCCGACCGCGAGGATGACTGTAAACAACGACTTCGACGGCGACGGCAAGTCCGAGGTAACGCTGTTCGGTGCATTCGGGAACTGGATGAGTCCCGGCCAGCCGGTTACCTATTTCGGCCTGAGCACCGATGTGGCAGTACCCGCCGACTACAACGGCAACGGCGCAGTTGAACGGGCAGTCTTCCGTGATGGCGCCTGGTACGTGCAGGGCGCAGCTACCGTGTACTTCGGTTTGGCCGGGGATATCCCGGTTCCGGGAGACTATGACGGCAACGGCCGTGCCGACCGGGCGGTTTACCGCAACGGCGCCTGGTACGTGCAGGGCATGCCCACGGTGAACTTCGGACTGGCGGGCGACATCCCGGTCCCGGCCGACTATGACGGTGACGGCAAAACCGATAGGGCGGTTTACCGCAACGGTGCCTGGTACGTAGAGGGAATGTCCACGGTTCACCAGGGTCTTGCGGGCGACATCCCCGTACCCGCCGACTACAACGGAGACGGGCTGACCGACAGAGCGGTCTACCGCGGCGGCGCCTGGCACATCCAGGGTATGCCGACGGTGTACCTGGGACTGCCCGGTGACGTGCCTGCCCCCGGTGACTATGACGGTGACGGCACAACCGACCCAGCCGTTTTCCGGGCCGGCCAGTGGTTCGGCAACAACATGCCCACCACTCCCTTTGGGGCCGCCGGGGATAAAGCCCTCGGTTTGCTTCCCGGAGTCAGCAGCATCTTGTTCTAGGCCTCCTCGCTCAAGAACCCGAAGCCCCTGCCGGGGCTTCGGGTTCTTTTATTGGCAGGCTCTGCTTTGCATATAGTTCCGGTGAAACCACGGACTGGGGGGCTTCGAATGGACGTTGGATTGGCAATCGCAGGTTTGGTCGCAGGCATCCTGCACGTCGGAATCTTTTGCGCCGAGAGCATGTTGTGGACAAAGCCTGCCGTCCGCAAAGGATTCTTGATGACCGCCGAACAGGCCGAGACCACCCGCCTGCTGGCCTTCAATCAGGGCGTGTACAACCTGATGCTTGCCCTGGCGACGCTTGGGGGATTGGCGTTCTGGGCGTCGGGATACGAGACGATCGGCCTGACCCTGGCCGGGTACGGGTGCTTGTCGATGTTCGTTGCAGCCGTAGCGCTTATCTCGTCGGCACCCGAACTCAAGCGGGGCGCGGCCGTTCAGGCCGCTCCCTCTCTGGTGTTCTTGGTGCTGCTGCTGATCAAGATCGCGGGTTGAGGCGCCGGGAGGAAGTTTCAAAAGCATAAAACGGGGTGACCGGGGGAGGGCCTGCCGGGTACCGTTGACCCATGATCGTGCAAACCCGGAACTTCGAGACCGACGAGGAACGCTGGCAGGCGGTTGTGGACCGCAATCCCCAGGCCGAGGGGGCCTTTGTCTACTCGGTTGCCAGCACCGGGGTGTTCTGCCGTCCCACCTGCGGCGCCCGACTTCCCCGTCGCGAAAACGTGGCGTTCCATACGGGCCCCGAACAGGCGCGTCGGTCCGGCTTTCGGGCTTGCCGGAGGTGCTGCCCGGACGGCCCCGGCCTCCGGTCCGAGTGGGCCGCCGTCGCCGCCCGGGCCTGCCGTTCTATCGAGGATTCCTCGGCGATGATTCCGATTGCCGAACTTGCTCGTGAGGCGGCAATGAGTGCCTCGCACTTCTCCCGGGTGTTCAAGCAGGTGACTGGGATGGCGCCGAAGGCGTATGCGCTCTCGGTGCGATCGGCGCGGATCCGGGAAGGCCTTGCCGCGACCGGGTCGATTACCGACGCAATCTACGGCGCAGGTTTTAATTCGAGCAGCCGGTTTTACGAGTCCTCCAATCGGGCGTTGGGTATGACGCCCGGCAACTACCGAGCCGGAGGCGCGGGGGAGGTCATTCGCTTCGGGTTGGGGGAATGTTCATTGGGCTGCATCCTGGTGGCGGCGACCGCGGCGGGCGTCTGTGCCGTGTTGATGGATGACGACCACGACTACCTGACCGAGGAGTTGGGCCGCCGGTTCCCCAACGCCGAATTGGTGGGCGGGGACCCCGAGTTCGAAGGATGGATGGCCGGGGTGATCGAGTCGATCGAGTCCCCGGGTCGCGCCGCCCAACTGCCGGTTGATATCCGGGGAACCGCGTTCCAGCACCTGGTCTGGCGGGCTCTCCAGCAGGTTCCAGCCGGCGCCACCGCAAGCTACTCGGAGATCGCCGAGCGGATCGGCCGCCCGAAGGCCGCCCGAGCAGTGGCCGCCGCGTGTGCGGCCAACCCGGTGGCCGTCCTGGTTCCCTGTCATCGGATCGTCCACAGCGACGGAAAGATGTCCGGTTATCGGTGGGGAGTCGAGCGCAAACAGGAGTTGCTGCGCCGCGAATCTTTGACCTGAGTGCCCGGGTGGAAACCTTGGGCTGAATCGTTGCTACGCTTCGCCCATGGACGAACAACATCAGTTATCAGACGCGGACCTGGTCGAGGGGGCTCAACCCAACGAGCTGCTCGGGCGGGTGGACGCGTTGTGCGAAGCGCGCCGATGGGAAGAACTGGTGGATCTGGGCTGGCGCTGCCGGGAGGCGGTTGAGCGGGGAAAACAGTTGTGGCCCATCGCCGAACATGTCGATTACCGGCTGGCTCTTGAGGCGCCGGCCAGCTATGCGGCTTCGGTTCTGGGTGGTTCCGGCCGGTTTACGCTGGGCCCGCTCACCGAAGTAGCGGCCTCCACCCATACCTTCTCCGAGATGCTCCCGTTTTTGTCGTCGCCCCAGGTAGCCGGCGTCCTGGCTGCCGAGCGGGTCTTGAGGGGAGAGAACCTCGAAGGGGTCCAGGGGACCCATCCCGAGGTACTCGAGTTGCCGATGGTGCTCCAGGGCTGGGAGCCGCAGTACGAACTTGCTACCTATCGGGCCAGCAAGGTGACGGCGCCCACTCCGCAGGTCGAGCCGTCGATGGTTGCCGGAGCCCGAGCGCCGGCCGACGTTATGGACGACGCCGAACTCGTCCGCGCACTTTTGGATCTGGTTGCCACCTGGGTGCGTTCGTCTAACGGGATCTCGGACGCGGTGGTGGTTGAGGGCCCGGCGGGGGCGGCAATCGGCCAGTTGGGCGAAGATCAGTTCTTGATCGGCGAGATATCCCCGGCGCAGGTTCTGGCCCTGATGGGTTGGGCGGCGGCGTCGGGAGGAGCCCATGGCCGCCGGAACGGGGCTGCCGCGGGGCGGTCGGCGGCGTGGTGGGCGGCTACCAGTCTGTGTGATCTGGACTGGCCCCCCTCTCCCGATGAGCTGGGATTGGACATGGCCGAGCTGCGGTGGTTCCGGTGGGAGCCGCTCCGCCCGCTGGGAGGGTGGCAACTGCACCTGGCCGTGGAGGATGATGCGAACGGCTGGTCGGCGGCGCTGGCGGCGGAAGATCGGGCGGAGCACGACCTGCTGGAGAAGTAGCCCCTATCGCTCGGTGATGACCGCCAGGCCCTTGGTTGCCCTGGTGGCGCCGATAAGGATCAACGACGCGTCCACCGCAGAGCGGCGGTCGACCGACTCGGGCCGGTACAGCACTACGTAGTCGAACTCCAACCCCTTGGCCTCAAGCGCCGACAGCACTTCGAACTCCTCGACCTTTCCGCCGAGTGCACCCTCCTCCAGGGTTACAAAGCAGCCAAGGCCGCCCCTCTCCCGCAGCCAGTTGAGTCCCTCGGCTATGGCCGGGGCCGGGTCTGCGGAGTAACGGAAGAACACCGGGGGAGTGCCCGAGCGGATCGACTGCAGAGCCCCGAGCGGAACGCCGGAAGCCTCGGCGGCGTACTCCATGATCTCTTTCGGGGTGCGGTAGTTGATCCCCAGGTTGAAGCGGGTCACCCGCCCTCCTCTCAGCACCCGGTTGAGCGACGCTTCCCACTCCTGGGGCGTTGCCAGGGTTGCCTGGGCGGGGTCGCCCACAATGGTCCAGGTGGCATCCTCGCCCCGCCGCCCCAGCATCCGCCACTGCATCGGGGAAAGATCCTGGGCCTCGTCCACGACGATGTGTCCGAATCCGGTGGTCTTGGTGGCGCCCCAAGCCGCTTGCCTGGACGCGTCCAGGCGGTCCTGAAGGGTTGTTACCTCGTCGTAGATGTCGTCTTCGTGTACCGGCGCCTCAATGGCCGTCGGGGATGGACCCAATAGCCAGTCCAGTTCGTCGATCAGCGGGAGGTCGCCCACCTGCGGGCCGGTGGCAGCCAGCAACTGTCCCACCACCGCCTCGGCCTGCGGCTTGGGGAACTGACTTTGAAGGATCGAAAGAAGGTCGTCCGACCAGTCCTTCATGTCGTTCCAAGCCTCGAGGCCTGTCCGCTGGGGGAGCAGGGCCTCGACGGTTTCTATGGCCTCTTGGTTTTCGGCCAGGGTTCGCGCCAGGGTGTTGATCTCCTGGGCCCGCACTTTGCCTCGGCCCGCCTTTTGGAAGAAGGACCGGGCGATCGATCTGAGGAGGCGATCCGACGCCATGTTGAAACCGCTGGTGATGGAACCCAGGGTTTCGTCGCGGGCGGCCCTCAGGTGGGCCGGCGCCAGACGCACTACGTGGCCGGACACGGTGACTTTCAGGTCTCCCGGTGGGGGCGGGTAGCTGTGGATTAGGAACTTCTTCATCACCTTGGTCATGTTCAGGTTGCCTTTGGTGCGCGCCACGTCCAGCGGTTCCCGCGTGGAGGCCACCACCGGCTCGGTGATGTCGAAAACCGATCGGATGTTGACCGCGGTTTCTCCGAGCGAGGGAAGCACCCGGCTGATGTAGCGGCTGAACCGCCGGCCCGGACCCACCAGCAGCACGCCGAGGCGCTCTAGTTCGGCGGCCCTTTCGTACATCAGATAGGCGGTGCGATGAAGGGCGACCACGGACTTGCCGGTTCCCGGACCGCCGGTCAAGACCACGCTGCCCTTGGGGTCGCACCGGATTACCTCGTCCTGTTCGGCCTGGATGGTGGCGACGATGTCGTTCATGAATTCGCCGCGCTCCCTCATCAATGCATGCAGGAGGGCGCCCTCTCCGGCTACGACCTCCAGGTCGCCGGCTTTCTCGGGAACCAGCAGGTCGTCGTTGATTCCTACGACGGTTTTGCCCCTGGTGATCAGGGTCCGCCGGCGCACCACGCCTTGCGGGGAAGAGGATGTCGCCCGGTAAAACGACGAACCGACCGGCGCACGCCAGTCGATCAGGATGCGCTCCTGGGCGTGATCGGAGAGCCCGATACGGCCGACATAAAGCGGTTTGTCCTCGTCCTCATGGTCCATGCGGCCGAAAACCAACTGTTGTTCGCTGACTGAGACCGCCTGGAGGCGGCGCCGGGCATTCCCGGCAAAAGCTTCGCGGTCGAAGACCGACTGCGGCGTGTTGGTTTTCATCGAGATGGAGTTCTCGAGGCTGGACTCGGTCCGGGCCCGGAGCTCGGCAAGCTGCGAGTAGCACAGGTCTACGTGAGCCTGTTCCCGCGCGATCTCGTTTTCAAGAAGGGTGTCGTCGATTTTGGGCTGCCTTGCTGTAGGGCTGAAGGATTGGGTCTTACATCCTAGTGCGTCAGCCGGTAAGGCACCTACCGGCCGGGGAGGCCGGGGAGGGGATGCGAAGACGGTAGCCGGATTGAGCCGGGGTAGTGCTCAATCCACCAGGTCGACCAGTACCGGGCGTTGCACTACCGTCTTCGCATAAACCACACCTCGTCCAGTTGGACGAGATCGCCGGATCGGCGCCGCTCTCAAAACGCCTTCCGGTCCCTCCAAGCTGTACTGCCTTGGCTTGACCAGTGTAGGGCGGATCAGGCTTGCCTGAGGCTCAAAAAGTGGGCCGTTCGGCCCCCTACCTGTGGGCCGTTCGGCCCTGTTTTCGCCGGCAGGTCAGAATGTGTGGTTCACCACGGCAGACAGGAGGCGGAATGGGTTCGTGGGCGGAGATCGAGAACGAAGATCCGGACTTCATGCGGCGGGCTAGGGAGTTGTTGGACGTTCACAAACACAAAACCCTGGCCACCATTCGGCGCGATGGCTCGCCCCGTATCAGTGGGACGGAGACCTCATTGATCGAAGGGAACCTTTGGTTTGGCTCCATGTGGCGTTCGCTCAAAGCGCTGGACCTGTTGAGGGATCCCCGATTCGCCCTTCACGGACCTACGGTCGACCCGTCGGCGGATTGGAAGGGCGATGTCAAGTTTTCCGGGACTGCATCCGAGGTTGACGATGACCACATAAAGGAGGTGATCGCCCAGGGGATAGAGGAAGACCTCGGTCAGTACCACCTATTCCGGGCCGACATCAAGGAGTTGGTGGTGACATCCGTGGCGGGCAGCCATCTGCAGATAGTTGTGTGGAAGGAGGGTAGGGGGATCACCACCTTCAAACGAAAATGACCACTGGGCGGGGCCGCCTAACCGGCGGGGCCCTGCGTCCCGCCCGCGGTCCCGGGCGCCGGGGCCTCGGCTACCGAAGCCCCGGGTCCGACGGCAGAGGCAAGTGCCACCGCGTTGGGCACATCGACCCGGCCGTTGGCGGTCCGGATCGACACGTAAAACAGCCCCAGGTTTTCCACAACTCCGCGGTACTCGCCCAGGGTCGACTTGAGAACGGTGTCTTCGCCCAGTTGGAAGGGGCGAACCACAAGCAGAACCAGTCCGGCGAAGATGTTGCCCAAGGTTTGTTGGGCCGCGATACCAAGGACCACGCCGGTCAGGGCACCGCCCAGCAGAAGTGCTTCTATCCCGATGCCCACCGCCCCCAACGCCCAGAGGAAAACGATGGAAAATCCGGCGACGGAGACGATCTTGGCCAGGGTCATGGCTCGGCCTTCGCCCGTCTTCTCCCGGATGCCCTCCCGAACGGCACCCGACAGGGCCCTCACCGCGACCCATCCGCCGAAAAGGATGAGGGCCGCACCAACCGCCGGCGCAATATCACCCAGCTCGCTATTAGGATTTTCGATATGCCCGAAACGGGCTATGGCGGACCCGGCGACCGCGACCATGGCGGCCAGAGCGGCTCTCAGCAGCTTCACTCGTCGCCGTCCCCGTTTAGGCATAGGCAAAGGTTATCCTGACGACAAAGGAGATCGGACTGTTGACTGACACTTTGGCGGAACTGGCTCCCCAGCAGCTTTGGCGGCACTTTGCGGAGCTTTGCCGTATCCCCCGGCCCTCGGGCCGGGAACAAGCCGCGCTGGATTACGTAAAGTCGCTGGCGGAACAGCGCAATGTGGGCTGGCGCCAGGACGACTACGGGAACCTGGTGCTGTTCGTGGACGGTGGATCAGGTCCTACGGTGGCGGTACAGGCCCACCTGGATATGGTTTGCGAGAAGGACCCCGAGGTCGAACACGACTTCAACGCCGACCCCATCAATGTGGCGGTTGAGGGAAACCGGGTTACCGCCAGGGGGACCACCCTGGGCGCCGACAACGGCATCGGCGCGGCCGCGGCTCTGGCCCTGTTGACCTCCGATGACATAAAGCGCGGCCCGCTTGAACTGGTGTTCACGGTAGAGGAGGAAACCGGCCTCCACGGAGCCATGGCCTTCGACGCCGCGTTGTTGCAGTCCAAGCTGCTTATCAACCTCGACAGCGAAGACCCCGATGAGCTCACCGTCGGCTGTGCCGGGGGGGCCACGGTGGAGGTTCGGCCCCCGCTGAAGTGGGAGGCGGCCCCCGATGGCTGGGTCGCCCGGCGACTGGTTGTATCCGGGCTTCAGGGCGGTCACAGCGGCGTGGACATCGATAAAGACAGGGCCAACGCGGTCAAGGTTCTCGTGAAGACGCTCAGCGGTCTGCGATCGGGGCTTCAGGTCCGCCTCGCCGGCCTTGAGGGCGGCCGCGCTCACAACGTCATTCCGCGCGAGGCGTCCGCCATCGTGCTGGTGCCCGAGGGATCCGCAGCATCCCTTTCGGAGGTGGTCGAAAACGTAGGGCAGACGCTGCGCTCCGACTGGGGCGCGAAGGAGCCGTCCATTGCGCTGGCTTTAACCGAGGTGCCGGTGCCGGGGCAGGTTTTGCAGCCCCGGTCCGAGGACTCGTTGCTCGGCTTGATCTCAGCCATCCCCCACGGCGTCCAGGACTGGAGTGAATCGTTCCCCGGCAAGGTTGAGACCTCCAGCAACCTGGCTCAGGTGAAGGTGGTTGTGGAAGAGGCGATCATCCTGGCAAGCGTCCGCAGCCTCAACGCCCACAAGCTGTTCCGTACCCGAACGGTCATCTCAACCGCCGGCCTGAAGATGGGGGCCAAGGCCAGGGTCGTGGACAGCTACCCCGGCTGGGAGCCCGAACTTGACTCGGAGTTGTTGAAGGTAGCCGCCGAGCAGTACGAGGCGGTCAACGGCAAGCCTGCGGCCATCCAGGTGGTCCATGCCGGGCTGGAATGCGGGGTCCTGGTGTCGAAGAAGCCCGACATGCAGGCCATCTCATTCGGACCCCGGCTGACCGGGGCCCACTCGCCGAACGAGCAGGTTGACGTCGACACCGTGGAGTCGATGTGGCGGTTGCTTGTCGGTCTGTTGGAGGCGCTGGCCGACTAACGCTCTACCTGCCGTTCTCCGAGAAGTGCTGGTAGTCCTTGGAGCCCGACCAGTTGCCGCCCCACTCCCAGCCGATGGCAGCGAAGGCTGCAACCACGGGTGACCCGGACACGATCATGCCCGGGCGGGCATCGGCCCGGTCGGTGTAAGCGGCACCGGGTGGGGGGTCGATCGGGCCGGACCGGGGCAGGTAGGGGTTCTGGACCGGGTTGATATCGATGGCCCGCCCGAAGGAGTGCTGGGACCAGACGCCGGGTGAGTTCTCAACCTCCCTGCAGTTGAAGGCGGAAGTGTTATTTGCTGCCGTTGAGCGGTCGTCCTCCGCCCCGTAGGCATCCACCAGTTCAACCTTCTCAATGGGGAACTTCAACTCGAACAGGCGGGCCATCACTTCCATCACCGGCTCGGCCTGGTCCTGGTGGACCACCAATTCGCCGCGGTGAATCCTGCCGTCGAACCCCCAGTGTTCAACGGCTAGCAGGCGCAGATCCTCCACCGGAACCGGACAGCCGGGTCGCCAGGAGGCAGACAGCCGTTGGGGGTCGATTGGGGAGACGGTGCCGTTAAACCCAGGCGACGGCACCGGCGAGGAGGGTTCGGACGAAGCCGGGGCGGCCGATGGTGGAATCGGGGGAGCCGGAGTTGTCCTGGCGGAGGTGGGGGCCGAGGGAGTCGCGTTCGGCAACGGTTCAACGGAACCTGACCCCGAGCAGCAACTAAGTACCAGGGCCACAAGGGCAGCGGTAATCGGGGAACGTCGCACGGGGTTAAGGTTAAGCGGTGACCCGAGTAGCGCGGCTATTGATTTTGGTGAGCCTGGTCCTATCGGTGGGTTGTGCCTCCGCCGAGCCTGCCCCCGGTCCCTCCGGCCGATCGCCCAGTGCGGGTCCGCCCACTACCGCCTCGCCGCCGGCGGCTTCACCCGAGCCGGCCCCCTCTCCCACCGAGATCGCCGTTGATCCCCCGGGCGCCCTGGTCGCCCCGGGCGTCCTGAAGATCGGGCCGGAGGGGACCTTGCTGGCCGCCGCGGCCGGCGGTTCGCCCACCGGGAGGTTGCGGGAAGGCGTCCTGGTGCCGTTCTCGGCAGTGCAGGACGGTTGGGCGAAGATAACAACGCCCTGTGAGCTCACCAGGTGGATGCCCGTGGCGTCGGGGGGCCGCCTGGGCCGCCCGGCCGTGGTCCTGGATCCCGGTCACGGCGGGAATGAGCCCGGGGCGACCGGGCCCACCGGCCTTTTGGAGAAGGACTTGAATCTAAACGTCGCCGCCCGGGCGGCCGGCCTGCTCAACGCCCGCGGGGTCCCGACGGCTTTGACCAGGACCTCCGACTACCGTGCCAGCTTGCCGTTCCGGGTGATGCTGGCCGGCAGTTCCTCGGCAGAACTGATGATCTCCATCCATCACAACGCAGACCCCGACGGGCCGCGGCCAACGCCGGGGACCGAGACCTTCTACCAGTATCGGTCGCCCGAATCCAAGCGACTCGCCGGGCTGATCTACGAGGAAGTCGTCCCAGCGCTCGCCGCGCTGGATGTGCCCTGGGTGGGCGACACCGACGCCGGCGCCAAATGGCGGCTGGGGAGCAGCGGCGCCGACTACTACGGGATTCTCAGGCGGTCCGCCGGCAACGGGCTCACCGCGGTCCTCGCCGAGCTTTCTTTCTTGTCGAACCCCGCGGAGGAGCAGGTGTTGCGCCGGGACGACGTCGTGCAACTTGAAGCGGAAGCTATCGTCCGGGCGGTCGAACGGTACCTGGGCACCGAGGATGCCGGGAGTGGGTTCACCACCCCCTACCCGCGAACCGCCCCGGCCGGGTCCGGCGGCGGCACGAGGGGATGTGTGGACCCGGCCTAGGCGGTGCGGACCGGCCTTTAGGCGGTTTTGATCCCGCTGGGCCGGCGGTGCCGCCGAATCGAGTGTTTGTGTACCGAACCCGGCTCTCTCCGCAGTTGTAAGTGGAACATTACGGCCAGGCCGCCGAAGTAGGGCCCGGCGGCCAGCGCCGGGACAAAGGCAACAACCGCAGCCGTTCCCAGTGGCACCCCGGCCGCCAAGGCCACCGCGGCCGCGGCCAGGAAAACCGAAGGGATTCCGTACAGGGCTCCGTGCGTCACCACCCGGTGGAGGGTGCGGTCTCCGCTCTCTAGGTCCTCTCGGGGTACCAACTGGCTCTCCGGGCCCATCACCATCCCCTTTCTTTAGGGATCTGCGCTACCGGTCTTTGGTGCCGAAACGTCTGCGGCGCCGGATCCCGGCGCCGCAGACGTTTTTTTGGGCTAGTCCTGCCCCGGGAGGGGCGGGTAACCCGAAACGTCCTTGCGGTAGTGAATGGCTTCCCACACACGACCGGACAAGCACGGCATGTCGATGTTGCGTACGCCCAGGTGCTCGATGGCGTCGATGACAGCGTTGACGAAGGCCGCGGGGCCTCCGACGCAGCAGGACTCTCCGATTCCCTTGCACCCGATGGGGTGGTGCGGCGACGGCGTGACAACCTCGAAGGTCTCCATGTGAGGGGCTTCCCAGGAGGTTGGCAGCAGGTAGTCCATGTAGTTGGCGCCCACGCAGTTGCCGTCTTTGTCGTAGGTGATGAACTGCATGTTGGCCATGGCAAATGCCTCGATCATGCCGCCGTGGATCTGGCCTTCAACGATCATCGGGTTGATCCGGACGCCGCAGTCATCGACTGCAACCATGCGCAGGACATCCCAGACGCCCGTTTCGGGGTCGATCTCGACCGTCACCATGTACGTGGCCGAAGGCCAGGTCATGTTGGGTGGGTCGTAGTAGGCGTTGTTCTCAAGTCCAGGCTCCATGCCGTCGGGCATGTTGGTGTAAGCAGCCATGGCGCACTGCTGGATGGTCACGCCGCGGTCCGGTGC
>JAJCYE010000029.1 GCA_029263075.1 Actinomycetes bacterium
ATCTGTACCGATTCGAACCTGGCCCCAACCGGCCGGATCTATCCCACCTACACCTACCACTTCCCTCTCGAACAACTTGGTCCTCACCGAGAAGATTTCGTCGAGCGCGTTGCCGACTATTGGGACACCCAGGGCCTCCGCCTGGATCCCGACAACGCCATGGAGGGAATCATCGCGATGTTCGCTACCTCATCGGAAGGCTTCGCATTTGAGGCGTTCGAGAACGATAGAACCGGGATGGCGCTGGTGACCGGCAGCGGTCCGTGCGTCGAACGAGGGGGCCGGCCGTTGATCCCGGCCACCGATGAAACGGTCGAAGAAACGGACTGATCGGCCCGGCCCGGCAGCGTCAACCTTGCCGTAGCTCCGCCAGCCTTTCGGCCACGTCCGCCGGTTCCCGGGCAACCTCCAGAAGTTTGTCCCGGCTGCGCCGGCCCCGCTTCAACGAAACCTCAGCGGGCGCCACGCCGAGTGCCCGGGCGAGTGCCCGGCAAGCGGCCCGGGTGGCCGCTCCGTCGACCGCCCTCTCCTTCACCTCGATGATGATCGCCGGACCCAGCGGGCCCGGGTACACCCCGCCGACCCGCTCCCGCCCCGCCCCGGCCTTGATCCTGACCGCTACCGGCGTCGCCGCCCCCACCATCTAGCGCGATCCACGCTCACGGTGCTCCCGCTGCACCTGTTGCCAGAATCGCACCGCTCCTTCTTCGTAGACCAGCCCGAAACTCAAGGTGGTGCGGGCGTGGTCGTGAACCCCCATACCCTCCAGCAACCGGTCCAGTTCCCGGTACTCCTCCAGCCGGGTGGCGTGCGCCTCGAGTTGGGCCGCCGCCAGGGCCTCCAGGTCGCTGGGGGCTTGAGCCAAGTCCCCGAAGAACAGCTTGAGCAGGCCGGGATCCCTTACCTCGTAGCCGGTGGGGGTTGGTGCTGCGATCCACTCCGCCAGGGCCTGCCGCCCCGAATCGGTAATCGAGTAGGTGCGCCTGTGCCGGCCGCCCTCCTCCCGCTCCTCATTCAGATAGCCGGCCGCCGCGAGCCGCGCCGGCTCGGTGTACAGCTGCGCATGGGGGAAGGGCCAGAAGTTGCCGATGCTGTTGGCCACCGCCGCCTTGAGCTCGTAGGAGGTTGATGGTCCTTTCCGGGCGATCAGACCCAGGACCACGTGGGAAGTCGGCGTGAGATTTACCGTTGACATCGTATGAAACAGATCATAGCATCACCATATGAATCATACGGTGTAGATCGATTGATCGGGGGGTTCGCCATGTTGTCCACTCTTCAGCCCGCTGCCACCGGGGTCCTGCTCAAACGAAGCTGGGGCGCCAACCGGGCACTCACCCTGCTGGGGGTTTCCATGCTCCTGCTCCTGGTGGCCACCGTCCCCCTGATCGTGCTGGACGCCCGTGAGATTACCGGCGTCGGCGCTTGGATCAAGCCCACCAAGTTCGCTATCTCGGGGGCGATCTACGCCTTCACCTTTGTCTGGATGCTCAGCCTGATCCGGGGGCATCGGCGTCTGGTGAGCTTTGTCGGCCTGGTGAGCGCCGGGACTTTCATGCTGGAAATCGTCCTAATCGTTGTGCAGGTTGTTCGGGGTACCACCAGCCACTTCAACTACACCAGCGCCTTCAACGCGGCGGTGTTCAGCGCAATGGGGGTTGCGATAACCGTGTTCTGGGCGATGACCTTCATCGCTGCCCTGCTCCTGGCCCGCCAAGAGATGCCCGAGCGGGCATTGGCGACGGGAATCCGGGCCGGGCTGTTCCTGTCGCTGATAGGCATGGCGGTTGCCTTCTTGATGGTGGTCCCGACCGCCGAACAGCAGGCGGCGGCCGACTCAGGTGTCCCGGCGATCATCGGAGCCCACTCGGTGGGGGTGGCGGATGGGGGACCGGGGCTTCCCCTGGTCGACTGGAGTACCCGGGGCGGGGACCTGCGGGTGCCGCACTTCTTCGGGTTGCACGCCCTGCAGGCGCTGCCGCTGGTGGGATGGCTGGTGCAACGCCGGTCCCGACGGCTTGGGGAGCGGCGATCGGTAGCCCTGGTCAGGTTGGCGGCGCTGGCTTACCTGGCGCTGATCGGGCTGTTCACCTGGCAGGCGCTGCGTGGCCAGTCGGTGGTGGCGCCGGACGCCTTGACGCTTGCCGCCCTGGGCGGGATCGGCCTGGCGACCGCCGCCGGGGTGGCCGGAGCGATGAAGCTGCTGCCGGCCCGGTAGCCGGCAGCCGCCCCTGGATCGCGGCCAGTCGGCAGGCGAGGGAAACCTGAAGCCATGGTCGGCATCCGGGAGGCCCGCGCGTCCCGGGAGGCCCGCCGTTCCCGGGAGGCCCGCGGGTCCCGGGAGGCCCGCGGGTTCCGGGAGGCCCGCGGGTCCCGGGAGGCCTCAGGGGGCCCGGGCGTGCTGGGGAGCTGTGGTCTTCCGGCCGCACGGGAAATCTTTCCGGTAAGCCGAGAGCAGGCCGGGAGTAGCGCGAGAATGACGGTTCGATGGAGGCGTTTCTGGTCGCACGCAACCCCGACCCGGAGAGCCGGCTTCCCTTCCTGGTGCGTCTCCCGCTTGATGGCGGGATGGTGCTGAGCGTGAAGGACACCTGGCCCCGGGCCTCGCGGGTGTACTGCCACCTGGTGGACGCAGAGTGGACCCCGGCCCTGGAGTTGGTCGATGAGGCCCCGGTACTGATCTGCCGCCGGCGGGGAGCCGCCATCGACCTGGTGCTCGACCGTCCGAGCCTGTACCGTTCCCAGTTCATCTTTACCGAGGCCCGGGGTCGCCCCGCGATCTTCTGGCAGACCCAGAAGGCGGCCCGGTCGGCGAACCCGGGGGCTAGGGTGCCGAAAGGGCGCACACTTGACGGTCTCGAAATCGTGGTGGATACCAGGGAGAAGTACGGCTATCGATTCGCTGGCAAATCGGTCGAGGTTCGCCGCGCCGCCCTCGCGGCGGGGGATTACGGCTTGCAGGGTCCGTCGGGACTTGTCGCCTCGGTCGAGCGCAAGACTGTTGAGAATCTGGTGTCCTCGTTGTCGGACGGAACACTGGCGTTTCAGATGCAGCGGCTCGCCGAAATTGCCCGTGGAGCCGTGGTGGTGGAGGGCAACTACCCGGACATATTCCGGCTCAATCCGGGCCGGGGCTCGTGGCTGGCTTCGATGCTGGCCAGGTTGGCGGTTCGCTACCCGGAGATTCCGGTAGTTTTCGCCGGTTCCCGCAAGTTTGCCGAGGACTGGACCTACCGCTATCTGACCTCGGCGTCCGAGGATGGGATTGGGTTGCCTTAGCTGTTCGAGAAGGCTCCAGGCGCGGCGGGGTTACTCGACCACCTCAAGCGACTCCAGTGCTCGCGACACCGCCTTTTGCAGGTTCGGGTCCTGAGGCATGACCACGCCCAGGGCGAAGGCCGGTCCGCTCTCCAGGTCCACCACCACCGCCTCCACCGTTGCGGCTTGGGTTTCGTCCGGGTCGATCTCCAAAACAACTCGGTGGGCGTCCCGATTGCCAACCTTGATCGCTTTGTCCTCAGCCTTGTTGTAGCGGCCCTCAAAGGGAACGAAGAACTGGGTGAAGTCGGCGGCTAGGCCCTCGGCCATCTGGGCCAGTTCCGGCTCCTCGCCCGCGAATAGTCCCTCCATGCTCCCGAGCGACAAGATGGCGCCGTTGCCGTCGGAATCGGTCCGGATTCCCGAAGCGCTGGTAAAGAAATCGAGCAGGTCTTCGCTGGGCTTTTCCGCCCATCCGGAAGGAAGATCGTAGGAGAGCCCGGCTTTGGAGTCGATAACCCGGGCTGTGTTCCCGGACGAGCACGCTCCCAGCCAGAAAATTATCAGGCACGCCAGCGCAGGACGCAGTCGACGAAAAACGTTGTTGTTGTTAGGCACCTTGGCTCAAACCCCCCGCTCAAGCTGGTTATCAGCCTATTCGAGTGCCGGCAGCCTGAGAAGGGGCAGATCCAAAAATCCGTTCCATCCGCAAAGGGCCAAAAAATTCCTGAACGGCGCGATACGGATCGGCCCTTGCACGCACTAAACAGCGCAAATTCCCGTTGGTTCGGTTGACGAAAAAGGAGATAGGCGATGCTTTCCGACTTTGCCATCAGTCCTGCCCTGCCGGTCGGCGATCTTGCCCGGGCCAGGACGTTTTACGAGGGGGTCCTCGGCTTCACCCCGGAGGAGGTGCTGGAGGGTCCGGGGCAGGTCTTCTACCGCAGCGGCGGGACGACCTTTTTCATCTACGTCACCGGTTCGGCCGGCACCAACCGAGCCACCGCCGCCGCCTGGAGCGTGACGGGGATAGCGGATGTTGTGGCCGAACTCAGGAGCAAAGGAGTGGTTTTCGAGGAGTACGACTTCCCCGGCCTCAAGACCGAGGACGGCATCGCCGAGGTCCCCGGAGGCAAGGCCGCGTGGTTCACCGACCCCGAAGGCAACATCCTGGCCCTGGACGAGCTCACTTAGAGGTCTGCGCAACTTCTAAGCCGGTTCACATAAACCTCACAGGAACCGGCGCGATCGTTTTTGCATGAACCAGGCCCAGGCTCCCGCGACGCGTGTCCTGGTTGTCGATGACGAGCGCAACATCTGTTTTCTCCTGGAGGTTGCGCTCCGCCAGCAGGGGTTCGAGGTCCAGGTGGCCGGAACCGGGCAGGAGGCCCTCGACATTCTGGCGAGCCGGGTGCCGGACATCGTCCTGCTGGACGTGATGTTGCCCGACCTGGACGGCTTTGAGGTCTGCCGGAGGATGCGAGAGACCGGGTTGCGCACCCCGATCCTGTTCCTCAGCGCCAAAGACGCCACCGAGGACAAGATCCGCGGCCTT
The DNA here is from genome assembly GCA_029263075.1 of Actinomycetes bacterium. Lineage (GTDB taxonomy): Bacteria > Actinomycetota > CADDZG01 > JAHWKV01 > JAHWKV01 > JAJCYE01. The sequence continues at coordinate 4,814 of JAJCYE010000029.1, forward strand.
ACTCTCGGCGGTGACGACTACGTAACCAAACCGTTCAGCCTGGAGGAGGTAGTCGCTCGGATCCACACCGTCCTGCGGCGCCTGGGCCGGGACGCCCCGAGTTCCCGGTTGACCTTTTCCGACCTGGAGTTGGACGACGACTCCCACTCCGTGCGCCGGGCCGGCGTGTTGTTGGACCTGTCGCCCACCGAATACAAGCTGTTGCGATTCCTGTTGGCCAACGCGGGACGGGTCATGAGCCGCAGCCAGATCCTGGACCACGTCTGGGAGTACGACTTCGGGGGGCGCACCAGTGTTGTCGACACCTATGTCAGCTATCTGCGGCGCAAGATCGATCGTTTTGGCCCGCCTCTCATCCAGACGGTCCGGGGGGTGGGATTTTGCATGAGGCTTTGACGCACTCAACCCGTTCCTTGCCGGTAGTCCCCGGGCCTTTGGCGTGACCCTTCGCCGCCGGATCATCCTGGGGTGTGCGGTCATCGCATCCGTGCTCCTGGTGGCCAATGTCGTCCTGGTGGCAACCGTCCGGTCCGCCCTGCTGGAGGGTGTCGACGCGCAGTTGACCGAGTCCGCCCGGCGGATCATGCGGCTGAATTCGATACGGGTGATCCCCGGGGAAACGGGGGTCCCGGTGCCGGCGCAGGGCGGCGATCGGGTCCTGCTGGTGAACCCCGGCAGCCAGGCGCCCGAGGTGCTGACCGACCTGTTCATCGGCCTGTTGCCCGACGGCCATTCCGAGGTGGAGCCGATAACAAGCGTCCTGGGGGCCGAGCCCGCCCAGATGCCGGTGATCGATCCGCAGATGGTGTCCCGTCACTTCAACGGGAGGAGGTTGGACCTGGCTCCGTTCACGGTTGAGTCGGCCGATGGATCGCAGGACTGGAGGGTGGTGGCAGGCCTGGGCGCCGGCCCCGACGTAATGGTGGTTGGGATAAGCCTGAAGCCGGTGGGCGACACTCTACAGCGGGTCCTGTCCATCGCTGGCTCTATGACGGTGGCAATCCTGGCGACGCTGGCCGCGGTGGCGCTGTGGATGATCCGCCTTGGAGTCCGGCCGATGACCCGCATGGCGGGGACCGCAGAGGCGATCGCCGCCGGGCAACTCCACCACCGGGTGGAGGTCACCGGTGCCGGGACCGAAGCCTCAAGTTTGGGGACCTCGCTGAACCGCATGCTTGAACGGATTGAGGAGGCGTTTGCCGCTCGCACCGCCTCCGAGGACCGGCTGCGCCGGTTCGTCGCCGACGCTTCGCACGAGTTGCGCACCCCGCTTACCTCGATCATGGGCTACGCCGAGTTGTGGCGGACCGGCGGCCTGGAGGATCCCGGCGACCGGTCGGAGGCGATGCGCCGCCTGGATGAGGAGGCCCGGAGGATGGGGGTCCTGGTCGACGACCTGCTGCTTCTGGCGCACCTGGACGAGGGTCGCCCGCTGGCGCAGTCGCCGGTGGAGATGGACCGCATTGCCGCCGATGCGGTGGCCGATGCGCAGGCGATCGAGCCGGACCGCCCTATATCGCTGCAAGCCGAGCCCGCCCAGGTGACCGGGGACGAGTCCCGGCTGCGCCAGGTCACCGCCAATTTGCTCGCCAACGTCCGGGTTCACACCCCGCCCGGGACGCCGGTCCACGTCGAGGTATCGGTAGGCGAAGGAACCGTACGGCTGGAGGTCGCCGACGAGGGCCCTGGGATCGACCCCGAACACCGGGAGCGCCTGTTCGAACGTTTCTACCGGGCAGATCCGGCACGCAGCCGGGTTTCAGGAGGTAGCGGGTTGGGGCTGGCCATCGTGGCGGCTGTGGTGGAGGCGCACCGGGGAAAGGTTTCGGTCGACCAGCGCCCGGGCGGGGGCGCCCGCTTTGTCATCGAGCTTCCGGCGGATCCGCCGACTCACATAGAACTCTGAGGATTCTCTCAAAGCGGTCGGAAAGTAGACCTCCACAATTCGGTGAGAGAACCCGAATTGGAAGGATCGTTCATGGACCCGATCGCACGTTCAAAACTGCTGCGGCTGTCGGTCGCATCGATGCTCAGTCTGGCGCTCGGCGCTTGCGCCGGCACTAGCCAGGCCGGGGTTGCCACCCTGAGTCAGGACTCAAAGACGGCGGCCACGGAAGAGGACGCGAAGGACGCCGAGGCGGAGTTGCAGGAGTGGACCGAATGTATGCGTGAGAACGGCGTGGACATCCCAGATGCGGAAGTAGGCGAGGACGGCGGGATCCGAATTGGGCGCCGGGTGCAGGCGGGCGGTAGCAATGTCACCGGCGGCGTTGCGCAGGGTGGCGGAGCGGTCCGGCTGGGAGACGACTTTGCCAAGGCCCGTGAGGAGTGCGGCGACCCGCCCCGGATCCCGGGCGCCGGACGCAGCGAAGAGGATTTGCAGGAGCTTCAGGAGAACGCACTGAAGCTGGCGAATTGTATGCGGGAGGAGGGCGTGGACGACTTCCCCGACCCCGACTTCTCCAACCGGGGACCCGGGGCCGGTCCCGGCACTCGGGTGGCCGGCGGTCCGTTCGGCGCCGCCGTCGACATGAACGATCCCAAAGTTCAGGCTGCTTTTGAGGCCTGCCGGGACGAACTCGGCGAAGGTTCGTTCGTGATCCGCTCCGGCCCGGTACGGGCGGAGAGTTGATGGGACGCACGAAGGCGGGCGGATGATGCGGCGCCCGAAACTGGTGGTGGCGGCGGTCGTGTTGACGGCGACCGGCGCCACGGTGGCTTTGATGAACATCCGGGGAAGCGCCGGCGGGTCCCCTGCGGCCGAACAGATCTCCACCGCCCGCCTGCAAAAGCAGGACCTGGTGGTCAACGACAGCTTCGGCGGCACCCTGGGATACGGGGAGGCCAGAGACCTTTTCTCCGAACGGTCGGGGGTTGTCACCGCGATTGCGGAAACGACCAGCGTCATCAACCCGGGCGGCGAACTGTTCCGCATCGACTTCGAGCCCACCGTCCTGCTGGCGGGCGACGTTCCGGCATACCGTGAACTGGATACCTCCAGCGCCGATGGTCCGGACATCCGCCAGTTGGAACAGGGACTGTTCGACGCTGGCCACGGCGCGGGAGTCACTGTGGACGAGGACTTTACCTCGGCCACGGCAGCCGCTGTCGCCCGGTGGGAGCAGGCGCTGGGCCGCGCCGAACCCGACGGCAAGGTGGAGTTGGGCGACGTTGTTTTCCTGCCGGATCCGGTCCGGGTTTCGTCGGTGACGACGCAGAAGGGGGCCCGGGTGGCTTCTGGAGCCACGGTTTTCAAGGCGACCCCCACCGAGAGGGTGGTCGAGGTGGGGTTGCAGGCCTCCCGGGCGGATGAACTGGAACCCGGGACCAAGGTCCAGCTGACCCTGCCCGACGGCACCGAGACGCCCGGGACGGTGGCTTCGGTCGGCACTCTGTCCGACGCCTCCGACGCGGCCGCCGCACCCGGCGGGGGATCGGCCACGGTTCCGGTGGTAATAACCCTGGACGACCCGGCCGCCGCGGGCGACTTCGAGTCCGGGACGGTGGACGTCGATATCGAACGATCCAGGCAAACCGGGGCCATTGTTTCTCCTGTCACCGCCCTGGTGGCGCTCGCCGAAGGCGGTTACGCGGTGCAGTTGGTGGATGACTCTGCGCCCGGCGGTTACCGCCTGGTGGCGGTTGAGATCGGCACCAGCACCAACCAGTTGGTAGCCATCACCGGGGACGGGATCGAAGCCGGGGCCGAAGTGGTGGTGCCCGGGTGAGCGATCCGATCCTGTTGCTGAACAACATTTACAAGGAGTACCCGGGCGAACCGCCGACGCCGGTACTGCACGACGTCAATCTGTCGGTGCAGGCCGGGGAGTTGGCAGCCGTGGTTGGGCCCTCCGGGTCCGGCAAGTCCACGCTGCTGAACATCATCGGGACCCTGGACCGGCCGACCGAAGGGTCGGTTGAGATCGCCGGCTACAACACCGCCGAACTCAGCGACGACGACCTTTCGGCTCTCCGGGCGAGGGAGATAGGTTTTGTGTTCCAGCAGTTTTTTCTGCTGTCGGGCATGACCGCAATTGACAACGTGGCCGACGGACTCCTGTACAGCGGCCAGTCCCTGGCGCAGCGCCGGGAGTTGGCAGTGACGGCCTTGGAGCAGGTGGGCCTCGGCCACCGGCTTACGCACGACCCGTCCAAACTGTCCGGTGGCGAACGCCAGCGGGTGGCGATCGCCCGAGCCTTGGTGGGAAAACCGGCTGTGGTGCTGGCCGATGAGCCAACAGGCAACCTGGACTCAAAGTCCTCGGGTGCAATCCTGGACCTGCTCCACGAACTTAATCGGACCGGTGCAACCATCCTGGTGATCACCCACGATCGGGACATCGCGGCGGCACTGCCCCGGCGCATCACCATGCTGGACGGCCGGATCTCCTCGGACACCGCATCTGCGGTGCCGGTTCCGTGAGCGCCGCCGCTCCGCTCCAACCGAGCGCGGTCCACCCGGGCGACATGTTCCGTATCGCCACGGTGGGGCTGCGCAGCAGGCGCCTGCGGGCCGCGCTATCGGCCCTGGGCATCGCCATTGGGATCGCAGCGATGGTTGCGGTGCTGGGGATCTCCGAATCTTCCCGGGCCGAGTTGTTGTCCTCCTTGGACCGCCT
>JAJCYE010000030.1 GCA_029263075.1 Actinomycetes bacterium
GCACCGGACCGCGGCGTGACCATCCAGCAGTGCGCCATGGCTGCTTACACCAACATGCCCGACGGCATGGAGCCTGGACTTGAGAACAACGCCTACTACGACCCACCCAACATGACCTGGCCTTCGGCCACGTACATGGTGGCGGTCGAGATCGACCCCGAAACGGGCGTCTGGGATGTCCTGCGCATGGTTGCAGTCGATGACTGCGGCGTTCGGATCAACCCGATGATCTGCGAAGGCCAGATCCACGGCGGCATGATCGAGGCATTCGCCATGTCGAACATGCAGTTCATCACCTACGACAAAGACGGCAACTGCATCGGTGCCAACTACATGGACTACCTGCTGCCGACCTCCTGGGAAGCCCCTCACATGGAGCTGTTCGAGGTTGTCACGCCGTCTCCGCACCACCCGCTGGGATGCAAGGGCATCGGCGAGTCCTGCGCAGTCGGAGGCCCCGCGGCCTTCGTCAATGCAGTCATCGACGCCATCGAGCACCTGGGCGTACGCAACATCGACATGCCGTGCTTGTCCGGTCGTGTGTGGGAAGCCATTCACTACCGCAAGGACGTTTCGGGTTACCCGCCCCTTCCGGGACAGGACTAATACCGAAAAAGTAGGAAACTAGCTGTAATGGCTAAAGACCTCTTGGAGCTTGCACATGAGTTCCGCCACGGTGGCGAGGCATTTGCCCTCGCCACCGTGGTATGGAGGCGTGCGCCCTCGTCGGGCAAGGTGGGCTACAAAGCCCTCGTAACTTCGAACGGTGATGTGAGCGGCTGGGTTGCCGGCGCCTGCACCGAACCTTTGGTAGTAAGGCAGTCCCTGAAAGCCATGAGCGATGGCGAACCGCGGCTGCTTCTGATCGGAGCCCCTGAGGACCTTCAAACCAGGGCCCGGGACGGTCTGCTGTCCTTCCCCACATCCTGTGCGAGCGAGGGAGCATTGGAGATCTACATCGAACCGCATTTGCCGACTCCGCAGCTTGTGATTGTCGGGCGTTCCCCGGTGGTCGACACCATGGCAACACTGGCCAACGGCCTTGGATGGCGGACGGTGATAGTCGACGACGAGGGCGGGTCGCTGAGCGACCACTCGGCGGCGGACGAGGTATGGAACTCGCTTGATCTTAAGGATCAGGGCGTGAGCGCAGGCTCTTACGTAGTGGTGGCTACTCTCGGCCATTACGACGAGGATGCGCTGGAGGCGGCGCTCGGTACCGATGCGGCCTATATCGGCCTGGTGGCTTCCAAGAAGCGCGCCGGCACAGTGATCGAGTTTCTTCGGGGCAACGGCGTTGCCGAGGATCAGCTGGCCCGGATCAAGGCGCCGGCGGGACTTGACCTGGGACGTATCAAGCACGAAGAGATGGCGGTCGCGGTCATCGCTGAGATCGTGCAGCGCAAGGCGGTGTCGGGTGGTCCCGGCGAACCTGCGGCTCGTGAACACCACAACGGCGCCGCAGCCGAAGCCACGGTCCGGATGCCGGTTGAACCCAAGCCGCCCGCTCAGGCTTCGGATGCCAACGGTTCGGCCGCGAAATCGAACACGCCGGTCGAACCAGCCGCTGCCCCCGCCGAGGGGCCGGATGAAGCTATCGACCCCGTCTGCGACATGACCGTGACAATCAAGGGTGCCCGCTATCACCACGAACACGATGGCCAGACCTACTACTTTTGCTGCCCCGCCTGTCGCAAGCTTTTTCAGACGGATCCGCAAAAGTACCTGAAAGTCAGACAAGAGGCTTGACCCGCAGTGTTGTGGGTATCCCGGATGCGCCGCAAGGGTGGAATCGAACCAGTGGCGGGCATTTGACTGTTGATGAAGTGACGTCAATCCGCGAACTAGGAGCGAGGCCCTGAGCGAAATCGTCGATGTGCTGAGTGCAATTGAGACGCTGCGCGCCCGCGGCGAAAAGATGGCGCTGGCTACGGTAGTTGCTTCCCGGGGATCAACCTACCGCCGGCCCGGAGCCCGGCTTCTGGTTGCGGAGAGCGGCGATCTGATCGGCAACATCAGCGGCGGCTGTCTGGACAACGACATCAAGCGCGAGGCAAAAGAGGTAATGGCCGGCAAGGGCGCCCGACTGGTTGACTTTGATCTCACCGCGGACGACGAGGCGGTATGGGGATGGGGACTCGGGTGCAACGGCGCCCTGGAGGTGTTCGTAGAGCCGCCCGACCATGCGGCAGAAGTGATCGGGTCTTTGAGGCTAGCGCTGGAAGAGCGGCGGACCATCGGCCTGGTAACCGCACTATCGTCAAGTCTTGAGGGCGTTGAACCCGGAGCCCGGCTGGTTGTTCACCCGGACGGAAGAACCGAAGGCGGACTGGGAAACCCCGATCTGGATGGCCTGAGCGCCGACGCCGCCCTCGATGCCCTACAAACCCGCAAGGCCGGCCGCCGCACCCTGTTAGTAGAGGGTCGGGGGGAGGCTTCGGTGTTCATAGAGCCCCTGGAGCCCCCGATACGCCTTCTTATCTGCGGGGCGGGGGAGGACGTCATCCCTTTGGTGCACCTGTCTGCGGCCCTCGGTTGGGAAACGGTTCTTGCCGACGATCGGGAGCAGTTGTTGAACCACGAGCGGTTCCCTGAGGCTACCGGCTTCGTTGTGCTGCCGAATGCTTCCGATCTGGTCAAGGAGGCGGGTGTCGACCGACTGACGGCATCGATCGTGATGAGCCACAACTACGTCAGGGATCAGGACTACCTGAAGGCGCTGCTGGGAACCGAGGTTATCTATATCGGAATGCTCGGCCCGAAGGCCCGATTGAGACGTCTTCTGCCCGACCTGGCGAAGGAAGGAATCTACCCATCGGAGGTGGATGAGCCCAAAATATTTGGTCCGGCGGGCCTTGACGTTGGCGCGGAGGGCCCAGACGAGATAGCCTGGGCAGTGATAGCGGAAATTATGGCGGTGAGATCCGGGCGCAATGCGGGTTTCCTGAAACACAGGGAAGGCCCTACGCATCCCCGGGAGAAGACTTCAGCAGGGGTGTAGGAGGCCAACGGCGTAAACTGTCGTTACCTCGCTGACGCGTGCCGCGCCCCTCGTTTTGGATTTCGCGGTATCTCAAGCACTAGACTACTTGCCAGAAAGCTCTGGCAAGGGAAGACGAACGAAAGGTTAGGTGGCAAGTGGGTATTGCACTTCAGAACGACTTCACGGTACCGGCTCCGATTGACGAGGTCTGGGCCTACTTCAACGACCCGCAGAAGGTCGCTCCCTGCCTGCCTGGCGCTGAGCTCACCCAGATCGTTGACCCGAACAACTTCAAGGGCAAAGTGAAGATCAAGATGGGGCCCGTCTCCCTCTCCTTCGCAGGAACGCTGCAGGTCATCTCCCGCAACGCCGCATCCCACACCGTGGTCATGAAGGGCGTCGGCGGCGAGGAGAAGGGCAAGGGCCAGGCAGAGGCCAACGTAACCGCCGTTCTCACGGGCGCAGGCAACTCCACCACCGTGAAGATCAACCAGGACATCACCATGTCCGGTGCGGTAGCTCAGTACGGCCGCGGCATGATGGGCGACGTCACCACGGTTCTGATGAACCAGTTCGCCAAGTGCCTTTCCTCCGCACTGCAGGGCAAGGGCGTTAACGCTCCCAAGGCTGCCAGCGGCTTCGGCATTGCTGCTCAGTCCACCGCTGTAGGCATGAAGCGCCTCTTCGGCGGCGGCAAGAAGTAACTCAACGCTCTTAAGCTACCTATAGAGGACGGCCCTTCGGGGCCGTCCTCTTTTTGTATCCCTAGGAGGCTGGAATTGATCGGTCGTATTTCGGGAATTGTGCTGGCCGCCGGATCGTCCTCCCGGCTGGGACAGCCTAAACAGCTGTTGGACTTCGAGGGTCGGCCACTTCTCCAGTACGCCATCGACGCCATGGAACAATCCGGCCTCTACGATGTAGTGGTCGTTCTGGGCCACCGGGCAGACGAGGTGGCTGACGCCGTTGAGGCGGGTCCGGACACGCGCATAGTCGTGAACCCGGACTACGCTCAGGGCCAGGCAACGTCGCTAAGAACGGGCCTCAAGGCTGTTGACGAGAGATCGGAAGCGGCGATGGTGATCCTGGGCGACCAACCCGCGGTGAATGCCCTGATGGTCCGCACAATCGCCGAGACCTATCAGGCTACCGGCGGCAAGGTAGTGCAGGCCACATTTGGCGGCAAACCCAATCACCCAACCTTGTTCGACCGTGAACTCTGGCCCGCTCTGCAGGCGATCGAAGGCGACAAGGGCGCTCGGGAGGTGCTGGGCAAGCACCCCGAGTGGGTGGTGAGAGTGGAGTTCGGCGGCGAGTTGCCCTCCGACCTGGATACCTGGGAGGACTACGAACGCCTGACCGGGCGGTCCCGGGCCGACCCCACCTAACTCGTTGGTGACTTCGGGCCCGCGCCGGGCGGTTGTCCCCTTCGCCGGTTGGACCGGAGGCAGCCCCGGTTGGTGCGACGGGGCCTAGTGGTGGAAGAGCCTGATGCCCGTGTGAGCGAGCGCTATGCCGTGCTCACGGCATGCGGTGGCTACTTCGGGGGTTCTCAGTGATCCGCCGGGCTCAACGATGTAGCGGACACCGTAGCGGCTGGCGTAGTCGACGTTGTCGCGGAACGGGATGAATCCGTCCGAAGCCAAAGTGACCTTGTCCAACTGCTCTCCCCATGCCCGCCTTGCGTCGGCCGGCACCGGCTCTGAGTCGCCTGCGACCTCTCGGAATGCATCCCACTCGCCCGGGGTCATGTCGCCTTCGGCGAAGCGGATCTGCCAGTTGAGGCGGTCCTGCCGGGACATTGCCGCCGGAAGGGTCAGGCCCCGGACCGAAGGGTTGCGCCTCATCCACCAGTTGGCCGCCTTGGCGCCGGCGAGTTTGGTGCAGTCCACCCGGGACTGCTGCCCGGCACCGATGCCCAGGGTCATGCCGTCCCGAAGGTAGGCCACCGAGTTGGACTGCGTATACCGGACTGTGACCATTCCCAGCAGAGCGTCGGCCACGGCCTGTGGGCCAAGCTCAGGCCCTTCGGCCATCTGAAGACAATCGGCGGTGACCGGGAGGGCGTCCTGCTCCTGCTCTAAGAGCATGCCGTAGACGGACCGTTGTTCCCACCTGGGTGGCTGGAAGTCGGGGTCGGCCTCGAAGACCAGGAAGGCGCCCTTCTTCTTGCGAGACAGGATCTCAAGAGCCCCCTCCTCGAATCCCGGCGCAACTATTCCGTCGGAGATTACTCGGGCCAGGAAGCTTGCCAACTCCAGGTCAACGGGTTCGGAGACGGCGATCATGTCGCCGAACGAACACTTGGGGTCGGCGTCCCGGGCGCGCACGTAAGCGGAGGTCAGGGGACCGATGTGACCATCCCCCAGGCCCCAAACCTCCCGCATGGTTGGATCGGGGCTTCCTGCGACTGCGACCCCGGCGGGGGAGACGTGCTTAAAGGAAGCGGCCACCGGGAGGTTGAGGGCCGCGCTGGCCTCTCGGACCAGGGGCCAAGCGTTCAGCGCATCAAGGACGTTTATGTAGGACGGACTGCCGTTCAGCAGCTTGACGGGTTGTGGGCTCCCCTTACCGATGCGTGCCTTCTGGTGGGGGTTGACTCCATAGCGCATTTCCATCTGACCTCCTCAGCCTTAACTGAGGAGCACCCAGGCGTACGATGCTCCGACTTGAAGCGCTTCCTGGTGGTGACCCACCTGACGCCAGTCGCTCCCTGGCATGGTAACCGATGATCCCTACCTGGCGGTATCGGGTCATACTTCGGCGTGATGGTGGAACCGCTGCGTCAAGGAGGAAACATGGAGCTGGAAGAACTTGCGTCGACGAAGGTAAGCCAGCCCGGCGGGTCCGGTGAGTTGTCCATCCTGCAACTGGCCGACGACTGGGCGAAGTACGTCCTGCGCCTGGAGGGGGAGCGTATTGAAGTCGGGTCCGATCTGGCGGGGATCAAAGAGTTTGTTGCCGGGCTAATGGTGAGGGACCGCCTGGAGAAGGCCCTGAACCCCGATGCCGGGGATACAGCCCCTCCGGCTCTGGTGCTCGCCGTCGATGCCCTTTACCGCGGCTGTACTCACAAGGACGATCATCGGGTCCTGGTCCTCCTGGACGAGGACTTGCCCACCCGGCCATGGTGGTGGGAACGTATTCCGGCATCCGGGCCGCTGGCGTCCGAGTTCTCGAAGCAGGCGCGCCGGCTGCGTTAGCCCGGACGGCCTACTCCGTTGGAGCGGGCTTCTCCTCTGCGGGAGCGGCCTTCTCTGCGGGAGCAGGCTTAGCGGTCTTCTCTGCGGGAGCAGGCTTAGCGGGAGCGGCCTTCTCCTCTGCGGGAGCAGGCTCGGGCTCCTCGACTGCCTTCTTCGCCTTGGCCGGGGCCCTTTTGGTCTTGGGCAGTGCCTCAGCCTTGGTACCGGCGGCTACGGCGACCTCCTCGGGCTCCTCCGGGGCCGCAGCCGGCTTCTGGGCGGAAAAGATGCCTGAGACCCACAGGTTGCGGTTCCGGGCCCTCCACTGCAGCCGGGCGCTGACGATGTTGCCGTGCAGCACGTCGCTGCGCAGCTTGATCAGCTTGCCGATGTAGGCGCCCGGGAACAGAGCCACCGTCATCGCATAGAGGCGCCGTACCGATTTGATGACGTGGGGTGTGATGTCGTCAAGCTTGGCGTTGGCAAAGCCGGCATTGGTGGCGTCGTCTACGATCTCGCCGGTTGTCGCCAGGTCGTCGATGGCCCAGCCCCGCAGCCACTCCCGGTACATCGCTTCGTCGGCGGGGTGATAGGGGCGCGACGGGCGGAACCAGTCCTCGATGACCAGGCGGCCGCCGGGCTTGAGCAGCCGGAACATCTCCTTCATCCAGGCGCCCTTGTCCATTGCGTGGCAGAAGCTCTCCTGGGCCCAGACGATGTCAAAGCTCTCGTCGGGGAATGTTGTGTTTACGAAGTCCTGGACCTCAAAGCTGCACTGGGCTTCGAGTCCCCGCTCCTTGGCGTAGCGGCGGGCACGCACAAGTTCCTTCTCGGAGAGGCTGATCCCCACGGTGTTCAGGCCGAAGGTCCGAGCCAGCCAGATCGAGGACCCGCCGACGCCGCATCCGGCGTCAAGTACCCGCTCGCCGGGCTTGGGGTTGGCGCGGGCGGCGACCTGCTTGTTCATGTTGAGGAGCGATTCTTCGTGGTTTCGGGTGTTGGGTTCCCAGTACCCGAAGTGTTTGGCCAGCGTTCCCTTGTTGAGCCAGACCACCCGGTAGTCGAACCAGGATCCGTCGTAGTAGTCGACGATCCACTTGCGGGTCGCGGCGTCGGTCGCAGGTTTGGGCATCAGTTTGCCGATGCCGGCTCGGGGGCGGACTCGGCCGGGGCTCTGCCGCCGAGTGGGGCGTCCGACTGCTCCGGCTTTTGGGCGACGACGATTCCGCCGATCCAAAGGCCGCGCACGTGGGCCCTCCACTGGCCGCGTGCGGCCCTGAGATTGTCGTGGAGCACCTTGGTTCTCAGACGCATCCATCTCAGCAGGAAGGCGCCCGGGTACAGCCACGCAGTGATCAGGTACAGGTGCCGGGCGGACCGCAGCATATAGGGCGTGACGTCGTCGAACTGGATCCCGGTGAAGCCCGAATCGGCCATGTAGCCGGTGATCTCCTGTTGGGTGGGGATGTCGGGGATTGCCCAGCACCCGAGGAAATGGTGGATCAGTTTCTCATCTGCCGGGTGGAAGGGGCGATCGGTGCGGTACCAGTCCTCCAGTACCAGCTTGCCGCCGGGCTTGAGGACCCGGAAGGCCTCCTTGACGAACAGATCCTTGTGGGGGCTGTGGCACGAACTCTCCTGTGCCCAGACGATATCGAAACTGTTGTCCGGAAAATTGGTGTTGATGTAGTCCTGCTGATCAAAGGTGCACTGGCCCTGCAGTCCGCGCTTGGCGGTGTATTTGCGGGCCCGCTCGACCTCTTTGGCCGAGATACTGATGCCCACCGTGTCGACGCCGAAGTTGCGTGCAAGCCACATCGACGAACCGCCGACGCCGCAGCCGGCGTCGAGGACCCTCTGTCCCGGCTTGGGGTCAACCCTCAGGGCCGTCTGGCGGTTCATATTGATGAGCGATTCCGCCTGCGATTTGGTTCCGGGCTCCCAGTAACCGAAGTGCTTTCCGAGGTTGTCGCCGTTCAGCCAGATCAGCCGGTAGTCGAACCAGGATCCGTCGTAGTAGTCGACGACTGCCTTGCGGGTAGCCGCGTCGGTCTGAGTTTTGGCCATGTGTTCTTAAGTCCTTGCGATGTGGTTTGGAGGGTGTCCAACTAAAGACTAACCCCCACCCTAATAGAACGGGGTGGGGGTTAGTCTTTTAAGCGGTAATTACCTACGGTAAGCGGCGGGCTCCGAGTTGATCTTGTGAGCTGCCCACTTCACGGCCTTGACGATGTTCTGGTAGCCGGTGCAGCGGCAAAGGTTGCCGGAGAGGGCCCAGCGGATCTCGTCCTCGGTCGGGTTGGGGTTTTCGTCGAGCAGTGCCTTGGAGACGATCATCATGCCCGGAGTGCAGAATCCGCACTGCAGGCCGTGCTCCTCGTGGAAGCCCTGCTGAACCGGGTGAAGTTCGGATGCCAGGGCCATGCCTTCAACCGTCATGACCTCGTGACCGTCGGCCATCACTGCAAAGTACGTGCAGGACTTGATGGGCAGTCCGTCGAGCAGGACGGTGCAGCAGCCGCAGCTGGTGGTGTCGCAACCCATGTGGGTTCCGGTGAGGCCCAGGACCTCACGAATGAAGTGGGTCAGGAGGAGCCGGGGCTCAATCTCCGTGGTGTACGTCTCACCGTTAACGGTGACCGACACTTGCTTTACTTGCACATTGGCCTCCTTGAAATTCTGGCGTGAGTGATTGTGTTCTCGGCGCTATGGATTAGGCGGCGCGAAGGCCGGCTGCTGCGCTGAGGGCCCGCTCGGTGTAAACGCGGATGATTTCACGCTTGTACTCGCTGCTCCCACGGTGGTCGGTCTTGGGGTCGCATGCACCGGCGGCCTGGCGGGCTGCCTCTGCGATGGTGCCCTGGTTAAGGCTGCCGCCCATGAGAGCCGCCTCTGCACCGGACGCTCTGATGTTCGCCGAGGCGACGCCGGTCAACGCGATGCCAGCGTGGCTGATGCTGCCACCGGTCCAACCGATGGAAACTGCGACGCCAGCGGTGGCGAAGTCGCCGACCTTGCGCTCAAGCTTGAGGTACTGGCCGAAGGAACGTTCGCCCTGGCTGGGGACCTTGACCTCGACGCCCATCTCGCCCGGGTTCAGGCTGTTCTGGAAGGGTCCGACGATGAACTGATCGATCGGGATTTCACGGGTGCCGGTGGTGCTGCGGGCAACGATGCTGCCGTTCATGGCTAGCATGCAAGCGCCCCAGTCGCCCTGAGGGTCGGCGTGGCACAGGGAGCCGACGAGCGTGCCTCGGTTGCGGACGAGCGGGTCTGCCACCTGCGGGCCGCAGGATGCCATGCACATGTAGCGGGCCTTCAGGAGGTCGGAGCGCACCAGGGTGCGGTAGCGGGTAAGGCCACCGATACGAAGGCCGCCGGCCTCCTCGGTGATGTAGTCCATGCCCTGGATCCGGTTGATGTCGACGATGACCGCCGGGCTCGCAAAACGGAGCTTCATAAGAGGAATTAGGCTCATGCCGCCGGAGAGCACCTTGGCGTCTTCGCCGTACTGGGCAATCAGTGCAAGGGCCTCTTCGATGGTATCGGGCGCTACGTACTCGAACGGTGGGGGATACATACATTCCTCCTAGATCTGACTACACGAATCTTCTTTGGACCGACCAAACCAAAATCAAAACAAACCATAAAGGGATCTGTGGGAGGGCTGACTGTTAGAACTGGCGGCGATCGCTCGTAGCTAACGCTTCGGGCGCCGGTTCCCCTCCTGATGTGCTTCCGTCCATGCGACGATGGACCGCCGCTTAATGTATCTAAGCGCCCTTCGCCATGTCAAGGCGAGAGCACCCTGCCTGAGGCTTTTGTACCGCCGCCCCCGGCCTAACTCCATAAGACTACTAACATTGGGGGAATAGGGTCCGAGGCGCGCCTGCGGAAATGTTTGCGGCCCGCCCATCGTTAGCCCTTTCGGAAGAGTTTCATTGTCAGCCCGGTCCCGAGCCCAGGCCCGGACCGGACCTAGGCCCGGAGGCAGAAATGTACGAAGTGCTGGATACGGTGGACCACTGGCTGTCCGATGGGAAGAAGGTGGCGGTAGCGACCCTTATCGAGACTGAGCGTTCTGCGCCCCGTGACCCCGGTGCGGTCTTGGCGGTCTCGGAGAAGATGGAAGTCGCAGGGTCGGTCTCCGGAGGCTGCGTAGAGCCTGCAGTGATCGAGAAGGCAATGGAGGTCATACAGACCGGCGTCCCGATGCGGATCACCCACGGCATCACCGACGAAGAAGCCTGCGCAGTGGGACTGACCTGCGGCGGCACCGTCCACCTGTTCGTCGAACGCCTGGACTACTGATGGGCGAGATATACGACGCACTCAAAGCGGCGATCCAGGGGAAAGATGCGGTCTCGCTGATCACCCAGGTGCAGGGCCCAAACCCCGGCGCCAAGATCCTGGCTTCGGATGAGCGGGTACTGGGGACCTTGGGCGACGCAGACCTGGACCGGGTGGCGGTCGACAAGGCCATGGACATGCTGCAGCACGGCACTATCTCAACCCTCCGCTACGGCACCAAAGGGGAGGAGGGCGAGGAGGTAGAGCTGTTCGTGCAGTCCTTCGCCCCGCAGCCGGTGATGTACGTGTTCGGCGCGGTGAACCTGGCGTCGGCGGTTGTGCGGATCGGCAAGTTCTTGGACTACAGGGTGACCGTCTGCGACGCCCGAAAGGTGTTTGCCACCAAACAACGATTCCCGGAAGCGGACGAGATCGTGGTCCAGTGGCCCAACGAGTTCCTGGAGACCGCCAAGGTCGACCGCAGGACCGCCATCTGCATACTGACCCACGACCCCAAGTTCGATATCCCCCTGCTGCAGGTGGCGCTCAAGACCAAGGCCGGCTACATCGGGGCAATGGGGAGCCGGCGCACCCACCAGAAGCGGGTGGACAACCTGCTGGAAGTGGGGGTTACCGAAGAGGAGTTGGATCGCATCCAGGCTCCGCTCGGTTTGGATATCGGGGCATCGCAGCCCGAGGAGGTGGCGATTGCGGTTGCCGCCCAGATCATCGCCAACCGCAACGGTCGTCCCGGCGGGTCGCTCAAGCACGCCGCGGGCCGGATCCACCCCGACAAACCGGTAGCCGAACCGGTCGGCTGACGGACCTACCGCATCAACAGGGCCGCTCTTTGATGGGCGGCCCTGTTGGTTATCGGGTCCCGGGCTCCCACCACAACGTGGCGATCTCGTGTTCGGGCGGCGAAGCCGACCAGAGGCCCTCAGTTTGGGTCAGGCGGGCCCCCAGGGCGCCGGCCAGTTCTTCGTCCTGGTCCGGGCGCAGGCATACCCTCTTGCGCACCAGGGCGATGGCGTCCTGCCTGTTGGGGAATCCGCTCATAACCGGTGGACCGGAGGAGAGTTCGTGTCTTACGTTGTGGCCCAACTCGGCCACAACCGCGGCGGCATCTTCGTAGGTTGGACCCTCCGGGCGGGACAGTCCGTGGAAAGTGAGCCACAGGTCGTTCATCCAGGCCAGCGGGTGCCGGGGGGTGAGCTCAACCACCACCCGGCGGCGGGCCTTGCTGGCCAGGGCGGCAATGAAAGGGGCCAAGTCCGGCACGTTGTACCCGACGTGGTGGCAGATGACAACATCGGCGGGCTCCGCCCGGTCGGCGGCCTCCGGCCAAGAGCCAAGAATCGTCTTGGAGGCTACACCGGCTCCCGCGGCCGCTCCGGAGAAAGAGTCGAGCATGCTCTGCGACGGATCGATGCCGGTAAGCAGCCCGGCCCGGCCCGCGAGCGGAAGACTCCCCGCTCCTCCGCCGACGCCTACGTCGAGCACCGTTCCGCCTTCGGGAAGAGCCTCTAGTGCCCTCAGGTTGGCGGGGGAGGGGCTGCGTTTTAAGGCCGAGTCGGCCCGGCCGGCGAAGAGGTTGGTTGGGAATCCCCAGGGGGACTCAGGCGCAGCGGCGATGATCTCATCCGGAATGGCCCAGGCGAGCAGAGCTTGTCTCCAACGTTCGGCGGCGCTCAAGGTCGGTTCCTCCAAAAAAAGATCCCGGCGCCCAATGGGCGCCGGGATCTCGTTAAACGGTTGTGAAGCTACTCGCCGGGATTGAGGTCCTTGAGCGAGCCGCCCTTCCAGACGACACCGGTGGTGCGTGCCTTCTCGAATGCGTCCAGGTCACGGAACTCGGTCCGTGCTGCCTGGCCTGCGGGCTCTGATTCCGGCTCGGGGCTCGACGAGCCGCCGCCACGGCGGTAGGACAGAGGGGCGTTCGGGTCATCGCCGCGCTTGCGGGCGATGTCACGAAGCTCCTGAGCCGGCTCGGCAACTGCTTCGGGAACTGCGCTTCCGATTTCGGGGTCGGGGCGGGCTTCCTGGTGGGGAGGCCACGGTCCCGGAACCGGCTGACCGGCGATTTTGAGGAAGTCGGTAACTTCGGGCCACGCCCACACCGAGTTGTCCCCGCCCACGCGGTTCTGGTTGTTCTTGCCGGGTGCATCCTGGATCAACTCAAAGATCCGGGGGCTACCGGGAGACGCCTGAAAATCATCGTCGGCCATTCCAACTCCTTTCGAAAGCTCTTAGGCCTTCTCGATACTGCCTACAGAAAAAGACCGGGCAACAGACTAGCACTATGCCTAAATTGGTTCTTCGTGCGCTCCCCTCGGGGCCAAAGGTCCCGTCATGCTGGAGGTGTAATCGCCAAGCCAGGTGTCATCCCACGCGTTGTCGTACTTGTCATCATTACAGGCAGGATTGTACTTGGCGATCAGCTCGATCTGAATCTGCTTGAGAGTCCCCTCCAGAGACTGGGAGTCGGGGACGAAGTAGGAGGCGACGTGAAGCTTCCACGGCGATCCGGCGCGGTCGGCCCAGCAAGCTGCTGCCGGGTGACGTTTGGGGAGGCCTGCCTTCGACAGATCCAGGGCGTAACCGACGTAGATAACCGAATAGGACTCCGGTTTTTTCACCGGGTCGGCTTTGTACATGATGGCGTAAACACCGGGCTTCTGGGGAGCGTTCCAGCCGCCCAGAAGCAGCGGTCCCTCGAAGGAATATCCCGCGAGGCTTCCTAGTCTGATCATGCAGCCCTCCTATTGCCACCACTGCAGCGGCCGAGACACGGCAACCTCCAAGGACTCACGCTGTTTCAGACCCTGTGGCCGACCATGCGAATCGAATAACTCCAGATTAATCTTAGACTCATCGAGGGGCTAGCTCATCCTCAGTAAGTACGACAATTCTAGGCCCTCTGGCGAGGTACTTTACATGGGCGACTTCTCAGGTATCCGGTGTTCCAGGCCCAGCGGGCGCCGCCCGTCGACGACAGTCTAGGGAAAGGCAAGCAGTGGCCGCAGGTAGCAGACGAGCCGCCGTGCTCACCATCAGCGACGGGGTGTTTTACGGCACCCGCACCGACGATTCGGGTCGGGTGCTCGCTGAGGCGTTGTCCGAGGCGGGGTTCGAGGTAGCCGATCGTATGGTCGTTCAGGACGACCGCAAAGACATCGAGCCGGCGTTGGCCAACCTGGCCGAGCACAACGATTTGGTGCTCACCACCGGCGGCACAGGGCTCGGCCCCCGGGACGTCACCCCCGAAGCAACGCTGGCCGTCATCGAACGCCAGGCGCCGGGATTTGCCGAGGCCATGCGAGCCGACGGACGGGCCAAAACACCCATGGCCATTCTCTCCAGGGGTATCAGCGGGGTCCTCAAAGATGCTCTGGTGGTCAACTTCCCCGGTAGTCCGAAGGCGTGCCGGGAGGGTTTGGAAGTGGTGCTCCCACTATTCGGGCACGCCATGGACCTCATCACGGGCTACACCGCCCACAAGGACGGACCGCCGCAGAAGTCCAGCCGTCCGGGTGACGTAAACCTGGAGGGCAAAAAGCCCGAGAGCCACGACCACTCCAATAGCTCCGACGGCCCCGACCGCGCCGTTGCCGACCCCTCCCCGAAGGCCGCAGCCCCCACTTCCGACCGGGCGGACCCCGCCTGGGATGTCACGAGCACCCTCGCCCGCCGGATTGAGTCGGGGGAGGACAGCCTGCTGGCCACTGCTATCAGCAGGCAAGGTGCTCCTCCGTGTTCGGTTGGGCAGAAGATGCTTTTGGGGCCCGGCGGCCCGCTCACCGGCACGCTGGGGTGTTCCGACTTTGACACCGCAATCGCAAGCGAGGCTGCCCAGGTGTTGGTATCGGGTGTCTCGACGGTAAGGACCCTGACTCACGACCTGGGCACGATCGAGGTCTACCTCGAGCCCTATACCCGAAAGCCCCGGCTGGTGGTGGTCGGAGCCACGCCGGTCGCCCTGTGGCTCCTTCGGTGGAGTCGGGATCTGGGCTACGAGCCGGTCCTGGTTGAGGATCGGGAGGGATGGATCACCCCGGAGCACAGACAGGCGGCAACCAAGGTGGGGGCAACCGCGGGAGGTATCGCCGGGGGCAGCCCGATAGACGTGGTCCACACCGACCACGAGTCACCCGCAGTGGCGGAGCAGATAGCCGCCCTCCTGGAATTGAAACCTCGATTTGTCGGCATCATCGGCAGTGCCCGTCATACCGGACACCACATTGAACAACTCAGGGGGCGGGGCCTGGATGCGGGTTTGATCGATCGGATTCAATCGCCGGTCGGCCTCAACCTGGGCGCCAAGTCCCCGCCCGAGATCGCCTTGTCGATCCTGGCGGGACTCATGAGATTCCGTTCCGGCCGCAGCGGTGAGTGGTTGGATCGCCGATTCGAGGAAAAGAACTGATGAAAGTCAAAGTGCGTATGTTCGGCGGCCTGGCGGAGCGGGGACGGTCCGAAGAGGTCTTGGAGATTCCGGAGAACTCGTCCACCGGCGACCTGCTGGAGATCCTCTACCTGAGGTATCCAGATGTCGGCCGCCTGGCCGGGCAGATCCGAACCGCGGTGAATAAAGAGATCGCCACGAGCCAGCAGTCGCTCGCCGAGGACGACGAGGTGGCCCTGCTGCCGCCGGTTGCCGGGGGGGCAAACGTCGTGACGGGGCTTAGGGAGGGCGGGGCCACC
Source organism: Actinomycetes bacterium (assembly GCA_029263075.1). Lineage (GTDB taxonomy): Bacteria > Actinomycetota > CADDZG01 > JAHWKV01 > JAHWKV01 > JAJCYE01. Next base: position 15,160 of record JAJCYE010000030.1, read on the forward strand.
GTCCAGGAGGCCATGGACGCGGTTGAAGCCCCCGACGCAGGCGGGATCGTTGTGTTCGTCGGGACGGTTCGCAATCACGCCGATGAGTGGGGCCCGGTGGATCGTTTGGAGTACTCCGCCTACCGCGAGATGGCGGAAGCCGTGCTCCGTGAAGTGGCCGAAGAGGCGGTGCGCAAGTGGCCCCTGTCCGGCGTGGCGATTTTTCATGGGCTGGGGAACCTTCGGGTCGGGGACCACACCGTGGTCGTGGCCGCTTCTTCCGCCCACCGCGGGGAGGCCTTTGAGGCCGCACGCTACGGAATCGACGAGGTAAAAGTCCGCTGCCCGGTCTGGAAAAAGGAAGGCAGGGGCGAAGACCACCGGTGGGTCGGGCTGGAAGAAGCCGCTCCGCCCACCGATGCCGAGGGTCCGGCAGAAACTGTGGAGGGCTGAGTTGGGCTACGAGATGCGAACGGTCGCCGGGGTCCGCAAGGACATTCTCGACGCCGTAAGGCCGCTGGATCCGGTGACCGTGCCGTTGTTGGACGCATGGGGCTGCGTTTTGGCGGAGGACGCCCGGGCTCCATACGACATACCCACTTTTGCCTCCTCTGCAATGGATGGTTATGCAGTCAGGTCGGAGGATGTGGCCGGAGCACCGGTAACTTTGAAGCGGGTGGGCAGCGCCTTTATCGGCCACACGCCCGAAGGTGAGGTTGGGCCCGGGCAGACCATGTGGATCGCCACGGGGGCCCCGGTGCCCCCGGGTGCGGACTGCATTGCGCCCAAGGAGGACGTGACCTCAACGACGGACTCGGTAGCGGTCCACAAGGCGTTCACCGCCGGCCAGTTCATAAGGCCTCCGGGCCAGGACCTGAAGCAGGGCGATGTGGTTGTACCGGCGGGCAAGATCCTTGCCGGACCAGAGTTGGGGAACCTGTCGACTGCCGGCTTCGCCGAGGTAGCCGTCTACCCCAAGGTGCGGGTGTGTGTGATTTCCACCGGAGACGAATTGATCGAGCCGGGCACCAAGCCCGCCTACGGTCAGATTCCCGACGGCAACGGGTACACGATTTGCGGGTGCCTCAAGGAGTTGGGGATTGAGCCGGTACGACCCCCGATAGTCCCGGACGACGAGACCCTGCTGAGGGAGGTCTTTGTCTCCCGGGCACCCGAGGTGGACGTTTTCATCTCGTCGGGAGGCATGTCGGTGGGGGACCTGGATGTCGTGCGCAAGGTTGTGGAGGAGTTGGGCCGGATCGACGCCTACAAGGTAGCAATGCAGCCGGGGATGCCCCAGGCGTTTGGGTCGGTTGAAGGTAGGACTTATTTCGGCCTTCCGGGCAACCCGGTGTCGGTGTTCGTTTCCTTCGAACTGTTCATCAGGCCCGCCCTGCTCAAGATGATGGGAAGGACGGACCTGGATCGTCCGGTGGTCAGTGCGTCCCTCGACGAACAGATGGCGGGACTGCCCGACAAAACCCGGTATTCCCGCGTCCTGGTGTACCGGGACAACGGCAGCCTGCGGGCAAGGTCCACCGGTCCGGCCGCCTCCAATCTTTTGGGGACGGTGGTCAAGGCCAACGGGCTGGCGGTGATTCCCCCCGGCGACGAACCGGTTAGGGCCGGGGAGCAGGTGAACATTCAGTTGTACCGCCCTCTCGAGCAGATTCACGCTTGAGGGGTTTGGGTAGGTAGCACCTGACGGCCTCTATACTTGGGCCGCAATGCTTAGAGGAAATTAGGGGGAAATATGGCTTACGAACTGCCGCCGTTGCCTTATGCATACGATGCACTCGAACCGCATATCGATGCAAAGACAATGGAGATCCACCACACCAAGCACCACCAGACCTACATCGACAAGCTGAACGCAGCGTTGGCCGACCAGCCTGCTCTTGCGGCGAAGCCCATCGATGAGCTGATGAAAGATTTTGCGTCGGTACCTGCCGCGCTTTCGACTCCTGTTCGCAACCACGGTGGCGGTCACGCCAACCACTCGTTGTTCTGGCAGGTCCTTTCGCCCAGCGGCGGTGGCGAGCCCACGGGCGCCCTGGCGGAGGCGATCAACACCTCGTTCGGGTCGTTCGACGCCTTCAAGACCCTGTTCACCAACACCGCGCTGAACCAGTTCGGCAGCGGCTGGGCCTGGCTGGTGGTGGCTGACGGCCAACTTGTTCCCTACGGCCTCCCCAATCAGGACTCTCCCTTGGCGGCCGGCGAAATCCCGATCCTGGGTGTCGACGTTTGGGAGCACGCTTACTACTTGAAGTACCAGAACCGGCGCCCGGAGTACGTAGGTGCCTTTTGGAACGTAGTGAACTGGACCGAAGTTGGCAACCGCTACGAGGCTGCGCTCGGTTAGGAGCTTCGACCAACAAAATGGCCGCCCTTTCGGGGGCGGCCATTTTTATGTTTCTACGGCTACATTGCCGCTCGGCACTCTGCGATAGCGGCGGCGGGGCCGTCCGGGTGGCGGAAGAGCGCGGAGCCCACCACGAAGTGGTCGGCTCCCGCCTTAAGTGCGCCGGCAATGGTGTCCTTGGTCACCCCACCGTCGACCTCCAGGGCAATATCCCGGCCGGTGGCGTCGATCATCGCCCTCGCTTCGGCCACCTTGCCCTCCATCTCCTGAATGTAGGCCTGGCCTCCGAAACCCGGGTTCACGGTCATGACCAGGAGGTGGTCGATCGAACCCATGACGTGCCGGATGACCTCAAGCGGGGTTGCCGGGTTCAGGGCGACCCCGGCTTTGGCCCCCATCCGGCGAATCTCCTCCAGGCAGCGGTGGAGGTGAACTATTGCCTCGGGGTGCACGATTACGGTTTCGCATCCGGCCTTGACGTAGTCCTCTACCCAACGTTCACCGTCGGTGATCATCAGGTGGGCTTCGTAGGGGATGGTCGTCAGGTCCCGGCACTGCTTGATCACTTCCGCCCCGAAGGTCAGGTTAGGTACGAAGTGGCCGTCCATGACGTCCCACTGGATCGCGTCGGCGCCGCCTTCGCAGAGACGGGTAACGTCCTCGCCGAGTCGAGCGAGATTGGCGTTTAGCACTGAGGGGACGATTCTGCCCTGGGTCACTTGAACCTTCCTTTTCGCTTTGTCCTGCGGCGGTTCCCGCCTGGGTTTTGGTGCGCAACCCGGACGAAGACGGCCGGGTTAATGCTGGAAACGGAATTCGAAAAGCGGACGGTATCACGCTCGGGTCGACGCCTGTCCTTTTTGCGCCGGACGCCGGTTGGGCGCAACCCGGCCAGCATAAATGCTTCTGATATGAGTAAACTACGGCATGGCTACCAGGAGTTCTTCCCTACCTAACCGCGCTCCCAACGGGCAGCGCCCCATCATGCTTGGCGTCGTCGGAGATTCGGCGACCGGCAAAACCACCCTCACGGCCGGGATTGCCAAAATCCTCGGCAAAGAGCGCGTGACGACCATTTGCACGGACGATTACCACAAGTACGACCGTGTAGAGCGCAAGGAGTTGCCGTTCACTCCTTTGCACCCCGACTGCAACTACATGGACATCATCGAGCAGCACCTAAAGCTGCTTGCCGACGGCGAAACCATCCTCAAGCCGATCTACAACCACAAGTTCGGAACTTTGGACCGGCCGGTCCTGGTGACGCCAGAGGAGTACATGGTTGTCGAGGGTCTGTTCGGCTTTTACAGCAAGCCGATGCGTGACTGCTTCGACGTGAAGGTATTTTTGGACCCGCCCGAGGACGTTCGCCGGGCGTGGAAAATCAAGCGGGATGTCGGCAAGCGCAACTACACCGAGGAGCAGGTTGACGCCGATCTGGCCAAACGTGAGCCGGAGTCAGAGGCGTACATCCGCCCACAGCGTGCCCACGCCGACATAGTGGTTCGTTTTTACCCTCCGGGCCCGGAATTGGATGTGGACGCCAGCCACTACAACGTGAAGCTGGTCCTTCGTCCAACCCTGCCTCACCCGTATCTCGCTGAGATCGCTTCCGCCACCCGCACCTCCAAGTACGAGCCCATCCGTTTTTCGCTGGCCCGGGATCGCGGACAGCCGGTTGACGTGTTGGAGATCGACGGCACGGTGCCCGATGAGGTGGCCACGGCGGCCGAGCAGATTATCTGGGAAAAGATGCACAAGGACGGCAAGTTGGATGCCAACGCTATCGGGTTGTTTGCCGAGGGCGACGAGCAGAGGGTTTCCGGTCCTTTGGGACTAACCCAGCTGCTGATCGTGTTCCAACTGCAGTCGGCCCGGGCCGGCTTCGAGTTCAGCTAGGACTCGTAGGCCGCAACACCCGCTATCCGCGGCCGTTAGTTATTCGGCCGGGGCGTTATCAGCCCAGGAACTCCTTGGATGCGCCGAACCATTGGTCGACTGCCTCTTTGGTGTTGAGCGAACGCAGCAGAGTCAGGAACGCCTGAGCGCTGGCGGAGTGGTCCGTTTGGGCGCGGTAGAGGACATGCCACGACCGCACCAGCGGGGTCCCCTCAACCTGCAAGCGGACGAGTGTGCCGGACTCAAGTTCACTGGCCACCGCGTGGGTTGAGATCAGCGTGACCCCCAGTCCGGCGGAGGCCGCCTGTTTGACTGCGCCGTTGCTCCCCAGCGTCATATAAGGAGGGGCGTCGATGTTTGACTCGGCGAAAAACTCCTCGGTGTTGTGGCGGGTACCGGAGCCACCCTCCCTCAGGAGCCAGGTCTCTTTGCTGAGCATCGCGGCGTCGATGGGGCCGGCACCGGCCAGGTGGTGCTCCGGGGATCCCACTACGACCAGGCGGTTATCCAAAAAGGGCTCGCCCGCGATTTCGCCGTTGTCCGGGGGCCGGCCACCGATGCCGAGGTCGACCTGATAAGAAAGCAGGCTGTCGAACACGCCCTGCAGGTTGCCAACCTCCATCCACAACTCGACTCCCGGCTCCCGATGCCGGAATACCTTGAGAATGGGCGCCATGAGCGATTCACCGGCGGTGGTAACGGCAGATAGGCGTAATTCGGCGGTCTGACCGGCCTTTTCGCGGGCCCGGCGAGCGGCCTTATCGTATAAACCCAAAATTTGCGATGCATACCCGGCAAATTCCTGCCCGGCAGGGGTTACCCTGATACCGCGACCCTGGCGTTCCACCAGGGCAACGCCCAGTTCCCTCTGCAGCGAGGCCACTCCGGCGGAGACAGATGGCTCGGTGACCGTGAGGCTTGCGGCGGCGGCCCGGATAGAACCGTGGCGGACCACCTCGAGGAAGGTCTTGAGCTGTCCGAATGTCATTCCCATATCTTAGAGACCTTCCTAAGAAAGGTCAACAAAAGTTCAATTGCTATCTTATTAACGAGGCGCTATTCTGGCTGGGACAACCCGGTGATGTGGCCGGAAAGCTTGACGGGACGGAGGACATACATGGCAGGTACTAGCGAGCCGGGTAGGCCGCGTTGGCTTGCAGGGGTAATGCCCTACAAGGAAATGGGTTACTGGAAGCCCGATTACGTTCCAGAGGACAGCGACATCATCGCTGCTTTCCGTATCACCCCCCAAGACGGGGTGGAGCCTGAAGAGGCCGCGGCAGCGGTTGCCGGAGAGTCATCGACCGCAACCTGGACCGTGGTTTGGACCGATCGCCTGACTGCACACGACAACTACCAGGCCAAGGCGTACAAGGTGATCCCGGTCCCGAACTCGAGCCCGCCTTCGTACATCGCGTACATCGCTTACAAGCACGACCTTTTCGAGGAAGGCTCCATCGCCAACCTCACCTCCTCGATCATCGGCAACGTCTTCGGCTTCAAGGCCCTTAAGGCGCTCCGTCTCGAGGACATGCACATCCCGCGGGAGTACATCAAGACCTACGACGGTCCCCCGCACGGCATCATCACCGAGCGCGAGATGGTCAACAAGTATGGCCGTCCGTTGCTGGGCGCCACCACCAAGCCGAAGCTGGGCCTTTCGCCCCGCAACTACGGACGAGTGGTCTACGAAGCACTTCGCGGCGGTCTTGACTTCGTCAAGGACGACGAGAACATCAACTCGCAGAACTTCAACCGCTGGCGTGACCGCTACCTGTACTGCATGGAAGCTGTTCACCGTGCGGAAGAGGTAACCGGAGAGGTCAAGGGCCACTACCTGAACGTGACCGCCGCCACCATGGAAGACATGTACGAGCGTGCGGAATTCGCCAAGGAGCTGGGCTCGGTCATCATCATGATCGACCTCACCATCGGCTTTACCGCCATGACCTCGATGTCCAAGTGGGCCCGCAAGAACGGCCTCATCTTGCACCTCCACCGTGCCGGTTACGCCACCTACGCTCGCCAGAAGAACCACGGCGTGAACTTCAGGGTTCTCTCCAAGTGGTGCCGTCTGCTGGGTGTGGACCACATCCACTCCGGAACGGTCGTCGGTAAGCTCGAAGGTGACCCCAACGCAATTCAGGGTTACTACAACACCCTGCGCGAGGACAAGGTTGCAGTTAACCCGGTCCAGGGCATCTACTTCGAGCAGGACTGGGCGCACATGCCCGGCGTCATGCCGGTTGCATCCGGCGGTATCCACGCCGGTCAGATGCACCAGTTGCTGCACTACCTCGGCGAGGACTGCGTGCTGCAGTTCGGTGGAGGCACCATCGGCCACCCCATGGGTGTTGCCGCAGGCGCTACCGCCAACCGGGTAGCCGTCGAGGCAATGATCCAGGCTCGCAACGAGGGCCGGGATTACTTCAAGGAAGGTCCGGACATCCTGAAGAAGGCTGCGAAGACTTGTTCGCCGCTGGCGTCCGCCCTCGAGGTTTGGGGCGACATCACCTTCGACTTCGAGTCCACCGACGTGCCGGACGTGCTGGAGCTTCCGACGCCCGTCTCTTAGGGACAAGTTTGGGGGGGCTTCGGCCCCCCCGACGACCCCCGAAGGCTTGAACTGCTCAAAGGGACAACACTTTTCAGGAGACAAAGACAATGGGAACTGGACTCAAGATCACTCAAGGTACGTTTTCGTACCTTCCGGATCTGTCGGACGATGAAATTCGTGCGCAGATCCAGTACGGGATCGACAACGGCTGGGCCGTGGCCATCGAGTACACCGATGACCCGCACCCCCGCAACTCCTACTGGGACATGTGGGGCATGCCGATGTTCGATCTCGAGGACGCCGCCGGTGGCATGCACGAGGTAACTCGTTGCCGGGAAGCGTTCCCGAATCAGTACATCAAGGTCAGCCTGTACAACGCCAAGTTGACCAAGCAGACCATTGCACTGCAGTTCATCGTTCAGCGTCCTGGTCACGAGCCCGGCTTCCGCCTGGTCCGTCAAGAGGGCGCCGACCGGCAGATCCGCTACACGATGGAGGCGTACGCCGCCCAGAAGCCCCACGGCGATCGGTACGCAGACTAGTCACCATCTGAATCACGCTACAAGGTCGGGGGGAGCGAGGAATCGCTTCCCCCGACCCGTAAGCGCACCAGAAGGGCAGTTCCGTTGGTGTCCGTGTTTTGAGGGTGGGTAGATCGTTGAATCGAGCGGAGCGAATTTAGGCTCCCCGTCAGCGGCCTACCGGCCGACCTTAGGGAGGGATGTAGCCGTGGCGCAGGGAATCACACCGGAAAAACTGATTTCGCCCCCCCACCAGGGGACCGGAATGTACAAGGGCGGCAGCAACGTCGACGACCGGTTCGGCGCCGACAAGGCGTCCGAAGAGTTCTCCGAGTACACAGACCCACTTAGGGAAATCCCCGACGACCTTGAGGTGGACGCCCAGAAGTTGTTCGCCGACAGCAAGGTCAAAGAGGTCCTTGAGAAGCTCGACTCTGACCTTGTTGCGCTGGAGAACGTCAAGGAGCGGATCTCCGAGATCGCCCACCTGCTGTTGATCGACAGGCTTCGCCGCAGCATTGGGCTTGAGGCCGAACCCCCCACGCTTCACATGAGCTTTACCGGGAACCCCGGAACTGGCAAGACCACTGTGGCCAGCCGGATGGGCCAGATCCTGTGGAAGTTGGGTTACATCCGCAAAGGCCACGTCGTTACCGCCAGTCGGGACGACCTGGTCGGCCAGTACGTCGGGCACACCGCACCGAAGACCCGAGAAGTCATCAAACGCGCAATGGGCGGCGTGTTGTTCATCGATGAGGCGTACAACATCTACCGGCTGGACAACGAGCGGGATTACGGCCAGGAAACCGTCGAGATGCTCCTGGAAGTTATGGAAAACGATCGCCAGGACCTGGTTGTGGTGATGGCCGGCTACCGGGACAAGATGGACCGCTTCTTCTCCGACGTTCCCGGCATCTCCTCCCGCATCGCCCACCACGTGGACTTTCCCGACTACAGCGCCCCCGAACTCCTCGACATTGGGCGGATGATGTTGGATGCGCAGCGCTACCGCTTCTCCTCGGACGCCGAGCAGGCATTCCAGGACTATCTGTCGCTGCGCCTCAACCGGCCGCATTTTGCCAACGGCCGTTCGGTCCGCAACGCCCTGGACCGGGCCCGCATGCGCCAGGCGATCCGTCTATACGACTCCGCTGAATCCGGGCGCAAGTTGACCAAGAAGGACCTGGTTACCATCGAGGCGGACGACATCTTGGCCAGCCGCGTGTTCGACGACCTGCACCAGACCTCGGAGTCGGAAAACAACACCGGCAACGGGCTGGCGGGAACCAACGTGAAGTCCCGGAAGACGGCCGGTTCCAAGGGCAAGAAGTAGCAGACCGTGGGGATCGATGATTGGGGCGGCGGGATAAATGAACGGACCGTCCTCGGCCGCAAGGACGAGCTGAGCTGGGTCGGCTTTCAGTGGACCGGTGAAGAACCCGATGGCCTCTACGACGTCAATCAGGCTCTGGCCAACGGCGCCGAGTGGGAGGGCGACGAGTTGGTGGTTTACAACAAGCCCGCCTTCGACCACAACTTCTCTCGGGTCCGCGACGGGTGGATGGAAGACAGCGACTAGCACGGTGAGTACCCCCTGCAACCTGCAGCGGCCCCTTCAGGCCAACGCAGGTTTGGCTCCCGCCGACCGATCGGATGTTGATTGAGTTGGCGGAGCCGACGGTGATTGAGGATCTGACTGAGCGCCTGGCGTGGGCCGAGGATGTGGCATGCAAAACCGGCGATCTGCTCATGGGCTCATTCCGAAGTGCTGTGGACTCGGCGGAAAAGGCAGCCGGCATCGTTACCGACTTGGACCGGCGCGCGGAAGCTCTGATCGCGGCGGAACTGAAGGCCGCGTTTCCCGGGGACGGCCTGTTGGCCGAGGAGGGGACCGAACTGGAGTCGACCTCCGGCTACCGCTGGATTGTGGATCCACTGGACGGGACCACGAACTACGTCGCCGGGATCGCACATTTCGGTGTGTCGCTGGCCTGCATGAGGGGGCCCCGGGTTGAGTTGGGGGTTGTCCGTTCTCCCGCCACGGCCGAGACGTTCAAGGCGGTGAGGGGACAGGGCGCCAGTGGCCCCGATGGGCCGCTGAGAGCAAAAACGACCACGGTCCTCAGCAAGGCCGTTTTTTTACTAAACAAGTGCTACCTACCGTCCCCATTGCTGTGGGACGCAACCGCTGAATTGCTCGGGCACCTGCGGGCCTTTCGATATTTGGGGTGTATCAGTCTGGATATTGCGTATGTAGCAGCCGGGCGGGTGGACGGCCTCATCCTGCTGCCGGCGCCCCCCTGGGATCTGGCGGCCGGGACCGTGATTCTCGAAGAGGCAGGTGCGGGATTTACGGATCTGGCGGGGGGCCCGGTTCCGGCCGGGAAACCCTCCGGACTGATCGCCGCGGCACCCGGATTGTTGGGACAAGTGGTTCCGCTGGTACACTTTCAGGATCGAGATTGAAACAAAGGTAACAATCTCGCGGGATTCCTTTAGCATTCTGTGGTCGTCTGGCGTAGTATTTGCCGACCTCCTCCTGGACCCCGTAGGGAGGTTCTTAGTATTCGGTCCGACTGCCGGACTATCGATTGAACCCGTCCGCTGTTTCGACACTTGGTTTCGGCCAGGCTATTTCGGAGGTGACAGATGTCCACGGTTGAAGAGACGATGAGTCGTGCGGTTTTGAAGGTCCGTCCCGAGGACACGCTGGAACAGGGCGCGCAGGCCATGATCGAAAGACGCACCGGTTCCGCGGTTGTCATCAAAGCTGGACGCCTTGTCGGGATCGTCACCGAACGGGACGTGCTCCGAGCGGTAGCCAACGGGAGGGTTCCCTGGAGCACCAAGATCTCCGAGGTCATGACCCACGATCCCCATTCGGTCGAACCCGACACGACAACCAATGACGCTATCGAACTGATGCTTAAGGGAGGGTTTCGTCACCTCCCGATTTGCGTCGACGGTTGCTTGGTGGGGCTGGTGTCGTTGAGAGAACTTTTGAAGGCTGAGGCCCTCCCTTTGGCCGGATCCACGATCGCCGGTAACAGTTCGATGACGGCCTGAACGTTTGTTAACAATCTGTGCTTCGGGTAGTCTGCAGCCATGAGTATTAATCCTGGTACATACGAGTTCGGCCCGCAAAACGGGAGTTTGGTTGTAAAAATTTACCGAGAAGGAATGGCCAAGAAGGCTGGCCACGACCTGATCATCGATGTAAACAACTGGAAGGCGACCGCGACTATCGCGGAGAACCCAGCAGATTCGAAGTTCACGGCAACTGCCGACGTGGGCTCCTTTGCGGTGCGCGCCGGGGTCGGGGGCGTCAAGCCTCTTTCCGAGGGAGACAAGACAGACATCAAGAAGAACATTACCCAGAAGATCTTGACCTCTCCGGAAATCTCCTTTACCTCCACCGCCGTTCAGCCCAATGGCGACGCAGGCACCATCACCGGTGACATGCGAATCATGGGCAAGTCCAGTCCCGCTACCGTCAAGCTCGCTGAGCAGGGCGGCAAGGTCACGGGCAGTGTGACGATTGTGCAGTCCAACTGGGGCATCAAGCCGTTCCAGGCGATGATGGGCGCACTAAAAGTCAAGGATCAGGTAGACGTCGAGATCGAGGCCACCCTTCCTTCGTAGGTACCCTCCTTCTTCATAAAGGGGCGCCCTCGGGCGCCCCTTTTGTATTGCCCGGCTATCCGGGCCGGACGATCGGCGGCTTGTCTCAAGAGACCTTCCGGACGAACCTCATGGTCAGGGCCAGGGTCTCCGAGGGTGATGGCTCCGTGCCGAATAGCACGTAGCGGATCTGGAGCTTGAGCAGGCGCAACTGCCCCATTGGCCCCCGAGCCAGGCGGCGCTGGCGCCAGCCGAACCAGCGGGCGTAGCTCGCAGGCTTTTCGGTGCGGAATCGGTGCCGGCGCATCTCGAGCCATCCCAGGTACCACAACAGGCAGGTTGCGAAGATCCCGCCGACCACAAAGAGGGGAACGTGGGTATTCAGTGCCCGTTGGCCATCGATGTTCGGCAGGACCATCAGCATCAGGACCGGCAGGATCAGCCCGCAGATAAAAAACACAATTTGAGCGATCCGCACCGGCACGGGACTGCGGACCAGGTACTTGAAGAGGTCGTCCACGTAGTAGGGCAGTCCACTATCGTCCACGCTCTAATTCTATTCGGTGGCGAAGCCTACGGAGTCCTGCCGGGTGGGGTGCGCTGGCGGTTCCGGTGGGAGTTGCTAGTGGTCGGTGCGGTCGGCAAGATCGGTAAAGGTGTCGCCTCCGGCCGCCTCGTAGCCGGTATCAAAGCTGTCCACAACCCTCTGGTGCCACCGGGCGCCGATGACGCCTCCCCAGATGCCCCCCACCATCAGCGCAACCGCTGCGCCGGAGACCACTGCGATGCCGAGTGGGGTGAAGTTGGCGTCCAGTGGCAGCGTGCCCACCCCGAACGGAAACTCGAACCGATCGAGGCCCTGTGCGCCAACGGTAACGCCGAAGAAGCCCCCCAAGCCGATCAGAGCGATCGCGGGGACCAGGCCTCCGTTGGCAGCGCCCGCTCCGCCACCCATGCGGCCTGCGGTGTAGCCCCCCCACATGAAGGACAAAAAGACGGCGACCACAAACGCGGTTCCCGCGCCGGCGCTGGCCCACGCGGTATTGCCCTGAACCACCTTGTGTAGGTCGTGGCCCTGGGAGTTCAACACGGCGCCTGCTATGACCGAGAACAAGAAGGTGGAAGACAGAGCGACCATGAGGCCGGTCATGCTGCCCCCGAGCGAAATTTTGCCCCGGCCAGCCTTTCCGCGAGAGTGCTTCGAGCCTCTACGTCGCAGTTTGCGCCACACTCTCTAACTCCTTGGCCTCTTGGGATATGCGTCAGTCTAAGGTCGGCAGACTGCAACTTCCCGAATCCCTGCCCCCTAATTCCCCCCGTTTGCGGAAGGGGAACGACCAAAAAACCATTAAGTTGGTCCCCTGTTTAGCTTTCGGGAGGCGAACAATGCGCCAGCTGAGGTACGGAGTGGCCGGGCTGAAAGATCCGAAGGACCTCCGGGCTTCGATCGATCATCTTGTCTTGCACGGGTTTGCGCAGTGCGAAGTCCAGTTCGTCAAGGAGTTCACACTTAAAGAATCGGAGGCGAAGCGCTTCGGAGAGATGGCGCGGGACAACGGCATTTCGCTGTCGGTCCACGCCCCCTATTTCGCCCAGCTGACCACCAAGGAGCCGGAGCGGCTCAAGCTGCACCTCGGAGCACTTCACCACTCGTGCAAACTGGCGGGCGCCATGGGCGCCACCGTGGTGGTGTGTCACCCCGGCAGCCACCACGGCCGTCCCCCCGAGGAGTTGCACGATCAGGTCAACACCAATCTTTCGGATCTGGGGCCGAGAGTGAGCGACCTTGGCGTCAAGCTCGGGATGGAGACCTGCGGTAAGAAGTCGCAGTTCGGCGCGCTGGGCGACATTGCTCTGTTGGTGAAGGAGCACCCGTTTACTACTGTCGTTATCGACTACGCCCACATTCATGCGCTGTCCAACGGGAAGCTGAACACCCCGGAGGCGATGGAGGCCCTGTTTGCCTACATAACCCAACAGTTCTCCTTTGAGCACTTCTGGCCGCTCCACACCCACTTCAGCGACAACGAGTGGGGTCCACAGGGCGAGATCCGTCACGTTCCCTACGGGAAAGGATCACTTTGCATCAGCCACGTAGTCCAGGGGGCCAGCGGGTTCGATATGGCGCTGACGATTGTGTCCGAGGAGAAGGACCCCGGGTCTCACGTGGCGATTCAGGAGGAGCTGCGGACCACCGGGGCGCCGATGGTGTTTCCGGCCAAACGTCCCGAGGTCCCTTCGGAGCGGGACGGGCTTTGGTTCCCTCACCCGATCAAGCTGGAGGTGAAGGGGGACGCCCACCGGTTCCGGCACGGGGCGCGGGAGTTGCGGATCTCCAACAAGGACAAGATCTACTTTCCCGAGGACGAACTGACCAAAGGTGACCTGGTCAACTACTACTACAACGCCGCCCGGTTGATGTTGCCCTTCCTGCACGACCGGCCTATCGCCATGCAGCGGGTACCTGAAGGGATATACGGCGAGGCGTTCTACGAAAAGCAGATCCCCAAGGGGGCCCCGGAGTGGGTTCGCCATGTGCCGGTATCGGCGGAGGGGGGGAGCCGGACCATCGACTTCGTGGTTGTCGATGACGTCTCGACGTTGGTGTGGCTGGCCCAGATAGGCAGCGTGGAGGTCCACGCGTGGACCTCCAAGTGGCCGAAGTTGGACGAGCCCGACTTCGCAGTGCTGGACCTGGATCCGCACGAGCCCATCGAGTTTGAGGATGTCCGGGCGGTGGCCAGGTTGGTCAAGGTGGTGTTGGACGGTCTGGGTCTTAAGGCTTTCCCCAAAACATCCGGCGGGTCGGGCCTGCAGATCTTTATCCCGCTGACTCCCGGGCACACCTATCAACAGGTGAGGGAGTTCTGTACGGCGGTGGGGGGCATGTTGCGCCTGGCATACCCGGAGAAGGTTACCCTTGAGTTCGCCAAGCCGAAAAGGGCGGGCAAGGTCTACGTCGATGCCGGCCAGAACGCCAAAGGCCAGACCCTGGTGGCGCCCTACTCGGTCCGGCCCTACCCGGGAGCACCGGTGTCGGCACCGCTGGCATGGGAAGAGTTGGACGACGAGATCTACCCCGAGATGTTCCGGATCGCAACGATGTTTGAGAGGATCGAGCGGGTTGGCGACCTGTTTGCCGATGCGATGCGAATCCGGCAGGATCTGCATCCCGCGCTGGCGCGGCTCAGCAGTTAGAGAGGAAGCGGACAAGTGACTACCGAAATCAAGACTCACACCTGGCCCGGGATCCTGGGGACCCTGATGTCGGGGAGTTCGTTGGACCGCGCCGGGGCCGCATGGGCGATGGAGCAGATCATGTCGGGCGAAACCCTTCCCTCCCGGCTCGGAGCCTTCTTGGCGGCCCTGCGGCTAAAGGGCGAGTCGGTCGAGGAGATGATCGGCCTGGTCGAGACCATGCGGTCCTTGTCCCAAAAGGTCGAGGTCGACTACCCGGTTGTCGACACCTGCGGTACAGGCGGAGACCGGTCGGGCTCCATCAACGTGTCCACCATGGCGGCGATGGTCGTCGCAGGAGCGGGAGCGAAGGTGGCCAAACACGGCAACCGGGCCGCCAGTAGCCGGTGCGGGTCGGCGGACGTGCTGGAGACCCTCGGCGTCAAGGTGGATCTGGGGCCCGAAGGCGTGCGGCGTTGCCTGGACGAGGCCGGCGTCGGATTCTGCTTCGCCCGGACGTTTCACCCTTCCATGCGCCATGTCGGGCCGGTCCGGGGCGAACTCGGCGTTCCCACCGTGTTCAATTTTCTGGGGCCGCTCACCAACCCGGCCGGGGCGAAGTATCAGGCTCTCGGGGTCTCCGACAAGTCCATGGCTCCTACGATGCTCGAGGTATTGGCCAAGCTGGGCAGTAAGCGGGTGCTGGTGTTCCGGGGCTTCGACGGGTTGGACGAATTGTCCACCACGGGACCGTCCAACCTTTGGGAGCTTAAGGACGGAGAGACGAAAGAGTCGGTGATCGATCCGCTGGAGTTCGGAATCCCCCGTTCTGCGCCTTCGGCGCTGGTCGGAGGATCCGCCGAGAACAACGCCCGGGTGGTCCGTGAGGTGCTCGACGGCCGCGAGGGTCCCGATCGTGAGGTGGTGGTGCTGAACTCCGCCGCGGGCATTATTGCCGCCGGGCTCGCCTCCAACTTTGTTGAGGGCATCGCAATGGCGAAGGATTCCTTGGACTCGGGTCGGGCTCGAGCAGCACTTCAACGCCTTGTTGTAGTCTCGAACGCCTGAATCACCCACTCCGCTGCGGATCGCAATTGGAGTATGTTGAC
Source organism: Actinomycetes bacterium (assembly GCA_029263075.1). GTDB lineage: Bacteria > Actinomycetota > CADDZG01 > JAHWKV01 > JAHWKV01 > JAJCYE01. Next base: position 30,388 of record JAJCYE010000030.1, read on the forward strand.
ACCATGAGATGGCTGCTCAGGTTGCTGGGGATCGACAACGAAAAAAAGAAGATCGAGCCGCCCGGCGAAGTTGTCATCAAGGAGCGCCGTGCCGAGCCGGACCCGGTGGCCCTCGCCGCCGCCTCCTCCGGCGGTACTTCACGACCCGGACTGGACTTGGAGCGGCTCAAGGCCCTTCCCTCCGCTGCGTACCACCCGCTCACCGAGTATCTGAGCTACATCCAGGTCAAGAGGGGTGAAACCGAGAGCCTGGTGTTCGTCCGGGCAAGCGATATCGATGCTCTGGCCGCTTTGACCGGTGAGTCCAAGGACAACTTCGTCAAGGAGTTCAAGCGGTTGGGCGTGCTCATCTCCATGAACTAGCGCCAACGGGGTCGTCCGTTGCGCGAATAATCAAACTTTTCTCAACCTTTTTTTGGACCGGCCTTTAGGCCGGTTTTTTTGTCATACCCCTTGCCTATTGTCTGGGTTGTCAACAAAACGTTCGTCCCTGTGGGCGGCGCGGCGGTTCGGTGGGAAGGGAGAAATGAATGGATCCGTTCGAAACCTTGGGCCAGGGGCGGGAACAGCACTCGGCCGGCGAGGTGCTGGAGTGGGGTGGCCGTTTGGCCTCGGAACTGGACCCCCGGCTGGCCGACGTTTGGTCCTGCGTTTTCAGCATCGAGTCGGAGCCCACGCTGGAGCAACTGGGCTGGTTCCTGCGGATGGCCTACCTGAACGGCTACGAGGACGGGCTTACCGAGACCACTCGGGGGAAGTTGTTGCAGGAGCTGGGAATGACCGCTCCCCGCAAAAGCGAAGCGCAAACGGAAGGATGGGGCCAATGATCATCGACTGCAAAGAATGTGAGATGTACCAGAGTTCCCACTGTCAGGATTGCTTCGTGATGGCGGTACTGACTCGCCGGGGGGATGAACCCCTGGTCATCGAGGCAGACCAGGAGCCGGCAATCAGCCGGCTGCAGCAAGCGGGACTGGCTCCGGTCCTGATGTTCCGGCAAAAGGCTGGATAGCCGGGGTTTTCGGGACGCATTGGCGCTTAAAGAGGCGATCGGCGGCGGTAATTCGGAGCCGCCCGGTCTGTATCCTTTATTCTTCGGAGTTCATAGGGCTTGGAGAATATGGTCAGACTTCATTTGGTTGGATTCACAACCGACTTAAAGAACCTCATTTTCGCAGATGAGCGCGGCGCGACCAGTGGCGGGTTTGTGGTCAGCGTTGACTCGCGGCTGCGGCAAACGCTCGACGAGGTCGCCCGGCTCGACGAAGAGGTTGAAGAATACGAATCCGAAGAGGCCGAAGCGCCTGAAGAGCCCGAAGCTCCTCCCGCCCCCAAGGTCGTCTCCAAGCTGACTCCAAAAGAGATTCAGAGCCTGTTGAGGGAGGGCAAGACCGAAGAGCAGGTCGCCCGTTTGGCGGGCACCGAGGTCGACTGGATCCGGCGCTTTTCATTTGCCATCCTGGCCGAACGTCGTGACGTCATAGACGCAGTGCGGGCGGCCACGCTGGCCAAGCCCAGGCTCGGCCCGTCCGGCATGACTATCGGCGACGCGGTTGAAGAGAACCTGGGGGCCAAACGGTTGAGGATGGGCACCGAAGCAATCGAAGAAGCCTGGAAAGCAATGCGCAAGGGTGGCCGCTGGCAGGTTAGCTTCGAATACGAGTCCCGGGGCCAAAAACGGCTGGCACGCTACTCGTTCGATCCCAACACCCGTGAGGTGGCGCCGCTCAACGATATTGCGCTGGAACTGGGATGGCGGGCCGACTCTCATTCCATAGGTCCCGGCACCCGCCCGGCGGGGACGGCACCCAAGACGGCGTCGGGCGTTCGTTCCAGTGCCGCCCGCGCAACAACGGCGAAGCCACCAGCCCCGGTCAAGCCCGCCGGACGTACGGCGTCCCGCGCCGGCAGCGCCGACCGGCCCGCCCCGGCGACCGCTCGCCCTAAGCCGACCACCACCCGCCGGAGTACCATCGCAGCCCGGGCCCGGGAGGAGAGCGCCCGTCAGGGCGAACAGCCGGTACCGCGCCGCCGATTGGTTGCCCCCTCACAGGAGGTCGAGGTTGTCCGTCCGCCGGCCGCACCGGCGGTGGAGCAGGACCCCGACGCAACGTCCGACGAGTTCATAATCCAGCGCCCACGCAAACCCCAGCGCACCAGCCCGGAAGACTCCAAATATGGCTCGCTGCCAACCGTTTGGCGCCCCTCCCGCAGGAGCTGAAGCCCGGAGGCCTGATTCCAACTGTTGGCTGGAAAAATGCGGGTGCTCGGGAGGACCCTGCTTGAGCGCAAAATTTCGGGTATGTTTAGGGACTACCAGTTCGGGAATTCCTTTCGCGCATCGCACCGGGTTCCCACCCTTAAATGGAGCGCCCAGCCATAGTCGGCCGCTTCGACACATTCGGCTCAAGGAGGAGTAGCCCATGACCACGCGCATTGCCATCAACGGATTCGGACGCATCGGCCGTCAGGTCATGAGGCAGATAGCAATGGGCGAACCGGACCTTGAGGTGGTTGCAATCAACTCCTCCCGCACCACCCCACAGGCCGCGGAGCACATGTTCAAGTACGACTCGGTTTTCGGCCGCTACAAGGGCAAAGTCGAAAGCGACAAGCAGAACCTGATCATCGACGGCCGGCCCATCCGGATTACCGACCAGCGAGACCCGCTGCTTTGCCCGTGGCACGCGTTCGAGGTGGACATTGTTGTTGAGGCCACCGGCCACTTCAACCACCGTGAAGCCGCCGCCAAACACTTGAAGGCCGGTGCCAACAAAGTGGTTCTCACTGCGCCGGGTCAGTACGAAGACTGCACCCTGGTGATGGGTGTCAACGACGAGATCTATGACCACGAACGCCACTGGATCATCTCGGCGGCCTCTTGCACCACCAACTGCCTGGCTCCGATGCTGAAGGTGCTGCACCAGGAGTTCAAGGTTGAGGGCGCCCTGATGACCACCATCCACGCCTTCACCCGGGACCAGCAGCTTCTGGACGGGACCCACAGCGACCCCCGCCGGGCCCGGGCCGCAACCTTGAACATGACCCCCACCAAGACCGGTGCCGCCAAGGCCATCGACAAGGTGATGCCCGAACTGGCGGGTCGGATCGTCGGCATCGCCGTACGGGTTCCGGTTCCCGATGTTTCCCTTGTCGACCTCAGTGTCACCCTGGGTCGGGGTACCACTACCCAGGAGATCAACGAGGCCTTTCGCGAGTACGCAATCGGCCCGATGGCGCGGGTCCTCGACGTCACCGACGAGCCGCTGGTCTCCAGCGACTTCCACGGTGACCAGCACTCCACGGTCATGGACCTAGCCTCGACCCGCCGCGGTCCCGGCACCCAGGCCAAGGTGCTTGCCTGGTACGACAACGAGGCCGGTTACTCGGCTCGGGTGGTTGACATCTGCAAGCTGATCGCCCACCACAACGACCTCGGAAAAGAAGCGAAGTCGGCGGCCAACGGTGAAGCGGCCGCCTCCAACGGCGCCGTTTCCAAGACCGTAGATGTCGCTAAGGTTTCAGCCTCGGCCAACTAACACTCAGTCACCGATCTAAGGGCCGCCCGGCTTCCGGGCGGCCCTTTGTCGTCCGGACTCGGAGCGGAGCCCCCGCCCGGGGTTACGATGTTGGGACTGGTCCGGGTCTGCTGGTACGGTCGGAACCCTACGGCACCCGGGCCCGTTGAGTAGAGGAGGGACCTTATGTCCTCCATTCAGTTGATGACCGAAATCCCAGGTCCGGCATCCCGAAAACTCGGATCCAACGCCGCACGATCGGTCGCCGGACCCGTCAGCCCCGACGGGGAAATTTTCGTCACAAGCGCCCGGGGCGCGGTTGTGGAGGACGTCGACGGCAACCACTTGCTGGATCTGGTTTCCGGGTTGGGCTGCCTGGCGGTGGGGCACTCTCACCCCCAGGTGGTAGCGGCAGTGAGGGACCAGGCGGAGAGGTTCCTGCACACCGACTACAACGTGATGGCTTACGAGGTCTACCAACAGCTCGCCGAAAGAATCGCCGCGCATTGCGGCGGGGATCGCCGGATTGCCTTCTTCAACTCCGGCGCCGAAGCCGTGGAGAACGCGGTCAAGGTTGCCCGGGCGGTGACCGGGCGTCCCGGTATCCTTTGTTTTGAAGGAGCTTTCCACGGCCGCACCCACTTTGCGATGGGGCTGACCCATCGTGAACATCCCTACAAGGGCGGGTTCGGGCCGTTCCCGCCTGACATTCACCGCGTGCCCTATCCGGGGCTGGACGGAACCACGCTGGACGAGTTCGTCGAAGCCGCCACCCCGATGCTGGAGAACGGGAAGATCGCCGCGGCAATTGTCGAGCCGATCCTCGGAGAAGGTGGAGTGATCGTGCCGCCCGACGACTTCCTCGGGGTTCTCGGGGATCTCTGCCGGCGGTCCGGCGCCCTGCTTGTGGTGGACGAAATCCAAACCGGGTACGGGAGGACCGGCAGGTTCCTCGGCTCCCAGCACACGGGCGTAGATCCCGACCTGATCCTGCTGGGCAAGTCGATAGCTTCTGGACTACCGCTCTCGGCGTTGGCCGGTCGGGCCGACATCCTGGCCAAACTCGACCTTCACGCTCTGGGCGGGACCTACGTCGGCAACCCGGTCGCCTGCGCCGCCGGGTTGGCCGTACTCGACGTGATCGAGTCGGAACAACTTATCGAGCGGGCCGAGGCAATTGGTACTCGTCTGCGGGGGGCTTGGGAAGAGATCGCCGGTCGAGATCCACGAATCAAGGGTGTGAGGGGTAGGGGAGCGATGGTCGGGGTCTCGTTCCGCACCGCCGCCGAGGCGGACCGTGTCGTCGCGGCCGCCGCGGGTTACGGGGTCCTTGTCACGACCGCCGGCCTCAGGGGCAACGTGGTCAGGCACCTTCCGCCCCTGGTGCTCACCGACGATCAACTCAATGAGGCCGTCGAGGCCCTGCAAAAGGCGCTGGCAGAGTGTTGACGGGGCCCTAGGAACGCCCCAGGGCGCCGCGGTAGACCGCCACAGTCGCCTCGGCAGCTGAAGCCCAACTGAACTTGTCGACCGCGCGTTGCCGTCCCGCCCGACCCATTCGCACCGCCAGGTCCGGGTTGTCCAGCAGGTGGGTGATCCGGCCGGCCAATCCCAACGCGAAGGCCTCCGGGTCCTCCGGCTCGCCCGTCACCGGGTCCGTTGCGCCCAACGGGACCAGGGATCCGGTTTCGCCTTCCACAACTATTTCGGGGATCCCGCCGGTGTGGCTGGCGACCACTGCCGTCTCGCACGCCATCGCCTCCACATTGACCAGACCGAAGGGCTCGTAGACGGACGGACAGACAAAAGCCGTGGCGTGGCTGAACATTTCCATCAATTCGGGACGAGGCAGCATCTCGTCGACCCAAAAAACTCCGCCCCGGGTTCGGCTAAGTTCGACGGTCAGTTCTTCGAACTCCCGGGCGATCTCAGCCGTGTCCGGTGCCGCGGCGCACAACACGATTTGGGCCGTAGCCGGGATGTGCTCGGCGGCGTGCAGGAGGTGGATGATGCCTTTTTGACGGGTGATCCGGCCGACGAACAGTACTGTCGGTCGGGTGGGATCAATTCCCCGCTTGGTCAAGGCCCCGGTTGCGGCGACCGGCCGGTAGTTCGTGGTGTCGATCCCGTTGTGGACCACGACCACCCGGGCGGGATCGATGGCGGGGTAGCAGCGGAGGATGTCGCGGCGCATCTGCTCCGACACCCCGATGACCCTGTCGGCCGCCTCCAGGGAAGTCTGTTCGCAATAGCTGGACACGGCGTAACCCCCGCCCAGCTGTTCGGCCTTCCATGCGCGCAATGGTTCCAGGCTGTGGGCCGTGGCGACGTGCGGCACCCCGTAGAGCAGTTTCGCCAGGTGGCCTGCGAAGTTCGTGTACCAGGTGTTGCTGTGGACCAGATCCGTTCCCTCGACCGCCGCCGCCATGGTCAGGTCCACCGAAAGTGACCGGAGGGCCCCCATGTGGGGCGCCGGGCCTTCGAGTTCACTCCAGGGCTGGTAGTTGTAAACCTCCCCCTCGGTCGAACGAGGATCGCCGAAACAGTGGAGTGTCAGGTCAACCCGGCGGGCGAGTTCGGCAACAAGGTTCTCGGCGTAGACCCCGGCGCCCCCGTACACCTCGGGTGGGAACTCCCGCGTCAGGAAGGAGACCTTCAATCGAGCTTCTGACCCTTGCCGATTACCACCACGCCGTTGGCGGAGACGGTGAAACGTTCGGCGTCGGCCACCGGGTCACAGCCGATCCGGTAGCCCGGGGGGATCAGAACGTTCTTGTCGATAATGGCGTTGCGTACCACCGCACCCCGGCCGACATCCACCCGCTCCATCAGGACCGAGCCGTCGACCTGGGCCCCTGAGTGGACGAAAACCCGCGTCGATAGGATCGATTTGCGGACCGTTCCGCCGGACACGATGGCCCCCTCACTTACCAGAGAGTCCAGCGCCGTGCCTCGTCTGCCCTCCTCGTCAAAGACGAATTTCGCGGGCGGCAGGGGCTGGTGCCAGGAGTAGATCGGCCAGTGTTCGTTGTAGAGGTTGAAGACCGGATGTACAGAAACCAGGTCCATGTGGCCGTCGTAGTAGGAGTCGAGCGTCCCCACGTCCCGCCAGTAGCCCCGTTCCCGGTCGGTGGTGCCCGGGACTTCGTTCGTGTCGAAGTCATAGACGAACGCACCGCCGTCCTTCGCCATCATCGGGATGATGTCGCCGCCCACGTCGTGTTTGCTGCCCGGGTTCTCCGCATCCCGGACCAGCGCGTCGACCAGGGCTTCGGCGGTGAACACATAGTTACCCATGGAGGCGAGGACTTTCCCCGGCGAATATTCCAGACCGGTGGTGTCCGACGGCTTCTCGACGAACCGCCTGATCCGTTGGCCGGGACCGGCGTCGATAATGCCGAGGGCGTATGCCTCGGTGGACGGGACCGGGATGCCCGCCACGGTGACGGCGGCGCCGGACGCTTTGTGTTCGGCGAGCATCTGGCTGGGGTCCATGCGGTAGATGTGATCGGCGCCGAACACAAATATGTAATCCGGCCTCTCGTCCCTGAGCAGATTGAAGTTTTGAAAGATGGCGTCGGCGGAGCCGGAGAACCAGTGGGGGCCGCGCCTCATCTGGGCCGGGATGCAGGTCACGTAGCCGCCCAACAAAGATGACAGCCGCCAGGTTTGGGCGATGTGCCGGTCCAGGCTGTGGCTCTTGTACTGGGTCAGTACCGCGATTTGCCGGTTGCCGCCGTTGACCAGGTTGGACAGGGCAAAGTCGATCAGGCGGTAGTTCCCGGCGAACGGGACGGCGGGCTTGGCTCGATCGGCAGTCAGTGGCGCAAGCCGCTTGCCTTCGCCCCCCGCTAGGACGATCGAGAAGACGCGCTCATGGGCCTTCGTGACGCTAACCGGCAGGGTGTCGCACCGTCTTCATATCGTTGTCATCGCCTTTGTGATGAGTTCTACATCCAGGAGTCAGACTCTAAGCCTTTCGGCCGTTCTGCCGCTGGCAAACCGCAGCGAAGTTTGGGCCGCCTCCTCGTGGAGTCGCCGTCGCGACCGCCCGGGGTGGCAAGCGGGAGACAGGGCGCGATAATCACCCGTGTATCCGGCAACGTGGCGCCCGGGTCAGTCCGACTCATAGGAGGATCCATGGCTGTTTCAGGTCGCACGCTCACCGAGGTTTTTGAGAACCGTGTAGCTCGTAGCGCGGACCGGGTTGCAATGCGGGCCAAGACTGCGGACGGCTGGAGACCGATCACCTTCCGGGAGTACGACACCCAGGCCCGTGAAATAGCCAGCGGCCTGATCAGCCTGGGCGTAGAAAAGGGCAGCGCGGTGGCCCTGCTCAGCACCAACCGGCCCGAGTGGCACATCGCCGACATCGGGATCCTGATGACCGGATGTGTAACCGTTCCGGTCTACGTCACGAACTCCCCGAGTCAGGTGGCCCATGTTTTGGGTCACTCGGGTGCCGAGATCGTTTTTGTGGAGAACCAGTTGCAGTTGGACAAGGTCGAGGAGTCTCGCAAGGAACTTCCCAACCTGCGCAAGGTGATCGTGATGGAGGCCGGCTCCGGGTCCGCCGACCTCCTAATGACCTTCGAGCAGCTTCGCCAGCGGGGCCGGGACTTCGCCAAGACCGAACCGGTGGCGGTCAAAGAGCGAACTGGGGCCATTGCTCCCGAAGACACCGCGACAATCATCTACACCTCCGGGACCACCGGCCTTCCAAAGGGCACCATCTTGTCCCACGGCGGGTTCGCCTGGACCCTGCAGACCCTGGGCGACGTCCTGTCCTTCAACGATATGGAGGAGCGGGTCATCTCCTACCTGCCCCTCTCCCACGTTTTTGAGCGGCTGGCGTCGGAATGGGGAGGTATCTACTACGGCTTCGAGGTCTGGTTCGCCGAGTCCACCGACAAGTTGCGGGAAAATTTGAAGGACTGCAAACCCACATTCTTCATTGGCGTCCCCCGGGTGTTTGAGAAGTTCGCCTCCGCCATCCAGGGTCGGTACAAGGAGCATGAGAAGGCCGACACCATCGCCAAGGCGCTGACCGCCGCCACCGAACGGGTGGAACTCGAGCAGGCCGGCAAAGCAATTCCCCTCCCGCTCAAGGTCAAAAATGCCCTGTTCGACAAGCTGATTTTCTCCAAGACCCGGGAGGAGCTGGGCATGGAGCACTGCCGGTTTGCCATCACCGGGTCCGCTCCGGTTGCCCCGGAGGTGATCAAGTTTATCCACGCGATCGGGATCGATCTGGTCGAGGCTTACGGGCAGACTGAGACCAACGCGCCCACCACCGTGACCCCCGCCGGCAAAGCCCGAATTGGGACAGTCGGGCCCCCGATTCCGGGTATGGAGATGAAGTTCGATGTGGACGGCGAGATCCTGGTCAAGGGTCCCAACGTCTTTAAGGGCTACCTGAACGACCCGGCGGCCACCGCCGAGGCGATGACCGACGATGGTTTTCTCCGTACCGGCGACGTCGGAGTCCTGGACGAGGCGGGCTACCTCAAGATCACCGACCGCAAGAAGGACATCATCATCACGGCCGGGGGCAAAAACGTTGCCCCTCAGGAGATCGAGGGCAAGTTGACCCTGTCTCCACTCATCTCGCAGGCGGTGGTCATCGGTGACCGCCGTCCGTTCCTCACAGCCCTGATTACGCTCGACGCCGATGCGGCGGCGAAGTGGGGGAGCGCGTTGGGTGTGACTGTCGCCCGCCCGGATGAATTGGCCCGGGACCCCAAAGTGCAATCGGAGATAGGGGCACTCGTCGAGAAGGTCAACGCCGGCCTTTCGCAGGTAGAGAAGATCAAAAAGTGGACGCTGCTCGACAATGACTTCACCCAGGAGGCGGAGGAGATCACGCCGACCTTCAAGGTCAAGCGCAAGACCATCAACAGCAGGTACGCTCCGCAGATCGAGGCGATGTACACGAAGTAGGGGGCACCGGCCCCCTGCCGGTAGGGGGTCGGGTGGCTCGCCCGGCTAAGGCGAAAAAAGTGCCCGCTTGTTTACCCACGCCAGCCGCGAAACGCATCGAGCAACTCCGCGGCGAGCGCGTCCGGCAGGTCTTGAGCCCTGAGGCGCCCGGCTTGCAGGATGGTTCGGCGAAACTGCTCAACGTAGCGGTCGCAGAGTTCGCAGCCGGCGAGGTGGGTTTCGAATCGGGCACGGTCGCCCGGCGATAGTGCCCCCTCCAGGTAGTCGGTGATCACCTCCACCAATTCTTGGCACACCAAAGTTCTGCGTCGTTCCCGTCCGACCTTCATCCGCTTGCCTCGGCCCCGAAGTAGGTTTCCAGCTCCAGCCTTACCCTCGACCTCGCCCGGTGAAGCAGGACCCTTTGGTTGGTCTCGGTGATGCCGAGGGCGTTACAGACTTCGGTCGCGGACCAGCCCTCTACATCCCTGAGCGAGATGACCTCCCGTTGGGCCGGAGGTAGCTTTTCGATGGCGGACCCGATGGTCCGCTGCGCTTCGTGGGTGGTCAACGACTGCTCCGGGCTTTCGTCCCACGCGGGTGGCGGCGTCAGCCAGCTTCCCGGCTCCGGGTGGGAGGCGTTTTGGAATCGTCCGGCCTCCAGGCTGGGGCCGGCGATCTCCGTGCCGTAGGCCGAGAAGGGGACGGAACGGATCTCCTTGTTGAACTGGGCGCTGCTGATGTGGGTAACGATGCTGAAGATCCAGGTCCTGAGGGAGGAGCGCCCCTCGAAGGAATCGAGACCCCGCAGGACCGCGACCCAGGACTCCTGGACGATCTCCTCGGCGATGGCCTCCGAGAGGGCCCGGCGACGGGCCAGCCGCAGCATCCAGGGACCGTGTTCGGACACCAGAGCCAAAAACGCTGACTCATCGCCGGATCGCAGAGAGACCAGCCGGGCCTGAACGGTTGACCAGGAATCCCGGTCTCCGTCAGGAGCCGGTCCGGATGCAGGGCGTAGGCGGGAGAATGCCATTTCCGTAGGCGGAGCCTATACCTGTGACGCCGCTACGCAATAGGGCGGCTTCGTTGCCCGCCTAGGTGCAGGCTGCTGCGGGTTTCGGTGGGATGGTGATCGATTTGCCGCTCTGTAGTTTGCTGGCGTCCTCAACCTGGTTGGCGGTCTGGATGCACTTGGCGAAGGCGGTACTGCCGTAGAACTTGGCCGAGATTTTCCCGAAGTTATCGCCCGACTGGACCGTGTAGGTCTGAGCCTCGGTGTTGGCGGCAGGGCTCGGTGAGGCGGTTGTGGTTGTGGATGGGGTCGGCGAGGCGCTGGGAGTCGGGCTGATTGTCGTTGTCGTCCCGCCCGTGGTTCCGTCGGTCGGGGTCACCTCGGCTCCGTCCGCCGGTACCGACGCTGCGGGTGTGGGAGTTGCCCGGCCCGCCGCCTCGAGTTGGTCGATCTCAGCCTCTCGGTCCGATAGGCGCTCTTGAAGTTGTTTGATCTCGGCACTGGAACCACTGGTGGCCCGGCCGAGCAGAAAGACCAGGAGCAGGACCACGCCCAGCACAACGACGCGGCCCCACAACACGTTCGTAGGCTTCTCGTCAGCAAATGATGGCTGTTCCGGCTCGTAAATGGCCTGACTCCTGTTTGGTCTCGGTATGGGTCGCCGTGGGCGCTGCCAGAACCTGATCCTAGCGTCGGGTGCCGGAGGCCACAACTTTTCCCGACTCTAATCGAGTTTATCGTCGCTGGAATGAAGTAGGGCGGCATTGCCGGGCACTGCCCCGATTCCCCTACACTGGCATATCTCGCCGGTGGCGACGAATTAGGACTTCGGCCCAGGAGGCGCGGATGCAGGATTGGCTGAGTGACTATGCGGCGGCGCTAGCGTCGGAAATGCCGGACCGGTCGATCGACCTGCCGCCCTCCTCGCAGCTCGCCGACTCATTGCTCGATCTGGCGCGGTTGGTGGCCGAGGGAACCGGTCAAAAGATCAACGCTCCCCTCAGCTCGTTCATGGTGGGCCGGTTCGTCGGTGTTCTCGCCGAAAGCGGTGTCGCCCCGGAAGCTGCGGTCGCGCTGGCGAGCGAGATCGCCCAGCGGGTGTTGGAAGCCAGGGAGTAAGCAGCCAGCCATGACGGCCGCCACCCGGTTCCGGAGCCAGTTCCGGGTTCAGGGGATCGTGCAAGGGGTTGGGTTCCGGCCCTTCGTGTTTAATCTGGCGTCCGGTCTGGGACTGGTCGGATTTGTCCTGAACGACTCGAACGGCGTGCTTATCGAGGTGGAGGGCGACCCGGGCGCGGTGGGGGACTTCCGCTCCGCTCTCACCTCATCCCCACCCCCTCTGGCGGTAATCGACAGCCTGGAGGAGTTGGTGCTCGACCCTACCGGGAGGGACCGGGCCTTCAGCATCACCCACAGCGAACACGCCGGACAATCCACCGCGCTGATCTCACCGGACTTCGCCACTTGTGACGACTGCCTGAAGGAAATGCAGGACCCGCACGACCGGCGCTACCGGTACGCCTTTATCAACTGCACCAACTGCGGCCCACGTTTCACAATTGCCAAGAGCATTCCCTACGACCGGCCGAACACCACCATGGCGGAATTCGAGATGTGTCCCCATTGCCGGGCCGAGTACGAGAACCCGGCGGACCGCCGTTTTCACGCACAACCGATCGCCTGTCCGGTCTGCGGCCCCCAACTTGTCCTGCTCGACGGGTCGCTCAAGGCCATCGAGGGCGACCCGATCTCCGGCGCCGCCCGGTTGCTGCGCGGCGGGTCGATCCTGGCGGTCAAGGGACTGGGCGGGTACCACCTGACGTGCCTCGCCGGCGACGGGGATGCGGTGGCCCGGCTGCGCAGCCGTAAGGCCCGGGAAGAAAAGCCGTTCGCCGTCATGGCCAACGATCTGGACGAGGTGGCCCGCCTAGCCGAGTTCGGACCCATCCAAAAGGACTTGTTGCTGTCGCGCAGGCGGCCCATAGTGCTGCTGGATCGGTTGCCGGGAGCGCCGGTTGCGGAAGGGGTCGCCCCGAACAACCGGCTACTCGGGGTCATGCTGCCCTACACGCCCCTTCATTCGCTGCTCTTGATGGAGGCGGGCGGGCCCATAGTCTGCACCTCCGGGAACCTGTCGGACGAGCCCATCGCATTCCGTGACTCAGACGCCATGAGCGGTTTGGACCGCATCGCAGACGCGTTTTTGACCCACAACCGGCAGATACATATGCGTTGTGACGACTCGGTGGTCCGCGTGGTGAACAGTGCCGGCGGGCCGCGGGAGCAACCCATGCGCCGCGCCCGCGGTTATGCACCGGAGCCGATACCCGTGACCCCGGTGTTCGGCGCCCCGATCCTGGCGGCCGGCCCGGAGTTGAAACACACGTTCTGCATCGGCTCCGGCGGCCGGGCGATCATCTCTCACCACCTGGGTGACCTGGAGAACTGGGAGACCATGAGCTCGTTTTTGGAGGGGGTGGAGCACTTTCAGGCAGTCTTCGAGGTTCGGCCGAAGATTGTTGCGCACGACCTCCACCCCGAATACCTGGCGACCAAGTGGGCGAAAGGGCTTGAGGGGGTTGAACTGGTGGGGGTTCAGCACCACCACGCCCACATTGCCTCATGTCTGGCCGACAACCACCGATCGGAACGGGTGGTCGGAATGGCGCTGGACGGTACCGGGTACGGGGAGGACGGCAACCTTTGGGGCTGCGAGGTGTTGATCGCGGACCTGGCCGGCTACGAGCGTCATTCGCATCTGGCGTACCTGCCGCTGCCCGGCGGCGCCGCTGCGATCCGGGAGCCCTGGCGAATGGCAGCCGTCTACCTGAATGCAGCGTTCGGGGAGGACGCGCCGGACCTGGGCATCGACTTCGTCCGCCGGACTGCTCCCCGATGGGGACCTATCCTCAAGATGGCCTCCCGTGGATTCAACTCGCCGCTCACCTCAAGCGCAGGAAGGCTTTTCGACGCGGCCGCCGCCCTGGTCGGGTTGGCCGACAGCGTCAGCTACGAGGGGCAGGCGGCAATCGAGTTCGAACAGGTCGCCGATCCCCAGGTGACCCGCAGCTACCCGTGCGGTCTGGAGGGAGGCCTGATCCAGGGCGTGGATCTCATGTCGGCGCTGGCGCAGGACTTGGCCGCAGGCGAACCGGTGCCGCAAGCCGCCGCTGCCTTTCACAACGGCCTGGGTGCCGCCCTGGTGAAGGTGGCGCGCAGTGCGGCCTCTGCCGCCGGCCTGAAGACGGTGGCGTTGTCCGGGGGCACCTTCCAGAACCGGTTGTTGGCGGACCGGGTTAGCCGGGGTCTTCACGAAGCCGGGTTGGAGGTGCTGATTCACAACCGCGTTCCGCCGAACGACGGGGGCATCTCGCTGGGACAGGCTGTGATCGCCAACGCGAGGGTCTTCGACCCATCCGGCAACCGGAGCTAAGAAGCCCTCCGCCGGCGCTCGCTCACGCACCGGCTGGGGCCTATTTGTGTGAACGGTCCCACTCCGCCCCCAAGGGGCGGATCAACTCCATCGTCTTGGGAACGAAAGTACGTCATTTGGTCGATGGCTGCGCAGCACCGATCAGGCAAACTCGAACCCGACGATAAATGGCTTGGCCTGATCCGAACGGGGGACCCTGTGACACCAGCTTCACCATCATTTCGCGGGTGCCTATCACGCCGACCGTTGGCGGCAGTGGTTCTTTGTTTTGCGGTGTTGGCGGCGATTATCGCCCCGGCTCCCGCGGGAGCTTCGGCTTCGGATGACCCTGAGGTCAATCTGGAGAAATACACGCGCATAGACCCCGGCGGGACCGGCGATCTTTGTGAGACGTACGGCAAGCCGGCGATGTTGACGCTGCGCTACTTGGGCGGAAATGAGGTGCAGCACCACCAAGACCCGGGCAAGGTGGCCGCTACCGGGGACCCGGGCGCCACCCAGCCGGTGATGATCATTGTCAGCGAGAAGGCCAACGGTGGCGGCAAGGTTTACTTCAGCGGCTTGGTTGCCCTGGGCGACCAGTTCTCCGCCCTCGCCTCCCAGGCCGGGGACTCGGCGCTTAGGTCCGAGATTCATGTGACGGTGCTGGACGGCGCGGCCGTCCTGCAGTCCATCAAGTTCCACACCTCGTGCAGTCAGCCGCTACACCTGGGAGACCGGTTCGGCAGCGTTGTCCTGGTCGGCTTCATGGACCAGGATGGTGGCGAAGAAACCCTCCCGGAGCCGGATCTGGACGACATTGGCCAAGATGCCGACCAGCCGACCGGCCCGGTCGGACAAGTCGGGGACTCGGTCACCTGGACCTATCTGGTTACAGCAACCGACACCGTCACTCAGCCGGTAATTACCGATGATTCCGGCACCCCCGGTGACCCGTCGGACGATTTCACCCCCAACCCGGTGACCGGCGTCAACGGATTTAACGTGGGCGATGAAAACGAGGACAACGCAATTAACCCCGGCGAAGAATGGGTGTTCACCTATTCATCGACAGTCAGAATCGGCCAGCACTCGAGCCTGGCCGTACTCGTCGCACAAACCGCCGCCAGCTTGCCCCAGCCGGTCACCGATTCGGATCCCAGTCACCACTTGGGGCAGTTCCAAGGCGATCTTTGTGAGACGTACGGCAAGCCGGCGATGTTGACGCTGCGCTACTTGGGCGGAAATGAGTTGCAGCACCACCAAGACCCGGGCAAGGTGGCCGCTACCGGGGACCCGGGCGCCACCGGGCCGGTGACGATCATTGTCAGCGAGAAGGCCAACGGTGGCGGCAAGGTGTACTTCAGCGACTTGGTTGCCCTGGGCGACCAGTTCTCAGCACTCGCCTCCGCGGCCGGGGACTCGACGTTTAGGTCCGAGATTCATGTGACGGTGCTGGACGGCGCGGCCGTCCTGCAGTCCATCAAGTTCCACACCTCGTGCAGTCAGCCGCTACACCTGGGAGACAGGTTCGGCAGCGTTGAGTTGGTGGACTTTGGGGACAAGGACGGCAGGGGCCCGAACCAGGACGCCCTGCAGCCGGCGGCGGACCTGTGCGAGACCTACGGCAAGCCCGGGTCTTTGGATTTGCAGTACGTCGGCAACAACGTGCTGGCGCACAATCAGGACCCGAAGAAGGTATCCGCCACGGGAGACCCCGGCGACGTCAGCCCGGTCCGGATCAAGGTGAGCGAGAAGTCCGGCGGAGCGGGGAAGGTGTATTTCGACGGAACAGTCCTTCTGGGCGACACCTTTACTGCGGCGGCGGCCAACGCGGGAGATTCCAGCTTCCGGTCTGAATCCCACGTCACTGTTCTTCAGGGGGCAACCGTGTTGCAGGCCATTCGGTTTCACACTTCGTGTAGCCAGCCACTGCGGGTCGATGACCGGTTCGCAAGTGTGGTTCTGAAGGGGTTCTAGGGGCCGGTAAATACCCCGAATTCTTCGACTTTGTTTGACCAGATCGCGGTGGTAAGCTAACCCTCCTGATAGTCGAACGGCAGCGCTACGGCGTTGCTTCATCATCTAAAAGACAGGGAGTCGGCCCATGTGTCTTGCTATCCCAGGTCAAATCCTTGAGTTCATCGACCCTGTTAACCAGATTGCCAAGGTCGATGTCGGAGGAGTCAGACGCAACGTGAACGTCGGCCTTTTGGCCAAGGAAGAGGGTGGAATCCATCTTGGCGACTGGGTTCTCATCCATGTCGGTTTCGCCTTATCCAAGGTTGACGAAGAGGAAGCCGCCGCCACCCTCAAGTTGTTGAGGGGTCTGGGCGAAGCTTTCGAAGACGAAATCGAACAGCTCAAAACCTCCAACATCACGTGAGCCGGGCCGCGAACGGGACGCCGGGCATGAAGATCGGCGAACCGCTGCAGGTCCTGGACCCGGGTTCTTACGCCGTCGCCTGTTCGGTGGTGGACGGGTGTCTCACCTGTGGTGACGTTGCAGTCGAGGTCAAGGTTCTGGAAGTCGACGGCTTCGATGCCGTCTGTGAGGACCCCCATGGGCAGGTCGGCCGGGTCGGTATTGACCTGGTGCTGCCGGTCGAAGTGGGGAGCCGTCTATTGGTGCATGCCGGAGTGGCGATCACACGCCTAAAGGAGTCGGAATGAAGTATGTCGACGAATTTCGTGATGCGGAGCTGGCCAGGGCCCTAGGGGTGCAGATCGCTGCACTGACCGAACCCGGGCGCCATTACAAGATCATGGAGGTGTGCGGCGGGCACACTCACACCATCTACAAGCACGGCATCGAAGCCCACCTGCCGGAGAACGTGGAACTGGTCCACGGCCCGGGTTGCCCGGTTTGTGTGATCCCGATGGGCCGGGTGGACGACGGAATCGCCATTGCCCGCAACCCGGAGGTCATCTTCACCTGCTTCGGCGACATGATGCGGGTTCCCGGCGGCAACGGCAGCTTCCTCGACGCCAAGGCCGACGGCGCCGACATCCGTTTCGTCTACTCACCGTTGGATGCCCTGAAGATGGCGGTCGCGAACCCGGACCGTCAGGTCGTGTTTTACGCCATCGGCTTCGAGACCACCGCCCCCTCAACCGCCCTGACTCTGATGCGGGCCAAGGCGGAAGGAATCACCAACTTCTCGGTCATGTGCAACCACGTCACCATCGTGCCGCCGCTGAAGGCTCTGCTGGACTCGCCGGACCTCAGGCTCGACGCCTTTATCGGTCCGGGGCACGTCTCCACCGTGGTCGGCGCCCGGCCCTACGAGTTCATCTGTGAGGACTACAACACCCCCATCGTGGTGGCCGGGTTTGAGCCGTTGGACCTTTTGCAGTCGATCCTGATGATCATGCAGCAGTTGAACGAAGGCCGGGCCGAGGTGGAGAACCAGTACGGCCGGGTGGTGCCGTTCGAGGGGAACCTGAGGGCGCTTGAGGTGCTCCAGGAGGTCTTCGAACTGCGTCCTTACTTCGAGTGGAGGGGTTTGGGTTTCATCTCCCAGAGCGCCCTGAAGCTGTCCGAGGCTTACGCCGACTTCGACGCCGAACTCAGATACGCAACCCCGGGCGTCCGGGTGGCGGACCCGAAGGCCTGTCAGTGCGGAGAGGTTCTCAAGGGCGTCATCAAGCCGTACGAATGCAAGGTGTTCGGCACGGCGTGTACGCCGGAAACGCCCATCGGCACCTGCATGGTCTCCTCCGAGGGCGCCTGTGCGGCGTACTACAACTTCGGCCGTTTCGCGAAGTCAGCAGCCCGAGCCGACGCCTGAGTTTCAAACCCTAGGAGGTCAACTGCAGTGCCAGATCTAGAAGAAGAGGTACTCGCGCGCATCGAGCGCCAGCGAAAGCTCAAGGCCCGGTTCCGCGATACACACATCACCATGGCCCACGGGGCCGGCGGCAAGACCACGCATACGCTGATCGAGGGCCTGTTTGCGCCGGCCTTCGCCAACGATGCGCTGGGCGAGCTTGCGGACTCGGCCAAGCTGGATGTCAACGGCACATTGTTGAACTTCTCCACCGACGGCTACGTGGTGAAGCCTCTGAGTTTTCCCGGGGGCTGCATCGGCGAACTGGCGGTCAACGGGACCATCAACGACCTGGCGGTGTCGGGGGCCCGGCCGTTGTGCCTGTCGACCGCCTTCGTGATCGAAGAGGGGTTGGACGCCGACATCCTGCGGGATCAGGTGGCGGCCATGGCGGCGGCCGCTCAGAAAGCCGGCGTCCCGATAGTCACCGGTGACACCAAGGTTGTCGAGCGGGGCAAATGTGACGGGATGTACATCATCTCGTCGGGGGTAGGCGTGCGGGATCCCAGGGTCGACCTGTCGTCGGCCAGCGTCAAGCCGGGCGATCACATCCTGGTATCGGGCACCATCGCCGACCACGGGACCGCCATCATGCTGGCCCGCGGAGAGCTGGAGTTGGACGCCGATGTGGAGTCCGACACCATGTCGGTGTGGCCGATTGTCGAGTCGTTGATCGATGCGTGCGGAGCGGATCTGAGGGTCATGCGTGACCCGACCCGCGGGGGAGTGGCGACCGTGTTGAACGAGATCGCCCACGACGCCAACGTCGGTGTGGTCCTGGACGAGGAGGCGGTGCCGGTGAACGGCCCGGTCCGTGGCGCCTGCGAGATCCTGGGCATCGACCCGATGTACGTGGCGAACGAGGGCAAGATGATTGTGGTCGTGGCGGCGGAGAGCGGGGCGGCCGCGCTGGCGGCCATGCAGGCAACCCCGGGAGGCGAGCGGGCTGCGCTAATCGGCAAAGTTCAGGAGCAGCCGGAGGGAATGGTCCTGGTGAAGACGGCCTTCGGCGGCACGAGGATCATGGACATGCTGATAGGGGATCCGCTTCCCCGGATCTGTTAGTCACGTAGCCTTCGGCGCCGGAAGGGGACTGCTCCTTCGCGCCGCCCAAAGCGGATGGCGCGGAGTTAGTCTTGACGCATGACTAGCGACCTGACCTCCGTTGTTGAAGCCGCCTACGCCGAGCGCGAACGGCTCTGCCGCAGCTTCTTCGAGGCCGAGAACACCCGGATGGCCGAACTCTGCCTGCTCATGGCCCGCCGGTTCATCCGGGGCGGACGCCTTGTCGCCTTCGGCACCGGACCGGCAGCCACCGACGCCCAGCACGTCTCCGTGGAGTTCGTCCACCCGGTCATCGTCGGCAAGCGGGCGCTGCCCGCCATGGCACTCCCCAACGACGCCGCCGCATCCGTAGGGCTCGCGGTCGAAGACCGGGTCGGGTTTATCTCGCAGCAGTTGACTACCATCGCCGTGCCGGAGGACATCGCCATCGGCATGATCCACGGCCCCCACGACTTCGGCCGGGACGCGGTATCGGCGGCTCTCAAGCAGGCGCAAGCGCTGGGGATGCTCTCGATCTTCCTTGGGGGGCCCGGTGTGGCCGCCGACTGCGAACATGTCTTCCAGGTCCCCTCGGACGATCCGTACATTGTCCAGGAGATCCACGAAACGCTTTATCACATCCTTTGGGAACTGGTTCACGTCTTTTTCGACCATAAAGGTCTTCTGGAAGACCGCCCCAAGGGTCCGGCCCACGACACCGGCAAGTCCAGCTTCCTGTACCCGTGGCTGGCGGAGGCGGAGACCGACTCCAAAAGCGTGCTCAAAGAGGTCAGCGCGTCGGTCCTTCAAAAGTCCGAAGACATCATTGCGATGCGAAACGGGTCGATGGATCCCGCCGGGATGGTGGAGACCGCTCAACTGATTGCCGACCGCGTCAGGGCCGGCGGCAAGATCCTCATCTTCGGCAACGGTGGTTCGGCCACCGACGCGCAGGACTTTTGCGTCGACCTGGTGGCCCCCAGCAGCGTTGGAGCCCGCCGGCGGCCGATCCCCGCGATATCCCTGACCAACGACGCCGCCGTGGTGACGGCGGTGGGCAACGATGTGGGATTCGAGAACATTTTCGCCCGTCAGGTGATTGCGTACGGAGCCCCGGGTGACGTCGCCATCGCCATCTCCACCAGTGGGGGCTCCCGAAACGTCCTGGCTGCGATTGAAGAGGCCCGAAGGCGGGGACTGATGACCGTTGGGCTAGCCGGCTACGGCGGTGGCCGTCTGGCCGACCTGTGCGACCGTTCCCTCGTCATCTCCGCCGACTACATCCCACGCATCCAGGAGGCCCAAGCGCCGCACTACCACGTGCTGTGCGAACTTCTCGGCCGCCTACTGGCTTAGGCAGATGGAGTCCGCCCGGGATCTTTTCGAACACGAGTTGTGCGTCCTGTACGACGCCGAGACCAAAGCCGTCCGTTCGTTGGGCCGCATGTCTATGCGATGTTCCGATCCGGAATTGGTCGACGTGTACAAGCAGTACCAGTTGGTTGCCGAGAAGCGACTGGACCGGCTGGTCGCCGTGTTCGGGTTGGTCGGCCGGAACCCGCAACGAATCCCCTGCGCCGGGATGAACGGATTGATCGAAGAGTTCTCCGACTTTCTCGAGAGCAAGCCCTCGGACGCGGTTCTTGATGCTTTTGCCGTTGAGTCGGCCCGCAGAGTTGAACGCTACGAAGTGTGCGCGTACCAGGCCCTAATCACTCTGGCGGTGGCCCTGAGGTTGGACGAGGTGACCGAGCTACTCCTGGAAAGTCTCGGCGACCATAACCTGGCCGGCGGAGGGTTTAAGGCTCTGACAATCAGCCTCACCGAAAAGTTGATAGTCCCCAAGGAATAAAAACCGGCCGCCCCCGAAGGGAGCGACCGGTTGCGTGAACTCAGAGTGATTACTTGCCGGCGCCGGCAAGAGTCTCCATGAAGTGCTGCATCGAAGCCTTGCCTATGCCGTCCAGGCCGTAATTCCCGGCTGCGTTCTTGGCGACGTTGGCCACCGAACTGCGCCGCTTTCCGCCCTGGTCCGGGTCAAAGAAGTACTTGTATCCGGCAAACGCAGCACCGAGGCCTGCCAAGGCCGCTGCTCCCACCGCTCCAACTGCCGCCAGCTTAAGTCCGACTCCCATCCGACTCTCCCTTCGTCCGACTTCCCGGGTTTTACTCTGGCTCAAAAGGGGCCCTAAATCAAAGGAAATCCACCTTGGGGCACAGTTTTCTGCCAGCTACGGTGCGAAGACTAGTCTTTTTTAGATGATTTGGAAAAACCTTTGGCAATTAGTCAGTTTCCATTTGCCCAATTAAGTAAGACAGGCGTAGTGTGATTCCTGCTGAAGGTCGTGAATCCCAGTCAGACCCTGAAGGCAACGAACCGCAGTCCAAAAGGGCTCTTCCTGGAACTTCACTCCCGAAGGTTTGAAATGTCGGTAGTTGGTCAAGGAGAGGAGCATTCATGGCGACGGTTGAGTTTGTCCCCGGACAGCGTGCGACCGAACAAGTAGTTGCTCATGCCCTGTGGATGACCACAGGATTGAGTTGCGACGGCGACTCGGTGGGCATGACGTCCGCAACGAATCCAAGCCTCGAGGACATCGTCCGCGGAATCATCCCGGGCATGCCCAAGCTGGTCATTCACCACCCCGTCATCGCGTACGAGAACGGTGACGACTTCATGCAGGCCTGGTTCGACGCTGATGAGGGCAAGCTGGCTCCATTCGTCCTGTTGGTCGAGGGATCCATCCCCAACGAGAATCTCAGCGGAGAAGGTCACTTCGCAGCTTTGGGCCAGGACCCGGTAACGGGACAGCCGATCACCACCAACGAGTGGGTCGACCGTCTTGCACCGAAGGCAGCAGCGGTAGTCGCAGTCGGCACCTGCGCTACCTACGGCGGTATCCCCGCCATGAAGAACAACCCCACGGGCGCCATGGGCCTCCCGGACTACCTGGGTTGGAACTGGAAGTCGGCAGCAGGAATCCCAATCGTCTGCATCCCGGGATGCCCGGCTCAGCCCGACAACATCACCGAGACCATCCTTTACCTCGCGCTGATGCTTGCCGGCCTCGCCCCGCTGATCGAGTTGGACGACTGCCTGCGTCCCAAGTGGCTGTTCAACCGCAGCGTCCACGAGAGCTGCAACCGTGCTGCCTTCTACGAGCACGGCGACTTTGCAACCGAGTACGGCAGCGACCACAGGTGTCTGGTCAAGCTGGGTTGCAAGGGTCCGGTTGTGAAGTGCAACGTCCCCGTCCGCGGATGGGTCAACGGAATTGGTGGATGCCCGAACGTCGGCGGCATCTGCATGGCTTGCACGATGCCTGGGTTCCCAGACAAGTACATGCCGTTCATGGATGAGGCAGCCAACGCAAAGCTGTCGTCCAATGCAGCCAAGTACACCTACGGTCCGGTGCTGCGGTTCTTCCGCAAGCAGTCGATCGATCTGGTTTACGACAAAGAGCCGGAATGGCGCAAGCCCGGCAACGTCAACCTCTCGGGCTACCAGCAGCGCTGGTAGGGCCAGTAGGTTACTCAACCCCTTAGTCGGTAGTAGGAAAGTCGAGAGGAGAGTTCATGGCTGTTACAGAGAGGCCAACCACCCAGCAGAACGTGGTTGTCAAGGAGATGTCGTGGGACCCGATCACCAGAATCGTGGGAAGCCTCGGTATCCACGCTGAGATCGACTTTACGAACAAAGAAGTCCTCAAGTGCTACTCGAGTTCCATGATCTTCCGTGGGTTCGATATCTTCATGAAGGGCATCGACCCTCGTGACGCACACTTCATCACCTCACGAATCTGCGGCATCTGCGGTGACAACCACTGCACCTGCTCGTGCCTCAACCAGAACATGGCGTACGGCGTAAAGCCCCCGAAGTTGGGCGACTACGCCTTCAACCTGGCTGAGACCGCAGACTTCATCTTCGACCACGCAATCTTCAACGACTGCATGGCGAACGTGGACTTCTGCGAGCAGATGGTGAAGGAGACCAACCCCAAGGTCCTGGCTCTCGCCGAGCAGACCCTGGCTCCGGGCTCCAACTTCCACGGTTACCGCACCATTGCGGACATCATGCGGGCCCTGAACCCGTTCACCGGTGACTTCTACCTGGAGACGCTGCACGTCGCCCGGTACACCCGTGAGATGTACTGCCTGCTCGGTGGGCGTCACTGCCACCCGTCGACAATCATGCCCGGCGGATGCAGTGCCGACATCACGCACCAAACCCTGACGGACTACTACGTTCGCCTGATGAAGTACATGGACTACGTAAAGCGCTCGGTCCCCATGCACGACGACCTTTACGACTTCTTCTACGAGGCACTTCCCGGTTACGAGCGTGTCGGATACCGCGACACCAACCTCGTGTGCTGGGGATCGTTCGACGACCCCGAGGTCGTGGACTACTCGTACAAGAACATGACCGACTGGGGCCGTCACCGCTTCATCACCCCGGGTATCGCAATCAACGGCGAGTTGGTCACCACCGACCTGGTGGAGATCAACCTCATGATCCGTATCCTGCTGGGCAGTTCGTACTTCGACGAGTGGAGTGGCACGACCACCCCGTGGGTGACTCACGACCCATTGGGCAACGAGGTCAGCCCGGACCACCCGTGGAACAAGACCACGTTCCCGAAGCCGCAGAAGCGTGACTTCAACGACAAGTACAGCTGGGTTACCTCGCCTCGCATCTACGACAAGAGGACCGACACCCACGTTTGTTGTGACACCGGTGGTGGAGCATTTGCTCGCCAGTGGTGCACCGCAAAGGCCGGGCTCGTCGACCTCGGATACCTCAAGGCAACCGGCGACAGCACCCTGATCAGCCTGCCGAGAAGCGAAAACTTCCCGGAGGTCGAGTTCGAGTGGAAGGTGCCGCAGTGGTCCAACGCTATCGAGCGTGACCGTGCACGTACCTACCACCAGGCGTACAACGCAGCGGTGGCCCTGTACAACCTCGAGAAGGCGTTTGTTGAGGTTCGTGCAGGCCGGACCAAGAGCTGGAACTCCTTCACGGTGCCGGACGAGGCAGTCTCGGTCGGATTCCATGAGGCAGTTCGTGGAGTGCTCTCTCACCACATGGTCATCCGTGACGGCAAGGTAGCCAACTACCAGCCCTTCCCGCCGACCCCGTGGAACGCATCGGTCCGTGACCGTTACGGAACCCCGGGTCCGTACGAGGACGCGGTACAGAACACCCCCATCTTCGAGGAGAACGGCCCGGAGAACTTCAAGGGGATCGACATCATGCGGGCTGTACGTTCCTTCGACCCCTGCCTGCCCTGCGGTGTGCACATGTACACCGGCGGCGGACGGGTCAAGAAGGTTATGCACACGCCCACGAGCCTCTGCTAAGAGTGCTCATCGAGGTTACGCGCTCTTGGTAATGAGTGCGACCGGGGGGGCGGCGGCTTCGGCCGCCGCCCCTTCTGGTCAAACGGCGCCGGCACCCACCCAGCTCATGGACCGAGTCCAGGAGTTGGCTGCCCAAATTGATGGCCTGTCCGACCCCACCGTTCGGAAGACGGCACAGGACTTCATGCGCTCCATCATGGAGCTTTACGGCTTGGGCCTGGCAAAAGTAGTTCAAGTACTGACCGACTCCGGTGACGCTGGCGCTCCCATGAGGGCCGAGTTGATCCAGGACGGTGTGTTCGCAAGCCTTTTGTTGATCCACGACCTCTATCCGGTCCCGCTCGACGAGCGGGTGGAAGAGGGCTTGGACAGCGTTCGGCCCTATCTGGCCTCCCACGGGGGTTCGGTGGAGTTGGTTCGCATCAAAGACGGCGTCGCTTATCTGCAACTTGAAGGCAGCTGCAAAGGATGTCCTGCGTCGCAGGCGACCCTGGAGTTGGCCATCAAGAAGGCTTTGGATGAGTCGGCTCCGGACCTGGTGGGACTGCAGGTCGAGGGTGTTATCGAACAGGAGAAGAGCCCGGGCAAAGGTCCGATGCTTCCTGTCGTGAATGCTCAGGGCAAAGCTCAGTCGGCGGCCCCCAAGCAGGAGTCGGCCTGGTTCGAGGTAGAGGGCACCATGCGGGTCCCGGTAGGCAAGGTAATCAGCGCGGACCTTTCCGGGTTCAAGCTGGTGGTGGCAAATGTCGATGGCACCATGCTCGCCTACAAGGACACCTGTGCAGGTTGCGGCAGCCCGATATCGGGTGGTGAATTGATTGAGGGCATTCTCCAGTGCCCGAGTTGTTCGCGGAAGTTCTTCCTCCCCCGCGCCGGGCGTTCGCTGGACGAAGAACGTCTCCACCTGGTGCCAATTCCGCTGCTGTACGACGAAAACGTGGGAGTACGGGTCGCATTAGCGGTATGAACGAGCCCACTTCTTCCAACGGACAGCAGTCCAACGGGAACGGAGCATCTTCCGACGCGGCATCGTCCGGGGCAACCGGATGGGCCGCAATGCGCCGGAAACCCTCCGCCATCGCCAACTTGAAGAGCCTGGTTAAGCCGCCCAAGCCGGTGTCGGATGAGCAGTGCGACCTATGTGGGCTGCCCATCCCAACCCGTCACCGCCACCTTCTTCATCTGGAGGAGCGCCGCATCTGTTGTGTCTGCGCGACCTGCTGGGCGCTGAGATCGGGCGATGCGGTCTACCGGCCGACGGGCAACCGGGTTCTGTGGCTGGACGACTTCAATCTGCCCGATGAGTTGTGGGCAAGTTTCGGCGTTCCCATCGGGCTGTGCTTCTTCTTCAACAGCGGTACCGCAAACAAGATCATCGGTCTGTATCCGAGTCCCGCCGGGGCAACGGAATGCGAGTTATATCTGGACGCGTGGGACGAGCTGAAGAGTCTCAACCCGATCCTGGACACTCTTCAAACCGATATCGAGGCGCTGATCATCAACAGGCTGGCCGACCCTCCGCAGTACTCGGTGGCGCCGGTGGACCAGGCATATGAACTGGTTGGTCTGATCAAAGCTAAGTGGGAGGGCATCTCCGGGGGGCCCGAGCTCAAAGAAGCCGTGGGCCAGTATTTCGAAGGGCTGAAGCAGGAGAGCGCGGGGTGGTAGCAGTTGGGGGGCTGGGGCCCCTCTTGTTGGGGGCTGCTTTGCCCCCCGACTTCCCCCCCGGCCCCTTTTCGCCGGGCGCTTGCCTGGCGGCCCCGGACCGGTTTGCCTGGCGGCGCCGGACACTTTGCCTACTTACGTTTGGAGTTTGAATGACTGACGACGAATCTCAAAAATCTGAGGAGGACACTCTTTCGGTGCCGGGTACTCCCAAGGCGAAGGCGGCTGTTGCCCCCAGCGAGATCCCGGCTCAGCAGTCGCCCGACGGCGTGTATTCCGGCAAACGCGGGTACATAGACACCGGCCCGAGCAAGCTCCCGCAGCCCATGTTCACCATCCTCGGGGCGGACGTCGTAAAGGTCGCTTCGGCGCCGACGATGAAGTTCAACCTGGCGATCACCGAACCTTTGGGTTGGGAGGTCTTCACCATTGCGTTGACCATCCAGATCCAGATCGACCCCAACCAGCGCCAGTACGACGCCGAGACTCGGGCGAAGTTGTTCGAGCTATTCGGAGACCCGAGCCGGTGGGCTGCCACCACCCGCAGCTTCCCGTGGGCGACGGTATTCCTGCTGGTCCAGGGCTTCACCGGCGCTACCACCGAAGACGTCATCGTGGCCAATAACTTTGATCTGGAATTGGCGGCAACCAAATACTTCTACGCGCTGCCGGGGGGCGAAGTCCCCATCACCTTCCACTTCTCCGGGTCCATCTATTACCGGGGTGAAGACGGCCGGATCCAGATCGTCCAGGTCCCGTGGGACAGTGCGGCGAAGTTCCGCATGCCGGTGGACATATGGAAGTCGATGGTCGACCACTACTACCCGAATACGGTGTGGATGACCATGAGGCGGCCCACCATGGACGCGCTGATCAAGTACAAGACCGAGCAGGGCCTGCCGACGTTCGACGCATGTGTATCCAAGCTGCTGGGTATCGAAGACTTTCACCAGTTCAGCCCGTACGAGTTCAAGTTTCCCGAGGAGAAACAGTGATGACTCAAACCGTCGAGGACCTGGCAAAGTCTCTTCTGTATGAGGGTTACGCGTTGTATCCGTACACCCAGAACAACGCCAAGAACTCCACGCCGACTCCCTTCGGGATCGT
>JAJCYE010000031.1 GCA_029263075.1 Actinomycetes bacterium
ACGGGTCCGGTCGGGCCGACCTGGACGGTCGGGTTCGACGCGTCGTTGTCGTTCTCGTTGTGAGTTGCGTTCACCGGGTTGACGCTCGAGGTGTTGACGAGCGAGGGGCGGTTGGTAGCGCTGGCGTCGGCTGCGCAGTTCTGAAAGCCTGCCCGACTAGGTTGGGCAATTGCGAACATGAGCATGATCGTGACGGAACCCGCCAGGAAGACACGCAAAGTGCTCCTGGTCGGCGCCAAAGTTTGTGCGGACATAGCTAGGGCTTCCTTTCGGCCAATAAATTCAGGCGAACCCCGTTGCTTGCGCAGGAGCCCCCCGGTTCCGATCCCGAACCCTACGGGTCCGAAAACGGCGCTTCAATTCGTCAAGATCTATTTAAGTGGTCAATTTTTAACGGCAGGCACACGCCTACCAACTGCGGATCATAGCAGTCGGGGCCGCGAGTTCCAGCCCAAGAAGTAAAGTTCCGTTGAATTATCTGTGATCTAAGGGCCGCGCTATCCAGGTCCATCCAAAAGTCCCGGCATCGTGGGCGCTCCACCGCAGAGATAGGGCAAAATTGGCCCCAATGGAACTAGTTGTTGCGCAAGGCCGGACGATCAGGTTGCCGGCAGAGTTCTTCGCCGGTGACACCCCGGCGGATCCCGCGGGACCGCGGGTCTACGTCCTGGACCCCAACAACCAGCCGGTATTGATTAAGGCGGTCCCGGACAGGACCGCTCCAGGCATCTACCACCTGGACTTCAACGTTGCGCCAAACGCACCGCTGGGTGTGTGGACCGTGCGATGGACAGCGGAACTGGATGGACGGGACGTCTCGGGAGAGGACTCGTTTGAGGTCACCGCCGGCCCCTACGCCAGGAAGGTCGGGGCCAAACCGGCGCCGTCCCCGGCCCCCCAGTCCCCCGCACCCGCCGCCATCACATCGCCTCCGGCGACCGGAGAGGCGACGACCCGGGGAGGCAAACTTCAGAAGGCCAAGAAAACCAAGAGGCAGAGGACCAGCGAACAGCTTGATCAACCAGAGGTCCCGGCTACTCCTGCGACCGGCCAGAAGCGGGCCGGTGGCAAGCGCAACCGGTACCTGGCAATCGTTCTCCTAATCGGAGTGCTCGCCGTGGTCGCTGCCGCCGCCCGGGCCAGCCGCGACGAACCCACTCCGATCGAACGGTCGTTTCAACTGGCGGATCAGGCCATTCGGGACGGCAACCTGGATCAAGCCCACTCCCACTACCTGGATATCGTCCTGGCCGACCCGGACAACAAGATCGCCTACTTCGACCTGGGGATGCTCGCCCATTTTCAGAATCGCGGCGGGGAGGCCCAGGACTACTACCTCCGGGCTCTGAAGGAAGATCCCAACTACCTGCCGGCGCTCTACAACCTAGCGGTATTGAAGGAAGCGTTGGGGCGTACTGATGAAGCGGTCCTCATCTACCAGAAGGTCTTGAAGAACTACCCGGCAAACGCCGCCTCCCACTTCAACTACGGCCTGATCCTCTACGACAAGAAGGGGGAACGGGAGGAAGGGCGACGCCAGATCGAGGAGGCCGTCCGGCTGGACCCCACGCTGGCGCCCCGAGCGGCTGAGGCGTTCAAGGACGAGGAGCCTGCGCCGGCGCCCTCGCCCTCTCCCTCTCCTTAATTTAAGGCGGGCCTCGCCCTAATAAAAGGGGGGCCCGTCTAGAGTTCGCACTCCACCTTGGTGCCCTCAGACTCATCGCAGGTGTCTAAGGACAGATCGATAATCGGGTTGTCGGTCCCGCCGTTCAAGAAGTCGGCGGCGCCGTCGCCCGAAGGACCCGATAGCCGGTCCGGACCGGTACCCCCGAAGATGGAGTCCGCTCCGTCTCCCCCGTCCAGCACGTCCTCGCCGGAGTCGCCGAACAGGTCGTCGTTGCCCTCGTCTCCGTTGATGGCGTCCCGACCGGTGTTCCCGTTGATGGTGTCGCTGCCGGTCCCCCCGGAGAGAAGGTCGTCGCCGTCGCCCCCGCTGATGGAGTCGTTGCCGGTTCCCCCAACAATCGCGTCCGCACCGTCGTTGCCGTTCAGGTTGTCGTTTCCGTCTCCGCCGTCGATGAAGTCCTCGCCGTTGCCGCCGTTCATGGTGTCGGCCCCGCCCTCGCCCCGCATCTCGTCGTCGCCGTCGCCGCCGTTGATGGTGTCGTTGCCGGCCCCGCCGCTCAGCAGGATGTCGTCACCGTCTCCGCCGTTGATGGTGTCGTTGCCGAAGTCGCCCTTGATGGAGTCGGTCCCACCTTCGCCGTTCAGAACGTCGTCGCCCGGGCCCCCGTTGATGATGTCGGTGCCGCCGCCACCGTAAATGAAGTCCCCGTCACCATCACCTCTCATGCTGTCGCTACCGGAACCGCCGTACATGGTGTCCACCCCGTCGCCGCCGCTCATGAGGTTCAACCCATCGCCGCCGACCAGCAGATCGTTATCCGGGCCCCCATTTATGTGGTCGTTGCCACCGAGGCCGGTGATGGTGTCCGCGCCCGGGCCGCCGAAGATGGAGGTGGTTCCGGTTCCGCCGATGATGGTGTCGTCGCCGGCCAGACCGAATATCGCGATTGTGGTTGTTACCGAACTGCAGTCGATGGTGTCGGCAAACCTTGTCCCAAAGACGTAAGAAGTGCCCTGGAAAACACCGTCGCTGACCGTACAGCCCGCGGCCATTGCAGGCGGGGCCGCCAGCAGGCCGGTTACCAGCACAAGCATCATTCCCAGCGCAAACTTCGTCGTCTTTCGCACGTTCGAACTCCTTGCCTATCTCCACGGTTGTTGGCAAAGCCGTTGGGGTGATGTTGATTTGATTCCGGCGGCCGAGCCCGTCCATCCTATTGGAACGCACGCGCAGCGGCTATAGCATTTTCGGGTCCACCCGGTCCAGCCGGACCTATCCCGGAGTTATCATGGGGCGGCCAAAACACCTCACTATCGTCAGGAGGAGACCGTGAAGCTGAGAACCGCCTTGGTGCTGTCCGCCGTAATGGCCATGGTGCTGATGTCCGCTCCTCCTGCGATGTCGGTTGAGCAGATCCCGGTACCCGGATCCTGCGTCATCGGACTGGCGGGCTACTCGGACAAAATTCAGATCGACGCCGACACCTGCGTGGGCCACGAACTCACGAACTGCACTGCCGTAGTCAAGGCGATAATCATCGGCCGCTTCAGCGCCCGGAACGAGGATGCATCGGCCACCGGCGGATGCGGCAACTCGGTCAAGGCGGAAGCGACCGTTCCCGACTTCGGGGGCAAAGACGAGACCACCAGGACATCGGGTCCGGGTGCACCTCTGCCCTGCACCTTCAGTGACCCGGGCAGGGAAAAAGCGGTCTGGGTGCTCACCTGCACCTACACATTCGTCGAACCGTAAAGACCAGGTTTGGACGACGGCGCAACAACTCCTGCGGGCCAATGTGCACCTCGCAGACCGGCGAGCGTATGAACTTGGGGAGACAGGGGTAAGACAGGAGCGCCGGGGGAACGCCTCGGCGTCCGGGGGATCTGTCTAATGCGGCAACGGTTGGTAGGGCGATTTTTTGCAGCGTCACTGGTTGTTCTGGTTGCGCTTCTCATTACGCCGGGTACAGCAGCGGCCGAGGAGGGCCTCTACAAGGCCCGTACCGGACCCTATTCCGTCGACATCGTCGACCGGGAATGGAACGACGGGGCGAGGAATCGAGCAGTTCCGGCCCGGCTGTTCATCCCCCGGGCCCCGGCCGGGCAGACCTTCCCGGTTGTCGCCTTTTCCCACGGACTTTGGGCGAACCGGGCTAGCTACGGGTACTTCGCCCGGCACCTGGCATCCCACGGGTACGTGGTCATCCTTCCTCAGCACATTGGCAGCGACGGGGGCGCAATCCTGTGCCTTACCTGCGACCTCGGCCTGGCCACAGACTGGCTGCTTGAGAACCCCGTCCGGGGCGGGTTGATCGAATTGCCCCTCAAAAAACTCCTCCAGAGCAGCATTGAGGACCCCGACAACCTGGTGAACCGCCCGCTCGACATCTCGTTCGCTATCGATCAGATCGCCACCGATCCGGCCCTGAGCCGGGTGGCCGACGCCGGCCGCGTCGGAGTGGCCGGCCACTCGTTCGGTGCCCACACCGCAATGGCCTCCGGGGGCATGCGGGTGGACCTGCCCGAAAGCCGCGGCGGACCCGCTCAGTCGTTCCGGGATCCACGGGTCGGAGCTACCTTTGCGATGTCGGCGCAAGGTCCGGGCACCATGGGGATCTCGGACGGCGCATGGTCGGATTTCGGCACTCCGGCCATGTTTCTCACCGGTACCCATGACTACGGCCCGGCCGCCGGCCCGTGGCGGCGAACCCCGTTCGATCAGATCCGCGGCTTCGACCGTTTCCTGCTGACCCTGAAAGGGGCCGGCCACGCCACGTTTGCCCGTAAGTCGGACATGGCCACCTCGACGGACGAGCGCCCTTCGGGTGAAACCGGCCTGGGCTTCCCGAATCCGCTGCGGGACCGCGCCGACCTCATCAAGTCCATGGGCGTTGCCTTCTTTGACACCTACCTCAAACAGGATCCGTCCTCGCGGGCCTGGTTGAACGAATACTTCGCCAACCCCCACCCCGATGCCGTCGGCGAGTCCAGGTCGGACTAAAGACGCCCCCTCAGGCAGTTGCCGGACCCCTCGCCTCCAAGCCTGAATCGCTGTTTAATTCGAAGATGTTCCGGACCCCAGCCGCCGCCGATCCCCCTGCCCTTACGGAGGATGAACTGCACCTGTGGAGGTTTGCCCTCGGAGTAACCGATCCGAAGTTGGACCGGGGCCTCCTCGGTCCCCAGGAATTGCGAAGAGCAGACCGGTACTCCAACGACCTGGCCCGGAATGACTACCAATCGGGACGGGCGAATCTCCGCCGGATCCTGGGCCGGTACCTTGGCACCGAACCCGAAAGCCTGACCTTTACCGCCGGGCAGTACGGCAAGCCGGCCCTCGATGCCGCTATTCATCCGCAGCCACCGCAGTTCAGCCTTTCGCACAGCCACGGAGTTGGCCTACTGGCCGTGGCCCGAAGCGCTCAGGTCGGAGTGGATATCGAGTGGCACGACCCGGCCAGGGATCTCGAGATGCTGGCAATCAACTCGTTCTCCGCCCGAGAACTCGCCGCCTGGAACCGTCTTGAAGCTCCGGCTCGCGGCGACTCCTTCTTCCAGACCTGGGTGTGCAAGGAGGCATTCATCAAAGCAACCGGTCGCGGGCTCGGCTACGGTCTGAAGCGTTTTGACGTCATCGTCGGCAGCGCCGGCGCTTCCTTTGACCTGCCCGCCGCAGAGGGGGAATGGAGCCTCAGGATCGTGGACGCCGGACCCGGGTTTTCGGCGGCGGTGGTGGCGTCAGGACAGATGTCTTTCGAAATCAAATCTTTTACAACTTCCTGCACTGAAAACGGTATCGACCTGTTAAGAATGGATGAACACAACGCTGATACGCCCGAAGGAGGCCCTGGAACGGTTGACAGATCACTAACCCGCCGTGACTCTGAGATATGGCCAATAACCAGTACCTAGCTCCACCTAAGTCCCCACCCTTGGCCTTCATAGTCCTAACACCCGCCGGCACGCCCGATGCCAGGCTCGCGATTGCCGCGTGCCGGGCCGGTGCAACGGGCGTCTTGAACCTTGAGTTCACCCAGGACCGGCCAAAAGTTATGCGCGCCCTGAGCACGCTGGCGACCCACGCCGGAGCGTCCTTCGGAGTGATGGTGGACGCCTCCTCCCCCGAACTGCTTCACGCTGTGCTCGAGGCTACGCCGACGGGGCTTGGGACCGTCATCCTGACCAACCCGGCCAGCGTACCCATGGAGGCGGCGGTCCTCGCCGCCCGCAAAGCCGGCAAACGGGTCCTGGTGGTGGTTACGTCTCTCCCGCAGGCCCTGGCCGCGGCTCAGCACCCGGTCGACGGGC
Source organism: Actinomycetes bacterium (assembly GCA_029263075.1). Classification (GTDB taxonomy): domain Bacteria; phylum Actinomycetota; class CADDZG01; order JAHWKV01; family JAHWKV01; genus JAJCYE01. The sequence goes on from JAJCYE010000031.1 coordinate 5,935, forward strand.
TCATCGCCAAAGGCAACGAAGCCGGCGGGTGGGTGGGCGAAGAAACCTCTTTTGTACTGCTCCAGCGGCTGCTCCATTTGGTACGTATCCCCATATTTGCCCAGGGCGGCATCGGGATGCACACCGCGGCGGCGTGTTTTGCCGCAGGAGCGGCCGGCGTTGTGCTCGACAACCAGCTTTTGTTGACCCGAGAGTCGCCGCTCGGCGGCAGAACCCGCTCCCGGGTAGCAACCATGGACGGCAGCGAAACCCAGGCCGTCGGGTCATCGCTGGGCGCCACGTTCCGGGCCTACTCCCGGGGAGATTCGGCTATGACCGACATCCTCAGTCAGATGGAGGCGGCCGAACTCATCTCACACGACGACCCCACTCAGGCACGCGAAAGCTGGCGAGCGGCCCTCAACCGTTCGGTTGACTGGGATACGGAAGGAGCACTGTGGCCCGCCGGGCAGGACGCCGCGTTCGCCTCCGGCTTCGCCGGCCGGTACGTCACGGTCGGTGGGGTGCTCGCCGCGATGCGGGCTTCGGTAGCCGAACACTGCCGGATGGCCAAGGCTCAGATGGCACTGGCAGCCGGTGGTCCCCTGGCAAGCTCACACGGCACGCACTACCCCATCGTGCAGGGGCCGATGACCCGGGTCAGCGACCGGGCTCCGTTCGCCGCCGCGGTTGCCGAAGCCGGCGCCCTCCCATTCCTGGCCCTGGCTTTGATGCGTGCCGACGAAATCCGGCCCTTGCTCCGGGAAACCGCCGAACAGATGGGCGGACGCCCGTGGGGCGTCGGCATCCTGGGGTTTGTGCCGCCGGCGCTGAGAGAAGAACAACTACGGGCGGTCCGGGAGGCCCTACCGCCGTTTGCCCTGATCGCAGGGGGCCAGCCCCACCAGGCGAAGGCCCTGGAAGACCTGGGCATAGTCACCTACCTGCACGTCCCCTCGCCCGGACTCCTGCAGATCTACCTGCAGGAAGGAGCGCGCCGGTTTGTTTTTGAAGGGCGGGAGTGCGGCGGTCATGTCGGACCCCGCACCAGCTTCGTCCTTTGGGAGGCGATGATCGACGTACTCCTGGAGTTCAAAAAGAGCAACCGGGGCGCCGGCGACTTCCAGGTCCTGTTCGCCGGCGGGATCCACGACGCACTGTCGGCCCAGATGGTGTCCGCCCTGGCGGCGCCGGTAGTGGCTTCAGGGGTGAACATCGGCGTGCTGCTGGGCACTGCCTACCTGTTCACCGAAGAAGCAGTTGCGTCGGGCGCCATCCAGACCGCCTTCCAAAAAGCGGCGGTGGAGTGCACCGAGACCGTAATCCTGGCCGCCACGCCCGGCTACGCCACCCGATGCCTGCCCTCGCCGTTCTGCGAGACCTTCGAATCCGAGCGCCGTCGTCTCATCCTGCAGGGGACCCCCTTGGAGGAGATGAAGCAGGGATTAGAGGAGTTGAATATCGGTCGCCTCCGGATCGCCAGCAAGGGAGTGAACCACAACCCCAAGTTCGGCCACAAGCAGGACGAGCCGAAGTTGTTGGGCGTCAAAGCCGAAGACCAGTGGGAACAGGGGATGTACATGATCGGCCAGGTGGCCTCACTCCGGGACCGCACCGTCACCCTTGCCGAACTTCACGCCGAAGTTTCCGACGGGTGCGCCGCCCTGATACAGGAAATGCGCGAGCCTTCCGGCGACGACGAGTTCTCCAGGCCCCGCACCGACATTGCCATCGTCGGGATGTCCTCGATCCTGCCCGGTTCCGCCGACCTGGACGCCTTCTGGGCCAACGTCTTGAACAAGGTCGACGCCATCCGGGAAGTGCCCGCCGACCGGTGGGACTCCAACCAGTACTTCGACCCGGACCCGGGCGCCGAGGACAAGGTGTATTCCAAGTGGGGCGGATTCATCGACGAGGTGGCATTCGACCCGCTCCATTGGGGCATGCCGCCCAGTTCCCTCACCTCGATTGAACCCTTCCAGTTGCTGGCGCTGGAGTTGGTGCGCAGCGCAGTAGAGGACGCCGGATATACCCACCGACCCTTCGCCCGGGAACGTACCTCGGTCATCCTGGGCGCCGGAGGCGGCGCGCCGGACCTAACCGCCGGCTACGTTGTCCGATCCAGCTTGGCCGGCCTCTTCGGATCCGAGATGTCGGCGGAGTTAACCGAACGGCTGGACGGGACTCTTCCCGAATGGACCGAGGACTCGTTCGCCGGGCTTTTGATGAACGTCGCCGCCGGGCGGGTGGCCAACCGCTTCGACTTCGGGGGCATCAACTACACCGTGGACGCGGCGTGCGCTTCGTCGCTGGCCGCCGTATACCTGGGTATCCGCGACCTTCAGGCCCGCACCAGCGACGTGGTTATCGTCGGCGGCGCCGAGGGCATCCAGAACCCGTTCGACTTTTTGTGTTTCGCAAAAACCCACGCCCTCTCGCCCACCGGCCGATCCCGACCCTTCGACGCCGAGGCCGACGGGATCGCCATCAGCGAGGGCTTCGCCTCCTTGTTTCTCAAGCGCCTGGATGATGCAGAACGGGACGGCGACCGGATCTACGCGGTCATCCGGGGCGCCGGCGCCTCCAGCGACGGCAAAGACAAGGGCCTGACGGCCCCCCGCCCTGAGGGCCAAATGCGGGCTTTCCGCCGCGCCTACCAGGAGGCTGGGTTCTCACCGGCATCGGTCGGTCTGTTCGAGGCCCACGGCACCGGCACGGTTGCCGGGGACCAGGCCGAAATCTCGTCGTTGACCCAACTGCTGACCGAAGCCGGGGCCGAACCACAAACCTCCGCCATCGGGTCCGTAAAGTCGATGATCGGCCACACCAAAGCCACCGCCGGCGTGGCGGGGTTGGTCAAGATGGCCAAATCTCTGCACCACCGCATCCTTCCTGCCACCCTCGGGGTGGTTACCCCGAACCCCAAACTCCGCCAGGAGGGATGCCCCCTCTACGTCAACTCGGAGACCAGGCCGTGGATCCGGGCGGACGACAAAGAACCCCGCCGTGCTGCGGTCAGCGCCTTCGGCTTCGGCGGCACCAACTTCCACGTGGTGTTGGAGGAGTACGCCGGGGACTACCTGCAGGCCGAAGACCCCTCCATGCACGAGTGGCCCGACGAACTCTTTTTGTGGCGGGCGGCCAACTCGGCGGACCTGATCTCCTCGGTGGACGAACTCTTGTCCGCTCTGAAGGCCCAGGCACGGCCCCGCCCGGCCGATTTGGCGTTTACGCTCAGCCTTGCAGCCGGCGACACCCCTGAAGGCGGTTCGGCGCTCGCCATCGTGGCCGGCACCTTGGAGCTTCTAACCGAACGCCTTGTGGCGGCAAGAGAACTCTTGACCAACAACCCCGGGCGGAACCACCAGGCCCAGGGCATCCACATCTGCAGCGAGCCCTTTGCCGGCCCGGACCGGGTGGCCTTCGTCTTCCCCGGACAGGGGTCGCAGACGGTCGATATGGGCAAAGACCTGGCGGTCATGTTCCCCGAAGCCCGCGCGGCCCTCGATCGGGCGGATGAAGTGCTCGCCTCCTATATGGACAGTCCGCTCAGTACCCTCATCTACCCACCGCCGGCCTTCACCGCCGAAGCCAAAAAAGCTCAAGGCGCCGCACTGACCCGCATCAACGTCGCTCAGCCCGCGCTGGGAGCGGTGGAGGCCGCGATGCTTCGGGTGCTCGAGGGGTTGGGTATCGCCCCCGATATGGCCGCCGGGCACAGCTACGGCGAGTTCGTCGCCCTGTACGCCGCCGGTTCCATCGACTACCCGACCCTTCTTCGCCTCTCGGAGGCGCGGGGCCGGTTCATGGCGGAGGCGTCCGAGGGCCGTGACGGCGCAATGGCGGCCGTGATTGCGCCCGCCTCCCAGCTTGCCCCCCTGGTCGGGGACCCGGATCTGGTTCTTGCCAACCTGAACTCGCCGAAGCAGACCGTTATCTCAGGGCCGGCGGCCTCGGTTGAGCGGGCCATCGGGTGGTGCGATCAAAACGGGGTCAAATCCCGCCGGCTTGCGGTTGCAGGCGCCTTCCATTCGCCGCTGGTGGCATCAGCACAGGAGCGGCTGGCCGAAATCCTTGAGCACAGTCCACTGTCGCCGCCCACCCTTCCCGTCTTCTCCAATACAACCGGAACCCGCTATCCGGAAAGCGTAAAAGAGATGTCGGACCTGCTGGCGGGCCACCTTGCCCGGCCGGTCCGGTTCATCGACGAAATCGACGCCATGTACACATCCGGTGCTCGGATCTTCTTGGAGGTCGGCCCGCGCAACGTCCTCACCGGGCTGATCCGGCAGATCCTCGGCGACCGTCCCCACCTGGCGATCCCGCTGGACACCCCCGGGCGGGGCGGGCTTACCTCGTTGCTCAACGTTGCCGGCGCGCTCTTCGTGGAAAGGGTCGGGGTCGACCGGGATCGGCTGTTCCGGGGCAGGGCGTTGCGCAAGCTGGATCTAGCCCGGCTCAAGGAGGAGACCGGCAAGCCGGTTTACTCCCCCACCACCTGGATGGTGAGCGGGGCCGGTGTACGCCCTGCCGGTCGGCCGCGCAAGCAGGCGGTGCTACCGGTTCCGATATCACTTACCGAAAACGGGGTCCCCCTTCCCCAGGTCCCGGCATTTCAGCCCACGACCCCCCTCCCCCGGCCGGACCGGGCCGGCGAGGTGGCCGCCCGGCCAACGCCGGCGGCGCCGGAAGGCGAAAGTGTCGTCGACCATTTCCAACGGGTTATGCAGCGCTTCCTCAAGGTCCAGGAGTCGGTCATGCTCGCCGCCTTGAGCGGCAACCCGGTCCCGGCCGCAGGACCGGCCCCGCAAATCCCGGTTTCGCCCATGGCTCCCACACCCGAAGCCGCACCGGAACCGGCCCCCGCTGCGGTCGAGGATGCGCCCGTTCCGGCCCCCGCGCCGGATGTGGCCGACGCCGGCGTGACCCTGCCGGCAATGAACCGGGAGCAGATCACCGCCCAGCTTCTTTCCATCGTCAGCGAACGGACGGGGTACCCGGTGGAGACCCTGTCCCTGGAAGCGGATCTGGAGGCGGACCTCGGCGTAGATTCCATCAAACGGGTGGAGATCGCCGGGGCAATCAACCAGGTCATCGCCGGCCACTTCGCAGAGTCGGTGGAGTTGGAGTTGTTGACCGGGGCCAAAACCCTCCGGGGGATGATCGACGAGCTCGACACGTTTGCCAAAAATCGGGTGGGCGAACAACCCGCGGCAGCACAGGCAGCGGCCAAAGACCCCGAGGTGGTACCGGCCGGGGCGGGGACGGTGGAGCGGTTCACAGTCCTGGCGGCGCCGGCTCCGCCGGTCACGAGGTCGGCCGGGCTGAACCCCGACGGGATAGTGGTGATCCTGGACGACAATCTCGGCGTCGCAGAGAGGCTCGCTGAGACGCTGAAGGAGTTGGGGCTGCGGTCCCTGCGCCTGGGGCTTGCCGGGTTGACCCCGAGCGAAATTACGGGTTACCTCACCCACAACATCGACCAGATGCACGCCGGCGGGACGGCATCCGCGCTGGTGGACCTGAGGTCCCTGGGTTCGGCAAAGGCACCCACCGCGGGAGATATCGAGACCTTCTTCGACCTGGCCAAGGCCCTCAGGCAGGACCTGATGGCGGCGGCGGAAAAGGGGGGCGCCGCCGTTGTCGGCACGACAAGCCTGGACGGTCACCTTGGGTTAACCGGACAGTTCGACTATCCGAACCACGCCTGGAACGCGGGCTTCCTCAAGTCGCTCGCCAAGGAGTGGCAGCCGGTCCGCGCCAAGAGTTTGGACATCAAGTCAACCGACGCGGCGACGATTTGTGGAATCGTTCTCTCGGAGTTGTTCACCGGCGACCCGACGGTGGAGGTGGGCTACGGCGCCGACGGGCTGCGGCGGACCGCCAAGATGAGACGAGCGCCGCTCGCTCCGGCGGGGTCCGAGGTCTTCCTTGACCCGGCTTCGGTGATCCTGGTCACCGGCGGCGCACGGGGCATCACCGCGGAGTCCGCACTCGCCCTGGCGCTTGAGAGGCGCTGCCGGTTGGTTCTGGTCGGGCGGACCGCCGTCCCACCGGAGGCCGAGGCGCCCCCAACCGCTGGGCTTACCGATGAACGGGAACTGAAGAAGGCCATATTCGAGGAGCTCGCGGCGGGCGGCAGCACCCCCAGGCCGGTGGAGATTCAATCCCGCTACTCCCGGTTGATGCGTGAACGGCAGGTCCGGGACAGCCTGGAACGCTTCGCCTCCGCCGGCGTTAACTTCACATACCTGAATTGCGACGTCTCCGACGCCGCCGCTTTCGCAGCGCTACTGGACGAGGTCTACCAGCGGTTCGGGAGGATCGACGGCGTCATCCACGGAGCCGGGGTGATCGAGGACCGCCTGCTTGAGGACAAGACGTTCGACTCGTTCCTTCGGGTATTCCAGACCAAAGTGACCGCGGCCAACATTCTCGCGGCGAAACTACGGCCCCAGACCCTGAAGTTCCTGGTCTTTTTCAGCTCGGTCTCCGGCCGGTTCGGAAACCGGGGACAGGCCGACTACGCTTCGGCCAACGAGGTCTTGAACAAGCTGGCCCAGAAGCTGGACCGGGCGTGGCCCGGTCGGGTGGTGGCAATCAACTGGGGGCCCTGGCACACCACCGGGATGGTGACGGAAGAAGCCAAGCGACAGTTTGCATCCCAGGGTGTCGGCCACATCCCTGTTGACGTCGGGGCACGCATGATGATCGAGGAGATCAACGCAGGAAGCGCCGCCCCGGCAGAGGTCGTGATCGCCGACCTGGGACCGGCCGCCGAGCAGTTCCTCGATAACGCCGAGGAACCCGGCTTCCGAGCTGATGCTCTACCCCAAACGGTGCAGCCGGCCCTGCGTCCGCTCGTGGCCGGCGCTCGACTGGAGCCATTCGCGTCCGGACTTCGGGTGAACCGGACTTTCGACCCGGACCAGGACCTATACCTTGCCGATCACGTGCTGGACGGCAAGCCGGTAGTCCCCTTTGCGGTGGCCATGGAACTCATGGCCGAGGTGGCGCTGGCGGGCTGGCCCGAGATGGGGATCGTCGAGATCCACGACATCCGGGTGCTGAGCGGTCTTGTTATAGATTCGGCCCGGCGCGAAGTGACCGTGGAAGCTCGGGAGCTTCCCGCCAACAACGGCGGAGCCCTTCGGGTGCGGGTCGCCGTGGGTTCCGGGGGCGAGCGGGGGCGGATCCACTACAGTTCGGTCGTCGATTTACTCCCCCTGCACCTGATCGACGCTCTTCCGAGACTGGGCAACGGGCACTTCAAACCCCTTGAGGACGCCGAACAACACCCGTGGGGAATGAGGCGCACCTACGACGAGTGGCTGTTCCACGGCCCCATCTTCGAGGCGATCCAGGGCGTTGATGGGATGTCCCCCCTTGGCGCTTCCGGTCACATGCGCACTTCGGCGCCGTCCCAATGCCTGGCCGGTGAGCCATCCGGGACCTGGATCGTCGACCCGATCCTGGTGGACGCCGCGTTCCAGCTACAGGTCCTATGGGCCCGCAAGCACTGGGACATGACAATCCTCCCCGCGAGCGTCGGCTCATGGCACCCGACTCCTAACCTGGACCTGGGGCGCTTCGCCTCCAGCAGCATCGCCTGCGAGTTACGGATCCGTCCGGAGAGCGCCGAGCCCATCAGCCACACCGACTTTGCTTTCTATGGACCGGACGGGCGGATCCTGGCAACAATCAGCGATTTTCAAGCGACCGGGAGCCGGGCACTCAACCGCCTCTCCACCAGGAGGACAACGTGAGTAGCCGCGATATTGCAATCATCGGGATGTCTTGCCTGTTTCCCCAGGCACCGGGCGTCGATACCTATTGGAGCAACATCGTCGGCAAAGTAGACGCCGTGACCGACCCTCCGCCCGAGTCCTGGGACCCCGACCTGTACTACGATCCCGACTCCACCGAGGCCGACCGGATCTACTGCAAAAAGGGTGGGTACCTGGGCGACCTCACGCGCTTCGACGCCCTGGCCAACAGTGTCCCTCCGAATGCCGTCGGCGGGGAGCCCGACCAGTGGCTCGCCCTCCAGCTTGCCCGGGACGCCTTGAACGACGCCGGCTACCCCGAGCCGGAGGAGTCGATTCGCCACCGGACCGCAGTGATCCTCGGCCGGGGCGCCACCTTCAACGGCGGGACCGCGATCTCGGTCCAGCACTCCCTGGTGATCACCCAGACGCTCAAGATTTTGAAGTCGCTCCACCCCGACTACAGCGACGCCCAGATGGAGGCCCTCCGTGAAGGGCTGAGGAGCAACCTGCCGACCATGGGGTCGGAGATCGTTCCAGGACTGGTCCCCAACATAGTCGCCGGTCGGATCTCCAACCGGCTCGATCTGATGGGTCCCAGCTACACCATCGACGCGGCGTGTGCGTCCTCGTTGGTGGCAGTTCAAAACGGGGTGCGCGACCTGATCACCGGTGACTGCGACCTGGTGCTCGCGGGAGGTGCTCAGATCTGGACACCGATGCCCATCCTGAGCGTGTTCTGCCAGCTCAATGCACTGTCCCACCGCCAGCAGATCCGCCCGTTCGACAAAGATGCCGACGGGACGATCCTTGGCGAAGGGGTGGGCATGATCGTCTTGAAGCGTCTGGAGGACGCCGAACGGGACAACGACCGAATCTACGCCGTGATCACCGGGGTGGCCGTAGCCAGCGACGGCAAGGGTTTGGGTCTGATGGCGCCTCGGCTTGAGGGCGAAGAACTGGCCATACGCCGAGCCTACGAGGACGCGGGCATCTCTGCGGACACCATCGGACTCATTGAGGCGCACGGTACGGGCACGACCCTGGGCGACCTGACCGAGGTCCAAGCGCTCTCCCGGGTTTTTGGACCCCGAACCGGACGGTTGCCGTCGGTCGCTCTGGGTACAGTCAAATCGATGATCAGCCACACGGTGCCGGCGGCCGGAGTTGCGGGAATCATCAAGGCCGCCCTTGCCCTGCATTTTAAAGTGCTGCCGCCTACCCTCAACTGCGACGAGCCGAATCCCAAGTTCGAGCTGGAGAAGACACCCTTCTACATCAGCACCGAGACCCGACCCTGGATCCACGGCGGCGCCGAGCCGCGCCGGGCGGGGGTTAGCGCCTTCGGATTCGGAGGGGTCGACTCCCACCTGGTGCTTGAGGAGTACCTGCCCAGCGAGAGCCGGGCCCTGACCGAGGGCGATCCGCCCGAAGTCCTCACGGTGCACCGGCCGCCCTGGGACAGCGAGGTGGCGGTCTTCCATGCAGACTCCCGCAGTGGCCTTATTGAACGGGTCCAGTCCGTCGGGGCTTGGGTGTCCTCCCTGCCCGAAGCGTCCGGGGTGTCGCTGGAGGACCTTGCTTTTACGCTGGCCGGCCAGTTCCAGCCAACACCGAAGGCGATGCGAGCGGCAATCATCGCCACCTCCCTCGCCGACTTGAAACTGAAGATCGACCGGTTGGTGGACCGCCTATCGGACCCGGTGTGTACCCGGATCCAGGACCGGTCCGGCATCTACTTCTACGCTGAACCCCTGGCCGCAACCGGCAAAGTGGCGTTCCTTTTCCCCGGCGAAGGCTCCCAGTACCCCAACATGCTGGCCGACCTCTGCATGCACTTCCCCGAGGTAAGACGAGCATTCGACGCAATGGACGAGGTGTACCGGGAGTGTGGCAGGCCCAACCGGCTGAGCGATTTCATATTCCCCCGCCCCACCTTCAACGCCGATGAGCGCCAGTGGGTGGATAGCCAACTGTGGGACATGGACGTTGCACCGGCCGCGGTTCTGACCGCCAACGAAGGCCTCCTCAAGATCGTCGAAGGGCTACAGGTCAAGCCCGACGTGGTGATGGGCCACTCGAGCGGCGAGTGGGCGGCCCTGCGGGCCGCCGGCGTGTTCGGAACGTCGGCGGAACAACGCAACCGCTGGATCGCCGGCGAGTTGCTGGACGTGTACCGGGAGACCATCGACCTGGACAACATCCCCCGTTCCAGCCTCCTCGCGATTGGCGCCGATCGGACGATCGTTGCCGAGATCGTCTCCGAAGTCGGCGCCGACGTGCGTATCGCAATGGATAACTGCCCCCACCAGGTGGTGGTCGCAACCGCACCGGAAACCGCCGACCTGGTTCTCGCGGCCGCCCGGAGGCGCAGCCTGGTGGTGGAGACCCTGGAGTTCGACCGGCCCTACCACACTCCCCTGTTCGCCCCGTACTCCAGGCGGCTCGCCGAAGCCCTCGGCCCCCTGGATTTCGCCCGGCCCAACCTCCCGGTCATCTCATGCGCCACCGGCCGGGAGTTTCCCGCCGACTCCGATTCCATCAAGAGCCTGGCCTGCGAACAGTGGGTCAAGCCGGTCAGGTTCCGCCAGGCCATTGAGGACCTGCATCAGCAGGGGGTCAGGTTCTTCATCGAGGTCGGGCCTCGCGGCAACCTCTCCGCTTTCGTTGAAGACATCCTTCGCGGCCGCAAGTCTTGCATCGTCCCGGCCGACCAGATGCGACGTAGCGGCACCAGCCAACTCAACCACCTGGCCGGAATGCTCACCGCCCACGGCATGGACCTGAATCTCAAGTACCTGTACCGCTGGCGCCGCCCAAAGCTCCTCGACCTGTCGGCTGCTGCGGATGAAGCCAAGGCTGCCCCCGCTCTCCTGCAAACCCAGTTTCCCGAGATGCTGGTGCCCGAGGAGCTTGCCGCCGAACTCCGTTCCCACCGAGCGGAGTCGCCGCAGCCGGTTGCAGCGGCCACCGATCCGGTTCACCCCGCCGGACCTGCGGTTCACTCAGGCGTGACCAACGGGGCGGGGTCACAGCCGGTCCACGGATTCCTGGACACCATGGAGCAGTTCCTGGAGGTTCAAGAACGCATTTTAGGTGCCTACCTTTCGGGCGGGGCCGCTACGGACCTCACCGGTTACCCAACTCCCCCCGCGGGACAACACCCGGCCAACGGGAGTTCGGGCAACGGCTATGTGGATGGAGCCGACGGCTTCCCGCCCCAGTCGCCTCCCGGACCGATGGCGGAGCCGGCAATCCCCGAGGCCCCGGCGCCCGCCGAGCCCGAGGTGGCTCAACCGCCGGCACCGGCTCAGGTCGCTAAACAAGGCGACCATGAGGCCATCCTTCGCGAAATAGTGAGCGAACGAACCGGCTACCCCGAGGCCTCCATCTCATTGACGGCCGATCTCGAGGCGGATCTGGGGATCGACTCAATCAAAAGAGTCGAGATCATGGGCACCTTCCGCCAAAAGCTTGCCGACCACCCCCAAGTTGAGATCGCCGACCTGACCACGGAGCGGACGCTGCAGGGAGTTATCGATCTGATCCGGGCACGAACTTGAGCCGCAGGTCTTCGCCCGGCCATCGCAATCAAGGATGGGTGGTATAAATCAAAGAGGCTGTTCTTTGTCGGGCCGGTTGAGTGTCGGCGTCCTCAGACCGTATCCGGCAGGAGTCAACAGGGCTTGGTGGGCCCGTCGAAGCCGTCCGAGGAACCCCCAGTTCCGAGTGGTTGCCGTCGTGTGGGCCACATGAATTCACCTACCACTTACGGAGGCCGCGACAGTTGATAGCCCTGAGCGCAGATCAGGTAACTTCCGATGTGATCGAAGCAATAGGGGAGATGGCGGGAGACTGGCAGTACACCGGTCCCCTCACCGTCGAGACCCGCATGTATGCCGACATGGAGATCCAGTCGCTCGACTTTGTGACCCTGGCCTCGGCGATGGTCAACCGATACGGGCCCATCCCGTTCGACGAGTTTTACACCCGGCTCGGTGAGCAGCCGCCCGAAACTCGGGAGGTCACCGTTGGCCAGTTTGCGGAATTCGTATTCAAGAGCCTCAATCGGGTGGCGGATTCGGCTTGATCTATCGGGAGGGCACAATTGCCAAAGGTTGAAATCGCCAGCGGGGTCAAGATCCACTACGAAAGAGTGGGGAAGGGTCCGGACGTGGTACTCATCCACGGGATCGGCGGCCACCTGGCCACCTGGCACTTCAAGATCGTCCCCCTGCTCTGGGACCGCTACAACACCCTCACCTACGACCTGAGGGGCCACGGTTACTCCGAGATGACCGAGACCGGATACACCCCAACCGAGCTGGCAACCGACCTCGTTCAGCTACTGGACGCACTGGGCATTGAAAAGGTCGACCTGGTAGGGCACAGCTTCGGAGGGGATATCGCCCTCTACTTTGCCTACTACTACCCCGAGCGGGTCAACCGGGTCGTCTTGATTGAAGCGTTGATCCCGGCCATGGCAATGATCCTGACCCGGGACGACTTTGCCCGGGCGGATTGGGCGGCCAACGTCCTGGAGAAGATGGGCGTCCCGATCCCCGATGAACGGCGTTTCGACACCGGCTACATGCTGAACCAGGCCGTCAATATGCCCAACAAGTGGGGCCCCATGAAGGGCATGGCGCGGAAACGCAAACGCCACGACGACTGGCTGGAGAAGCTTTACACCACCACCTCGGTCCTCAAGGACGCGCTCGACATCGGTGAACTGACGCGCGAGAACATCCCCCAGATCCAAACACCGGTACACCTCATCTACGACTCCGGCTCGCTGATGTGGCACAAGAGTTTTGCGTTCCTAAGGGACAACTTGCCGAATGTCACCTGGGTTCTTCTGGATACCGAGTCGGGTCAAATGGCCCACTTCGCCCCACTGGAGAAGCCTGAACTCGTCGTCGAACACATCCTCAACGGCCTGACGCCGTCCGGACAAACCTCCAAGAAAGCCGGCTGATCATCTCGGGTAACAACTCGACCGACCCACCCCCCAACGCCGGCCCGAGCCGGGGCTTGGGGAACGAAGCGCCGATCAGTCACGACCAAACCGACGGTCCGCCGATCTTCATCGTCGGCAACGGCCGTTCCGGCACGACTCTGATGGAGTTGATGCTGTCCGCTCACCCCAGGATCTACATCTGCCACGAAGTCGAGTTTTACCGCTGGCTCCGCGTGGGCAAGAACCTTCCTTTTGAGGAGATCCTGAGGGGATTTCTCGGCACCATGAACTTCCGCTGGCAGCGTCTCCCGCCGGAGGCGGTCCTGCATGGCCTGCCTTCTCCCCTCAAAAGGGAGCACGGGTGGATGGTGATGGAACGGATCATGCGACTGAAGGCTGCGGCTTTCGGACGAGTGCGGTACGGAGACAAGACCCCGGCCCACACCCCGGAACTAGGCCGCATTTACCGGGACTTTCCCGACGCCAAGGTCATCCTGATGGTTCGTGATCCCCGGACGCTCACCCAATCCGTGTCAAAAATGCCCTACGGGTCGTCGGTGGACCTCCCCAACTGCCTGGTCAACGAGATCTGGCACCGCAAGGTGGCCGCCTTCGGAGAAAGGCTTCTCCGAGTGAGGTTAGAAGACCTGCAGCACGACCCCAGGAGCCAGATGCAGCGGGTTCTCGAATTTGTGGGCGAGGACTGGAGCGAATCGGTTCTGGACCACCCCAACCACCTGCCCGACCCCCAACAACTCCCGGACATGCCGTGGTTCAAGTCTCCGGAAAAGCCGGTCCAACCGCAGAAGGATCCCAAGAGCGGCCTCAGTCCCGAAAGAATCCGCCTGGTGGAGTGGTTGTGCCGGAGGACCATGAAAGAACACAACTACCGGCCGGCACAACTCGCGAACCCGCCCGGGCGTCTGAGGTTGTTCCGCGAATACGCTGGCCAGCTTCCGGAGACCATCCGGTACGGCCGCAAGGTCGCCCGGCTCAAGCGCTCCTTCCGGGACGTCGAGGCCTGGAGCCTGGAGCACCCCGGAACCCGCCGGCAGATTGAGCGCTTGAATCCCGAGTGTTGGAAACACTATCCCGGGTACTCTTGGCCCCTACCTCCGGAATCGATAGAGTTCTAGAATTTCCAATCCGAACAGACGGGCCGACAATGGAAGAGACCAACACCACGCCGGACGAGCGAGCGGAGGCCGAGACGGCCCTGCGCGCGTCCCTGGACGACATCTTCGGCGGCGGGGGGATGGCAATTTTCCAGGACTTTACCTCCCAGGCCTACGTCGATCTGTTGAAGCTGCTCCCCCATTTCTCGGACCTGCCCACGCCGGACCGATATGAAATCGTCGGATGCGAATCGCAGGACGGGGAGTTCAGCTTCGACGTCCTGATCGTCACGCCTGAGCGCAGCGTGGACATCTTCATGGTGATGTCGCATGTCGGCGAGGCGTGGAAGGTGGCACGCCTCAAGGTGCCCGGGATTAGGGACTAACGCACCAACCCGGCGCTTCGGTTCCCCTCGATACCCGGACCGCCGGGTTGAAACTCCGCCCGAGCATCAAAGTGACGTTCCCCGGCATACCCCCGGAGCCACCTACCGGCATCGTCCCGGTCGCCGAGATAGTGGTCGAAGAAAGCGCAGACCAACGCGTCGATCACCTTGAGGTGGTGGGAGCGGCTGCGAGCGCCCACCGGGAGCGCCTGTCGCAGATCCTCCAGGTAGTCCGAACCGCCGTCCCCCTCCGCCCCTTCTTCGGCGGTTATCGCCCCCCTCCCCCCAAAGGTCAGGTGGGTTGCCCCGATCAGCGTCACCAGATAGCGGTCGGCGGAGCTGATCTGATCAAAAGCGGTCCGGCGCCACCGGATCGGCCGGCCCCCCGGGGCGAAGTCCCTGGTGCCGGTAAGGAGCATCACCGGCGTCTCGAATCCGTCCCACGCCCCCGGGGCGATACCCATGGTTCCCGTGCCCTGCGGCGACATCGCCACCACGGCCTGCACGCGGGGGTCGGTAAGGGACGCTTCGTCGTCGCCCAACTCCACCTTCATCCCACCCAAGGCCATGGCGGTCGAGGCACCGAACGAATGCCCCGCCACACCGATACGAGCAGGGTCGACGCGAAACGGCGAGTCCGCGTCGGTCAACGAGTCGATGACGAATGAGATGTCCTGCGGGCGGTCCCGCAGGTTGACTGGATCATCGAGGGCGGCAGCGACCCAGCCGGTGCGGTCCCTTTTGAGCCCGGCACGCAACGCTGCCGAGTCGCTGCCCGCATGGGTCACCACCGCGACCAGGTAACCGCGGGCGGCCAGGTGCGCCCCCAAGTACCCATAGTCCTCCCGGCTGGCTCCCAACCCGGGCGAGAAGACAATCAGCGGCCGAGCCGGGCCGCCGCCGCCCGCCGGCCGGTACACCCGCACCGGGACCTGCCTACTGCGGGAGGGGTCACTGAAAGTCAGGTCGGACTGCTCCACCCGGCTACCGTCGCCGGCCCGGTAGAGAGCGCGCTCGGTCGCTTTCGTCCGGATGGTCGACGCAAGCAACAAGACAACGAGCAGCAGCAACCCGATGACCGAAGCCGCTCGCCGGCTCCTGCGCCCACCGCCCGATCTGCCCATCACCGCCCGGGGACCGCTCCGACTCTGGATTGAACCTCGATCCGTAGGAGTTCCCCCGGTTCCCTACGGCCCCTGGGTTGGGCTTATCGGGCCCAGCGATGGCGCTATCGGCCCGATCGAAGGCACCGAAAGGGTGATTGCGGGCGAAGGCGAGCTTTGAGGGGTGGTTTGGGAACCGGAGATCAGTTCGAACGACGAAGCCAGCCGGTCGAAGCTGTCCGACTTTACGCTCTTGGGGGCCACGACCTGCAGTACGTACATCCGGCTCCCGACCATGACTGCCCGTCCGGTGAGCAGGTTCGGGGCCGCCTCGGTGGTGAAGTCGATCGCGTCCCGTGTTAGGAACGTCGTCGGGTTCTTGGTCAGATTCAGTCCTGAGACCGCGGAGGACGCGCCTTCGGCGGCCGAATCCAGGACCTTCTTCAGATTTTCGCCGGCGGGTTCGGCCGCGTAATCCACATAGGAGACCGAAACCGCTTCGTTGTCGGACTCGGAGGCGTAGACCACCAACTCAAGCGGATCACCGGCCGCCGGAACCCTCTGGACCTGCTTCGCCGGTTCGCTGGGAAACTCGGCTTTGAAGCGTCCCTGTGGGGAACTGAACGTCGTCCAAGCCGCCTCATCCGCACCCGAACCGCAGGCGGCCAACAGCAAGAGGATCAGGCCAAGCGACAGCGACTTAACCCCGCGGCTCATAGTCGCAGTATAGGAGGTTGACCGGGGGGCGACGCGATAGTCTGGACCCGAAAGGTAAGTGATCGGCAGCTCGGTGGATGGATCGGAGGCGTGAATGCACAGCAGCCTAACGGTGAAGAACAATGTCATCGTCATGGTGATTTCGGCAGGCGTAGCTGCCGCGGTCTATCTGCTGAGCAGCCCGCTTCCGACCGTACCGATGCTGGTAGGTGCCGGGTCGGGCTTTCTGGTCGGTATCTTCCAAGCACGAAGCGCCGCCGCCACGCCGAAGGCGTTCCAGCGGGCGGTCGACGGGGCGGACATTCGAGACGCCCTCAAGTCGAGCCCGGCCGGGAACACCGCCATCACTCTCCACTGGATTGCAATGGTGGCCACCATTGGGACCGCCGTGTGGATAGGCAAACCGTTGGCCGGGACTTTGGGCGGTTGGGCCACGTACGAAGTTTTCCGGCGCCTGGCGTTGCTCAAATCTTTGTCGATGCTCGGCCGGACCGCACCACAACCGGGGACCAGGGCCTCCGGCTAGGCCAACTCCCCGGCGTCCTCGGCGTCCTGGGCGGGCTCCGGTACCTCAGGTGCCTCGGGATAGACGAAGTTCGGGTTCCGCTCCCAGTAGGCGGGGTTGAGTCCCCGGGTCCGCTCACGGCCCCCCTCGTCGTACCAATCCCAGCGATTGGGTTTGGCAAAGTACGCGCCCAGGCGGACGTAAGCCACGGCGTAACGGACGGTTTCGGGGATTGAACCCAAGATCAGCCGAGCCTTGCCGAACATCCCCAGCTTGGGCACATCCGCCGGCTCGTAGCCGTGGAGCTTCATGCTCTTGCGGCACAACCACTCGATGAGTGCAATCCGCTCCGGGCTCAAGCGGCGCCAGGCCGGTTCCTGTTGCTGAACCGGCGCCTCCGAGGAGCTGAACCACGGAACATCCGGTAGTCGACCAGGATCGGGGTCATGGTTCGGATGGTCAAGAACCGCCTCGTCCCAGGGCTCTCCAACAAACTCGAGCACCCGCTCCATCTGCGCTCGGGGGTCGGCCTGCAAATCCTCCAACCGCACAATCAACATCTCCTCGGTTTGGCGGAGAACAGCTTTGCGGGTCAGTTCGTTGATCAAACAGTTCGGGAGGTCCTTGGCACAGCCCCAAGGCATGTTCGAAACCGAAGCGGCCTCGCCCCGGGGGTCCCTGACCATCACAATGACCCTGGCATCCGGAAAGTCACGAAAAATACTCCGTAGGTACCAGATGTGCGGCGGGGACTTGTCACCGTACCGAACCTTGCCCAGGCTCGCCGACTTGAGCCGCATCATCACCTCGAACAGTTTCCACGCCTCGGGACGGGGCAGTGAATCGGGCAGGCGTTCGGTGACGGTCCGGGGGTGCAGGCGCAACCACCTGAAGTTAACGGTTGAGAAGTACGGATCGAGGAGGTCGGAAACCGACCGGGTTCTCAAGGCGCCGGTAAACCATGCGTAGTAAGCGAGTTCGTGGCAGACGTAGATGTTCGGGTGCGCCGACATCATCATCTCCATCAGCGTGGTGCCGGAACGGCCGTTGCCGACGACGAAGATAGGTGGACCCTGCGTAGCTTCGTACGGGATCTGGCTCGTGGGGTCGAGTATCGGCTGGCGGGACGAACCGTCGGTCATCTAGGGGTTTGCGGCGGAGCCGGATCAATCGACTTAGCGGTGCCGTCGGCGTTGGGTGCCTCTCCGCCTGCGGCGGTCACCGGCTTGACTGCCGAGGTGAGGAAGTACTTCTTGACGCCGATTCCGGTGATCGGGACGTAGAGGCGAGAAAAAATCCAGATGTACAAGAACTGCTTGGTGTCCAGTTCCCCCCGGGATCGAGCCTCGGAGGGCCAGCGCTTGAGGTTCCGGCAGAAACCTCCCCAGCAGTCATCCGTGACGTCGTCGACCAGCACGTCCTCGAACCCCGCCTTCTCCTGGTGGGCCTTGAGATCCGCAGCATCCTTGAGGAGGTTGGCCTGCCAAACCCACTTGGGCCCGCCGCCGATGTCCGACATGACCAGCCGTCCGCCGGGCTTCAGCACCCGGTAGGCCTGCTTGAAAAAGGCGTCGCGGGTCTTAAAGTGGTGCGCCGCCTCAACGCACAGGACGTTGTCAAAGGAGTTGTCGGGAAAACTCAGGTGGGCCGCGTCCATGTAGGTGAACTGGACCCCCGGGGCGTTCGTACGGCCCTTCGCCAACTGAACTTCGGAGAGATTGATGGCCTGAATGTCCTCAGCCTCAAAGTGTTTGAGCAGTTGACGGGTGGAGGCGCCCAAACCGCACGCCACATCCAGGATCTTCCCTCGCTTCTGCGGGATGAACGAGACCAGCTTCTCCACCAGAGCTTCGCTTGCCTCGCTCTGGCAGGTGGCCCCGTCGGCCCAGTATCCGTAGTTATAAAAGTCGCTGTGACCGTAGTAGGCCTGCTGGACCGCTTCACTCATCGCTTGGTCGTATTGGGCGAGCATCCGCTCTTGTTTGCTGGCTGTCATTATTCGGCCTTTGACTTCAGGGCTGGATCAAACCCGGTTGGTAATTCTCTTGTCTACGAACTCGCCGAGACAGGTTCCGCCCATCGCGGCGGAGATGAAGTTCAGGTATTCCGGCTGCGACGGCTCCTGCGTGTGGTAGAAGCCGTTGAACGGAACATGTTTGTAGCAGATTCCTCCATCGGGGATCGGCGTCACCAATTGGGGAAACGACGTAATCAAAAAGTACTGGGCGAGCCCGGGGGTCGCGTCACCGATCAACAGGCTCTTGGCGAACCAATGAGTCGGGCAGCCATCCCCTCCCAGGAACACCGGAAGTTTACACATCCCGTTGTTCCCGTCCCCCCCGCCGTAGAGAACCACCTGAGACACCATGTCCTGAATGCCCAGGTACATCATGGCGAAGCGGCAACTCATTACGCTGGCGGACCAGCAGGCCAGGTTCACCTTGCCGGTGGCCGGCGCCAGTTCTTTGACCCGGTTGGCCGTCTTCAGCGCGGTCCGGAAGTTGGACTCTACGCCGTTGAACTCGTCGAAATAGTGGACCTGGTAGCCGTCGGCAATCAAACGGTCCCGCACCGGGATCAGGTCCTGAATTCCTTCGCCGAGCCCGGGGATCAAAATCACCGGGTATTTGGGCACCTGGGCCTTGGCGGGCGCGGCCAGCAGGAGGGCAGCGAGGCAAAGCGCACAGGACAATGCCGCTAAACGTTGCAGAAGCCCTGGATTGGCAATGGGGTACGACACCGGGCCAGTCTACAACCTCCCCCGGCACCGGTCAGTAGGTGAGAATGGCCCAGAATAGATAAATCTGCCGGATGATGGGGAGAGGCCGCCGGGGCTATTTGAGCGTGGCCAGCCACTTCCAGATGGGTACGCTGCTGGACTGCACGGTGGCGTAATCGTAGAGGCTGCCGCCGATACCCACCGCGTTGGTCGCCGTGACGTACCCCTTCACCTCGTGCTCGGTGATGCAGTCCGCAATGCCGCCCACCGGGTGGATGGGACGGTCGGAACCCATGAGGTTGCGGGTCAACGAAACCACCTCCCGGATGTAGGCGTCGGCGTCGTACTGGGTTGAACAACCTCCGTTCCTGCCTTTGGTCACCGACCAGTAAGCCATCGGAAGGACGACGTCGTAGTTCTGCGATATCTCGGCCCACGGGAAACCGGCGTGGCGGTCGGGGGCCCGCAGATTGTTCTTGGCGTCATCGACGATTGCGCCGAGCGCTACGTTGGGAAGCTGGGCCCGGAGGCGCCTGCTGTACTCGGCCACTCCGGCGTTGTACCGGGAGGCGCTACCCCCGACCTCCTCACGGGTCTCAATGTCGGGGGCGAAGCCGTCGAACTGGTGGCCGGAGGGCGACTTGTACTCCAGCACCATGGTGCTGCGCCGCAGGTCACGGTCGATGTTGCCGAAACCGGGCACGTACCAGCCGACTACCTTGATGCCCTGTGCGTGGGCCTTCTCCAGAAACTGGTCGACCGCGCCGGCGTTCACGAGGTCGTTGGGGTCCTTCCACCGGCTGGTCTGCAGGTACAGCGTCTTGACGCCCCTCTTCGCCATCACCTCAACTGCGGCCGGGATGTTCATGGTGTCCCGGATGGCGTAGTCGTAGATGTCGACCCAGATCCCCAGACCCCGGTAGGGGTCGATGCTCGGCGTGCTCCGGGGGGCTGGCGCAGGGGCAGGGGCAGGGGCGGGGGCGGGGGCCACCTGGGGGGCCGCGGCCTCGGCCGGGGCAGGGGCAGGGGCCGGGGCGGCACCCGGTTCAACCGCCGGGGCGACCGGGAGTTCGGCAGCCGGGCTCGGGGGCGCCGGAGGCGGTTCCCGGCGCAACGGCACCAATTCGTCGTCCACGTCGATCACCTTGGCGGCTTGCGCCTTAGAGGCAATCGTCTCTTTTGCGTCGTTCATCGAAGCGCTCTTATCCAAGAACACCACGGACAAGCCTGCGAGGAGCAGGATGAGAAGACCGACCACGATGGATGAGACCGCGGGCACTTTGTGGCGCGGCGAGCGCTGAGAGTGTTTTGGCATGGGCAGGCCAGTCTACCCGAGTTAAGCGCAGTTACCTACAACTAAGGCTGCTTAATTTCGACCTTTTCGATCGTCACCGTCTCAACCGGAATGGACTGCTCGCGACCTTCAGGTCCGGTCGTAGGAACGTTGTTCAACTTGTCGACGGTCTCCAGCCCCGAGACAACCTTGCCCAAGACCGCGTAGTCCGGGGTCAACCGGCTTGCGGCGGAGTCGTCCGGCACGATGAAGAACTGGCTCCCGGCAGTACCCGCTTCCTCGTTGTCCGCCTTCGCCATGGCCACGGTGCCCCTCACGTACTGAAAACCGTCGGGAATCGGGTCGATGGTTTTGGTCGGGGGACCTCCCAGCCCGGTACCTTCTGGGTCTCCTCCCTGGATGGCAAAGTCCTTGACGATCCGGTGGAAAATGAGACCGTCGTAGAAGCCGTCCTCCACCATCTGAGTGAACGCGGCCACCACGTTGGGCGAGGTATCGGCCGCCAGTTCGATTTCAAGTTCTCCCTCAGAGGTGGTCATGACCGCCACCGGCTTGGGGGCGGAGGGGTCCGCAGGAGTCGCGCTGGCCGACGGTTCCGGAGAGCCGTTGTCCCGCCCGGTTACGAAAAGAACAAAGATCACCAAAAGTCCCGCCGCCAGTCCCAGGATCAAGCCCATGCGTCGCCGTCTGGCGAGGGCTTGTTTGCGCTGCTGCTCCAACTTCAAGCGGCGCATTTCCTTTTGGCGTTGGCGTTTCGGGTTCGGGACGTTATTCATCTTCGATAGCCTCCTGGAGCAACGCCCTCGGCGTCACCATTGACGAATGTCGACTGCGGGTGGCCGCCCCACCCTGAACTGTGGCCGCGCACTCCCGGCGAAGTCCGGTCGGCGACCTCTAGGCGTCCGAAGGGATTCTACTGTCCCGGCGGTCCCTGATCCTCCAGCCGCCCCATCATCTGCAACACAAGGCCGTCGAGGATGTCCCTTTCGGACACCACCAAACGGTCGAATGACCATTTGTGCAGGATCCGGGACAGAATCGCGGCGCCGGCGACGATAACGTCCGCCCGGCCGGGCGGCAACAACGGGATCCGGGTTCGTTCGGCCAGTGTCATGCGGGCAAGATTTCGGTAGAGAGCATCCATGGGCTCACGACGGACAGAACTGCGGTCGACCGTGGCCTGGACATAGCTGTCGAGCCCCAGGTAGATAGCGGCAAGGGTGGTGACGGTCCCCCCGAGTCCTACGAATTCCACGCCCTCAGCCACCTGGAGTTGTTGAGCCTTCTCCAGCAGATTGTCGATTGCCGCCTCCATCAACAAAATCTCTTCGGTGGCGGGAGGGTCGGAGACGAGGTAGCGCTCCGTAAGCCGTACCGACCCCATGTCCAACGACACCCGCCCGGTGATTCCGGTCGACGGCGCACCCAGGACGAACTCGGTGGATCCCCCGCCTATGTCGCATACCAGGCAACTGGAGGCGGTGAGCTCGCCGGTGGCTCCCCAAAACGACAGACGTGCCTCCTGATCACCGGAAAGGGCAAGGGCGGGAGACCCCGACAGCTTTTCGGCTGCCTGGAGGAACTCCAGGGAGTTCTGTGCGTCCCTCACAGCGCTTGTACCGGCAACCATGACCCTCTCCACCCCAAACTCGCCGCACAACGAACAGAACTCGGCTATGGCCGCCAGGGTGCGTTTCATGGGCTCCGGTTGGATCACTCTTGCCGAGTCGACCCCCTCCCCGAGACGGGTAAAGGTGAAACGACGATCCAGTTCCCGGTAGCCGGTCCCCTGCTCTTCGGCAATCAGTAGCCTGGTGGTGTTGGTGCCGACATCTATCGCAGCCAGCCTCATACGCAGGGCGTGTCCGGGTCTTGCCAGCCGAGTTCCTTGAGCACCTCGGCGCCCGCGGGGTTATCCCCGGATACAAGCTGGTGGGCGGTGTGGGCGTGCAGGCACTTCACGCGGTCCGGACCGCCGCCCGGGTGAGCTGTGGGCCCAAGCTCATCCAAGCCATTGCGGCGGCGTACGTACTGTTCGGTCGACAAGCGCAGCCGCTCGTGGAACTCCGGGTCCTGTTCCAGCCTGCGATTGAGCCCCGCCATCCAACCGCCGGACTCCAGCGTTCCAATCGCCGAGGACAGCTTTTTGCAACTCAGCCAGTAAAGCGTGGGGAACGGCGTGCCGTCATCCAGCCGGGGATAGGTTTCCAGCACCTGCGGTTTCCCGCAGGCGCATCGCCGGGCAACGCACCATTGCCCGCGCGGGGCGCGGCCGAGCTGAGCTCTGACGGACTCGAAGTCCTGCTCTTGATTGGGGTTCACTTGGGGGATATTTTGCACCGGCCGGGGCGTGGCCGTGTGAATTGCGCTACTGGCGCTTGGAGTCCCGTTGCCTCCGGACGTCCGCCAAACGCTCCTGCGATTCACGCATGAACCTCTTCAGCTTGGCTTCGAACTCAGGGTCTCTGCCAGAGCGGGCCCGGGTGGACTGCTCTTCCCAGGACGGATCAGCCTGTTTGATAGACAGATCGATCTTCCCGTCCTCTTTGATGGCGACCACCTTGACGTTGACCTTGTCGCCTTCCTTGAGGTGCTCTTTGATGTCTTTTACGTAGTTGCGGTCGACCTCCGAGATGTGAACCAGGCCGGTTTCGCCTGCTCCAATCTGCACGAAGGCTCCGAAGTCCGCAAGACGCGTAACCGTGCCTTCGACAATTGCTCCTACTTCTGCCAATCAACCCCCCAAATTAGATGAGTCTTGAAATGAGTACTCCGCGAGCCTAATCCTACCCTGATAAGGGCAGAGAGGCACGACCTGGGAAATTACGCGTTGCCCAGAAGTCCTTTGATCCACTCGGCCACCCGGTCGCGGACTCCGGTTGGTTCGGAGTCCACTTGGGACGTAGGCCGCACCGGCGCCGGAGCGGGCACGATCACGTAGGACGTCTCCCCCGGCCGCACCACTCCGAGCTGTTCCCGGGCCAGTTTTTCCATATAGGACACATCGCTGAGCCGATTAAGTCTGCCGGTGAGCTGTGAGTTGCGCTCCTCGAGGGCGTCGACTTTCGCCTGGACCTCGGCCACCTCGCTGCGCTGCTCGAAGGCCTGGCGCGCGGGGGCGACCCCGGTGAGCGCCAGGGCACCGACCACCAGACCCAACGCTCCCATCCGGAAGCGGGCTTTCACCTGTTTGTGCTGCGCCATCTGGGAAACGCGTCGGAGCCCGCGTACCGGGCGTCGGGACCCAGCTTGGACTCGATCCGAAGGAGTTGGTTGTACTTGGCCACCCGGTCCGACCGGGCCGGGGCGCCGGTCTTGATCTGGCCTGCGTTGTATGCAACCGCCAGGTCGGCGATGGTGGCGTCTTCGGTCTCGCCGGAACGGTGACTCAGCATGGAGAAGTAGCCGTTGCGGGCCCCGAGCTTGATTGTGTGCGCGGTCTCGGACAGGGTCCCGATCTGGTTGACCTTGATCAGGATGGCGTTGGCGGCTTTACGCTCGATGCCCAGCATCACCTTTTCGAAGTTGGTGACGAAAAGGTCGTCACCCACCAGTTGCACCCGGTCGCCTAGAGCGTCGGTGATCCGGCTCCAGCCCTCCCAGTCCTCTTCGTCGAGAGGGTCTTCGATGCTGACGATCGGAAACTTGTCGATCCAGCCCCGGAACAGCTCGGTCATCTCCCCGGAGTCCAAGGTCAGGCCCTCTCCCGCCAGGTGATAGCGGCCGTCCTTGTAGATCTCGGAAGCGGCGACGTCCATCGCCAGCGC
This sequence comes from Actinomycetes bacterium, assembly GCA_029263075.1. Classification (GTDB taxonomy): domain Bacteria; phylum Actinomycetota; class CADDZG01; order JAHWKV01; family JAHWKV01; genus JAJCYE01. The sequence goes on from JAJCYE010000031.1 coordinate 30,246, forward strand.
GACATCCTCGCCCGGGGTGTACCCGGCGCCCTCGATGGCCTCCATCAGCAGAGTGATCGCCTCTTCGTTGCTGGCCAGGTTGGGAGCGAACCCGCCCTCGTCGCCGATCCCGGTTGAAAGACCGTTGTTGAGGAGGACCTTCTTCAGTACCTGGTAGACCTCGGCACCCATACGCAGCGCCTCGGAGAAAGAAGCGGCGCCGTGGGGAACGATCATGAACTCTTGGATGTCGACGTTGTTGTCGGCGTGGGCCCCGCCGTTGAGCACGTTCATCAACGGTACCGGCAGCAGGTTGGCGTCGGCGCCCCCGAGGTAGCGAAACAGTGGGATCCCCAACTCGTCGGCGGCGGCGTGGGCCACGGCCATCGACAGGGCAGTGGTGGCGTTGGCGCCGACCTTTGACTTGTTGTCGGTGCCGTCCAGTTCCACCATCAGGCGGTCGATAGCCGGCTGGTTGGTGACGTCCAGGCCAACGAGGGCCGGCGCCAGGATGGTGTTCAGGGCGTCAACGGCTTTGCTGACCCCCTTGCCCCCGTAGCGGTCCCCGCCGTCCCGTAGCTCCATGGCCTCGAACTTGCCGGTGGATGCACCGGACGGGGCCGCGGCCCTCCCCCAACCTCCCAGGTCGGTGAACACCTCGGCTTCCACGGTCGGGTTGCCCCGGCTGTCGATTATCTCGCGTCCTATTACGGCATCAATCATGGCCAAGTTATAACTCCTTTAACAGCGCCCGAGGCGCATATCGATGGTGGCGCAACCCGGCCCGGCAAGCCCTGTTTTGGACCGGGCAGAGGGACGAAGCGGGATCAGTGGCTGCTCGCAACGCCCTCCGGCGCCCGGCAACCGTCGGCGCTGGCGCGACTGCAGCGGCTTTCATCGTACGAGATACCGAGCGGAGGCGCAGCCAATCCCAAGGGGACGGCAGCCAAACCGGTAGCACCGGGACCGCCTAGAAGAGCCGGAGGCCTAACCGGCAGAGTCCTCCTGCGCCTGGGCCATCAGGCGGTTTGAACGACGGCGCAACGCCCCCTCCGGATCGATGCCGGCAGATCCCGCCAGAGCCACAACCTCCAACAACAAATCTCCAACCGACTCCTCGGTCACCCGGGTACCCATTCCCGCCGACAACTGCGCCAAACGCCCGGAGGACGCCCCAAAGTCATGGCCCACGCCGGACGCCCTGCGCAGCACCTTGTGGGCGTAAACCAGCGCCGGGAGTCCCTTGGGCAGGCCCTCATCGAGCGTTGTCCGACCCTTTTGCTGCTTCTTGAGGGTCTCCCAGTTGGCCACCACCTCGGCCGACCCCGCCACCTCGACCTCCCCGAATACGTGCGGGTGCCGATCCACAAGCTTTTTGACCAGGCCGTCAACCACATCGCCGATCTCGAACTGGCCGGTTTCCTGAGCAATCTCTGCGTGGAACACAACCTGCAACAGCAGGTCCCCCAACTCCTCGGCCATGTCGTGCATGTTGCCGGAGTCGATGGCGTCGAGGGTTTCATACGCTTCCTCCAGCAGGTGGACCGCCAGGGACCGATGGGTCTGCTCGGCGTCCCACGGGCAGCCGCCGGGAGCCCTGAGCCGAGCCATTATCGCCACCAAGCGCTCGAAGGCAGGACCGGCCCGTTCGGCGGCCTTAGAGTCGGGAAGGCCCGCAGGCACGCCCTCCCCGGTCAAGTTAGTGGGGATTGGGGGTTACGACGCCGCGGGCGATGACGCCGGGTTGGCGGAGTTCTGCGCCTGCTTAACCGTCTTGGGGATCACGGACTGGGAGATGGTGTCGAAGACGCCCAGCTTCGGGTTGACCTTGACCTGGGCCTCTTGCACCGCGTCGATCAGCCACTCCTCGAACGCAGCGTTGGCCTTTTGGGTTGCCAGGGCGTCGGCGATCTGCGGCTTGGCCTGTTCGAACGGGCGACCCACCGCCACCAGCTTGAGGACGTGAAAGCCGAAAGCGGTCTGGACCGGGTCCGAGATGTCGCCCGGCTGAAACAAGCTGAACGCCACCTCCTCCAGTTCGGGGACAACGTCGCCCCGGGAGAAGAAGTCAAGTTCGCCGCCCGCTTCTTTGCTGACCGAGTCAACAGAGAACTCCCTGGCCATTGCTCCAAAATCGTCTCCGTTGCGGGCTCGGTCTGCGATGTCGGCCGCCCGCTGCTGATCTGCTGGGCTAACAGCGCAGGTACGCTCCTCGGTATTGAAGTTGCCGCAGACCACGATGTGCGCCACCTTGACCTGCTCGTCGAACTGGGACTTGTTGAGCTGGAAGTACTGCTCGACCTCGGCGTCGGTGGCCTTTGCGTTTTTACCTACGGTGTCCCGCACCCGGGCCAGGATGCTGTCGTTGGCCAAAAAGCCTTTCAGCTCTCCCTCGGTCAGACCTTCGGTCTTGAGGGCTTCTTCAAAGGCCTTTTCGGTCTCGAAGCCGGATTTGATGTTCTCCAGGCGCCGATCGATATCGTCCTGGTCGGTTGTGATCTTCATCCGCCTCGCCATCTGCAGGCCGACTTCCTGGCGGATCAGCTCGCTGAGGATTTCCCTCTGGGCGTCAAGGCGGTTGGCGGTTCCCTCGGGGCCTTTGAATACCCTGGCCGTGGACGGGTCCTTGACCACCGAACTCAGCCGGCTATTGATCCGGTTTTCGGCGATCTTCTGGCAGTTGACGGCCCCACACACGACTGCCGCAGTGGGGGCGAAGTAGCTCCCCTGCTCATCTAGGGTCGTCTCGCCCCCCCCGCAGGCGGCCAGGAACAGGGCGACCACAAGAAAGAGGGAAAGCTGGAGTCTGGATCTCACTGGGGATCGAGAATATCACGGAGAGTATCGAGAACCCACCGAGCGGTTTCGCCCGCCGGGACATTGAGCAGGAGCGTGCCCGAAACTTCCTTGTACACGGCTCCAGAGTACTTGCGCCGCAGCCGAACCTGCTGCGAGTCCCGCAGCTCCGGCAGGGGCTTCAACTTCATCACGCCATTGCGAACAGCAGCTTCGGTAATGCCCTTTTCGGCCAGATAGGCCCGCAGTTCGGCTACAAGGAGCAGCGTGCTCACCGGTTTGGGGACGGGGCCGTATCGGTCCGTAAACTCCTCGATCAAGGCAACGACGTTTTCCGGCGCCCGCACCTGCTCGATCTGGCGGTACGCCTCCATCCTCAGGGACTCCCGCTGGATGTAGTCGGCCGGGATGTAGGCGTCGGCCGGGATGTCCAGCTTCACCTGTAGCTTCGGCTCGGGCGACCGCCCGGTAAGTTCTTCAATGGTCTCGGTCATCATCCGCATGTAAAGGTCGAACCCAACCGCCGCGATATGCCCGGACTGCTCGGCCCCCAGCAGGTTGCCGGCCCCCCGCAACTCAAGGTCCCGCAGGGCGATCTTAAAACCGCTGCCCAACTCGGTGAATTCGGAGAGGGTCTTGAGGCGCTCGTGGGCCTCGGCGGTCAGCACGGTTTCGTGAGGGTAGAAGAAATAGGCGTAGGCCCGCTCCCGGGCGCGTCCCACCCGGCCCCGCAACTGGTAGAGCTGCGACAGGCCCAGTAGGTCGGCCCGCTCGACGATCAGGGTGTTCATCGCCGGGATGTCCAGGCCGCTCTCAACAATGGTCGTGCACACAAGGACGTCCACCTTGCCGTCCCAGACGTCGACCATGACCTTTTCCAGTTCACCCTCGGTCATCTGCCCGTGGGCGGTTTCCACCCGGGATCCAGGAACCAATGAGGCGATCCGCCGCGCCGCCGACTTGATGGAGCTGACCCGATTGTGGACGAAGAACACCTGGCCGTCGCGGGCCAGTTCCCTGCGGATCGCAGCGGTGACCATGCGGGCGTCGTAGTCGCCCACGAAGGTCATCACCGGGCGCCGGTCGGTGGGCGGGGTATCCATCAGGGACAGATCCCGAATCCCGGTTACGCCCATCTCCAGCGTCCGCGGGATCGGCGTGGCGGTCATCGTCAACACGTCGACGTTTTCCCTGAGGTGTTTGATCTTCTCCTTGTGCTTAACGCCGAACCGCTGCTCCTCATCGACCACGAGCAGCCCCAGGTCGTGAAACTTCACGTCGCGTGCCAGCAGGCGGTGGGTGCCGACCACAACGTCAACCTTGCCGGTTGCCATCTCCTCCAATACACCAGCCTGCTCGGCGGGAGTGAGGAACCGGGAGAGTTGAGCCACTTTCACCGGGAAGCCGGCGAACCGCTCGGAAAAGGTCTGGAAGTGTTGCTGGGCCAAGATGGTGGTGGGGACCAGAACGGCTGCCTGCTTGGAGTCCTGAACCGCCTTGAATGCAGCTCTCACCGCCACCTCGGTCTTGCCGAAACCAACGTCTCCACACACCAGGCGATCCATCGGGATGGACTTCTCCATGTCCTGCTTGACCGCGTCGATTGCCCGCTGCTGGTCCGGGGTTTCCATATGGGGGAAGGCGTTCTCCAGCTCGGCCTGCCAGGGGGTGTCTGGGGAAAACCTGAACCCTTCCGCCCGGATCCGGTTGGAATAAAGCCGGATCAGGTCCTTGGCAATGTCCTGCACCGCCTTTTTGGCCTTGGACTTGGACTTCTCCCACTCGCCGGTTCCCAGGCGGTTGAGTTTGGGTGCATCGCCACCGGTGTACTTGGTGATGGCGTCGAGCTGCTCGGTGGGCAAATAGAGCTTGTCCCCGGCGGAGTAACTGATCACCAGGTAGTCCCGGCTGATGCCGGCAACCTCCCGGGTCAACATGCCGTGGTACCGCCCTACCCCGTAGGTGTCGTGGACCACAAAGTCGTCCGCCGCCAGTTGCAACAGCAAGGCGGAGGCCCGGGCCGGCACCTGAGGTCCGGAGGCGACCACCGGACGGCGCCGGCCGAACAGGTCGCTTTCTCCGACAACTGCCACCGGGGCCCCGCCCGGCAGGTTCAGCAAAAACCCCTTGCCGATGGAGTCTTCGGTAACCACGCCTTTGGCGAACTCCGGAGCGGCTATCGGCAGGCCCAACCCCGCGTCCGCCAAAATCTGCTGCGCCCGGGAGGCGCTGCGACCGGCGGCAACAACCACGCTGCCGTTGGCGGCCAGTACCCCCTGCAATTCGGCCACCAGGCGGTCGGGGCGGCCCATGTGTTCATCCCAGCCGGATACATCCAGGTTCAACCCCTCTTCGCCCCGGCCGTAAGGCCAGAACTCCACTGTTTCGGCGTTGTCGGTGATTTGGGCCAGAGGCACGAACAAACCCTGATTGTCCGGACCGACGGTTTGTGGCCCTGCCCAACCGGCGGCCTGCTCCAAGAAGTCGGCGCTGCGGTCGAGGATCTGCTTGGGATCGCACAAGACCAACCGGCCTCCGTCGGGCAACAGATCGGTAACGGGCCTTAGGGGACCGGCCAGCATCGACAGGTAGGCCTCCATGCCGGGGAAGACGACACCCTCGGAAATCTTGGTCAAGTCGGCCACCAGGTCGGCGTCGTCTCCCGCGCCTTCCAGCAGCCCGGCCGCCCGCTTGCGAACCTCATCATTGAGGCGAAGTTCGCGGCAGGGACTGATCTCAATCGCCTTCAGGCGAGTTGCGCTGCGCTGGCTCGATACCGAAAAGCTGCGGAGGTCGTTCACCTCATCCCCGAAAAACTCGATCCGTATCGGATCTTTGGAGTCGGCGGGGAAAACATCCAGCAGGCCGCCGCGCACGGAGAACTCGCCCGGCCGCTCCACCAGGTAGTTGCGCTCGAAGCCGTAATCCACAAGCCGGGCAACCGTTTCGTCCAGGGAGACCTCGCAGCCGGCAGCAATTTCGATGGCGTCCGCCGGCGGTTGAGCAACCGCCTGAACCAGCGCCCTGACCGAGGCAACGATGACTTTGGGGGATTTTCCGGCAGCCAGGTCCCGCAGGACCTTGATCCGCCTTCCCATGGTCAGCAGAGTCGGCGACATCGCTTCGCCCGGGAGCACCTCCCAGGCAGGAAAGAGCGCAACCTCGCAGGGATCCATCCAGACCTTGAGCGCTTCGGTGAACAGTTCCGCGTCCCGGCTCCGGGGCAACACAACCAACAGCACCGGCACGGCATGGGCCAGACCGGCCACAGTGAAGGCGCGAGTTGTCTCGGGCACGCCGCCGGCGCCCCGATCAACAAGTTCATCCAGCAGCCCGGAAGGTCCCCAGGCTCTCAGCAGGTCATTCATCTTTGGTTGTCGAACCTCCTACGGAGGTGTTGAACGTGTTCATCGTGGCCTGCAATCCATACCGGACCAACGACAACGCCGCCTCTCCCGCTCGCTCTTCAAGCTCAAACAGTTCCTGCGCCGCCTTCTTGGACAACGGCTCCAACACAAAGTCCGCCGCCTCCTGGAACGGGTGCGTTGGCCGGCCCACGCCGATCCGGACCCGGTAGAAATCTTTGCTACCCAGCGACCGGGCCACCGACTCAACTCCTCGATTCCCGGCGCTGCCGCCCCCGATCTTCACCTTCAGGGATCCGGACGGCAGGTCTATCTCGTCATGCAGGATCACCACGTTTTCCGGCGCAACCTTCTTCAGGTTCGACAGGATCGCCACCGCCCTACCGCTCTCGTTCATATAGGTGGAGGGACGGGCCAGGTAGAGCCGGGATCCTTCGTGATTGACCTCTCCCATAGCCGCTACGGAACGGGTGGAGCGCAATTTGACGCCCAATTTGCGGGCGAGCTTCTCAACAGCCCGGGCGCCGGCGTTGTGTCTTGTGTACTCGTACCTTGTGCCGGGGTTGCCGAGGCCCACGAGCAGCCAGGCAGATTCCGCGGGGGACATGGTCGGATCCTTGGATTTTCGAATGAGGTTCAGCGTTTACTACTTGGTACCGGGAGCGTCCGCAGCAGTACAGGTCGGGGCCGCTGCCGGCTATGCCTCTTCGGTGCCGCCGGGGACCTCTAGGGATTCTATCGGTGCTTCTACGGCTGCGCCGGAGATCTCCTCCTCGGAAGAAACTCTGGGCTCGACGACCGCAGCCACCATCTCCTCCGCCGGAGTCAGGACCAAAACGCCGCTGGGGACAACGATGTCTCCGACGTGCAAGGTCTCTCCGATTCCCACACCCGAGATATCGATCTCGATCGCGGTGGGAACGTCGGTGGGCACGGCTTCAATGTGCAGTTCGTGCATGTGCTGGTCCAGTACCCCGCCCTCGTGAACTCCTCGGGAGTCCCCGATCAGGTGGAGCGGAACGTGCGCCTCGATCTTGCGGTCGCGGGCTACGTTAATAAAATCGACGTGGAGAATGGTGCCCCGGATCGGGTGACGCTGGATCTCGCGGGCAACGGTTAGGCGGGAAGTACCCTCAACGTTGATGTTGATGAGGACGTTGCCACCGGCCTCGGTGTGCAGGGCTTGGCTCATCTGCTTGGCATCGACCAGCAAAGACACCGGCTCAACTGAGGGGCCGTAGAACACTGCCGGCACCTGTCCGGCGACGCGATAGCGAGAAGCGGGGCCTTTGCCCAACTCCGTGCGCGGTTTTACATCCAGCGTTATCTCCATGAGGTTGCAGTGTACCCGCTAAATGCCACTCTCGCGTTGGCCGGGCTCAATCGAGCCCCCCGAGGACCCGTTCGGGTGGGATGGCCTCGAGGTGCTCTCCCTGGAAGATCTCCGAGACCGACTCGTCCTCAAAAACCGCCTTGATCGTCGAAGCCAGGATCGGGGCGATCGACAAAACCGTGATCTTCTCCGACTCGGCCTCCTTGCCTGCGGGAAGGCTGTTGGTCACGATGACCTCTTTGAGCGGCGAGTCCTCTATGCGGTTCATCGCCTCTCCCGAGAAAATTCCGTGGGTGGCCACTGCGATGACTTCCTTGGCGCCCTGATTCATCAACTCGACGACCCCTCCGCACAACGTGCCCGCCGTGTCGATCATGTCGTCGACCACCAGGCAGATTTTCCCCCTGACGTCACCGATGAGCCCCGCGGTGGAGGTGACGTTGCGGACGTCAACCCGGCGACTCTTGTTCATGACCGCGATGTCGGCGTGCAGATGGCGGGCAAATTTGGCGGCGTGCCCGGCGCGGCCGGCGTCGGGGGCGACGACCACCAGGTTGTCCGGGTAGTGCAGTTCTACGTACTTGGACAGGATCGGCAGCGCCGTCAGATGGTCAACCGGACCGTTGAAAAAACCTTGGGTCTGGCCGCTGTGAAGGTCCACGGTCAACACCCGGTCGGCGCCGGCGGCGCTCAACAGGTCCATGACCATCCGGGCCGAGATCGGCTCCCGGGCCAGTGACTTGCGGTCCTGACGGGAGTACCCGAAGAACGGGATCACCGCGTTGATCCGCTTGGCGCTGGCCCGCTTTAAAGCGTCGATCATGAGCAGTTGTTCCATGATCATCTCGTTGACTGGGTGGCAGTGACTTTGCACGATGAAGGCATCGGTGCCCCGGACCGACTCGTGGAAGCGGACGTACACCTCGCCCGAGGCAAAGCGGCTGATCTCCACCTCGCCCAGGCGCATGCCGAGATCAACTGCGATCTCTTGGGCAAGCTCCGAGTTCGAAGTGCCCGAGAAGACCATCGCGCGTTTTTTCACGGCAATCTGCATTTAGCCCTGCTCCAACTTCCGTTTTCTAAAGGGTCTTGCCGGCACCCCGGCGACGATTTGCCCGTCTTCGACGTCCCTGGTGACCACCGATCCGGCACCGGTGCCGGCGTTGCGCCCGACACGAACCGGCGCAATCAGGGTGGTGTCTGAACCGGTGAACGCACCGTCCTCCACCACCGTCTGAGACTTTACTCTGCTCTCCGTATCGTAGTTCGCAGTGATGGTTCCTGCCGCCAGGTTGACTGCCTTGCCAATCCGGGCGTCCCCAACGTAGGACAGGTGAGGCACCTTGGACCCTTCGCCGATGGTGGAGTTCTTGGTTTCTACAAAGGTCCCGACCTTGGATCCGGCGGCCATATGCGTCCCGGGACGCAGTGACGCGAAGGGGCCGACGTTTGCTCCCGGACCGATGTGCGACTCCTTCACAACCGCAAAGGTAACCTCGGCGCCGTCTTCGACGACCGCGTCGACCAGGCGGGTCGAAGGGCCTATCAAGCAGTCCTTGCCCACGACCGTAGATCCCTCGATGAAGGTGAGCGGGCGCAACACGGTCCCGGCGCCGACCCGGGTCCCCACGTCGACGTAGGTGGTATCGGGATCCTCGACCCCCACTCCGTTCAGAGCCAATTCCGCAACCTTGCGCCGCCGCAACACCTTCGCCGCCGCCGCCAACTGCAGCCGGTCGTTGACACCTTCGATCTCAGACGGGTCTGCGGTTGAGACCGACCCCAGACCCCCGCCTTCGCGGGCGATGACCAGAGCCGCCTGCGGCAGGTAGTACTCGCCCTGGACGTTGTCGTTGTCGATCCGGCCCAGGGCATCGAACAGGGCCGCCGGCTCGAAACACCAGATCCCGCTGGAAATTTCATTCACTTTGCGGTCCTCCTCCGACGCATCCTTCTCCTCCACCACATCGACCACTTCGCCGCGGGAGTCCCGCAGGATCCGACCGTAGCCCGATGGATTCGGCACCACTGCCGTGAGGACCGTAGCCGCATTGCCGCTGCCCCGGTGGGCCTCCGCCAACCGCTGGAGCGTGGCGGTGGTGATCAGTGGACTGTCGCCGGATAGAACCATTACCGTTCCCTCAAATCCCGCGAGAGCCGGCCGGCACCGGCCCACAGCGTCCCCGGTGCCCAACAGTTCGGTTTGCTCTACAAATTCCACGCCCGGGAAATGGGTGCCGGCGTACTCCTTGACCTGCTCGGCACAGTTGCCGACGACCACCAGCGTCCTGCCCGCGCCGCCGACTGCGTTCGCGGCCTGTAGCACGTGATGGACCAGGGGGAGGCCGGCTGCGCGATGAAGAACTTTGGCCAAATCGGATCGGAAACGTTTTCCTGCACCGGCGGCGAGGATCACAACGGCTGTTTGGTTCGATGCAGGGAGTTCGGGCGGCATTGATATCACGCTCCGGGACAAGGATTCGAACCTTGACTAAGGGATCCAAAGACCCTTGTGCTGCCATTACACTATCCCGGAAAGACGCTTGACGTCCTCTTCTCCATTTAACACCGTCGACGGAGAAGGTCCGGCTTAAAGGTCGAAGGAACCTTGTTTGACGTTCCAACCGACCGGTGCTGCCAAAGGGGGCACCGCCCACAATGATGACTAACTCACCGCCGCGATTGACCAACATGTGGGAAAAAACTAGCCTTCGATTAAGTGCGAGAGATCCCGGATCCGGCAATGCACGGAAGTAAACCGCGGTGGAGCCTGCTCATGACCTCCTTCGGCTTCGTCGGCGCGCACCCCCGCTCCACGGAGGCGGAGGTACTCACTGTCCCCAAGCTGCAATCACGGGCTCCCCGCGCCCGGGGCCTGCTGGTGTCGCTGGTCCTGGTCGGCATGGCCATTTCAATATCCGCTGCCGGGGGGTTGCTTGCCGTCCGCCGGACCGACGCCGTAGAGGCGTCGGCCCAGGCTGCGTTGCGGCGACAGTTGGTGGCCGGACAGGTGGCCGCCCCGGTTCAACTCATCAATCAACCTGCGGCAGGCGACCAGGTGCCGGTGCCTGTCCAGTTCTTTGCCGAGGAGCCCGCTGCCGCTCCCGGGTCGCCGATTGCGTTCTTGCGGATTCCGGCCATCGGGGTGGACAAGGTAGTAGTCGAAGGTACCGGCACCGAACAGTTGCGGACCGGTCCCGGTCACTACCCGGGTACCGCCATGCCCGGGTCGGGAACCTTCGGCGTGGCCGGCTACCGCTTCACCTACGGAGCCCCGTTCCTGCGGATCGGCGACCTGAATGCCACCGACAAGATCTACGTGAGTACCGCCGACGGCCTATTCACCTACCGCGTCACCGGAACCGGGACGGTCAAGCCCACAGACAACTCGTCCCTTTCGGTCGGCGCCGAGGACCGCCTGACTATCACCACCACCGCCCCTTCGTTCGGCGACGACAGGCGGTTGGTGGTAACTGCCGAGTTGGAGGATTACTCCCCTCGAGCCGCCCCCAAGCTGGAAATCCCACCCGGCGGACCGGCATCGGCCTACCCCGAGCCGGACCCTCTCGTCGACAGCTTTGAACTCAACCCGTTGGGCCGGTTGGCGGCAACAAATGTCACCCCCAATAAGCCGGCTCCGCCTCCTTCGCCGACCTCCGGCGCTGTTGGGGAAGCGGCTACCGGTGATCCGGGCGCAGCCTCCCCGGGGAGTGAGGACACAGGCCAGGAGGCCCCGCCGCCACAACCACCGCCGCCACTACCGGAGCCACCTCCGGCACCGGCACCGGCTGTTGTGGCCACCTCGCCGGCCCCAAAGCCCTCACCTACGGCCACCGGACCGATCCACCGTTCCCCAAACCGCTTCGCCCCGGCGTGCCGGAACGGCATCGACGACGATGGCGACGGCCTGATCGACTTCAGGTCACTGGACGGCAAACGGCAGGACCCCGGCTGCAACGGCGAGAACGACGACGACGAGTAGCCGCAACTACCCCGCTGTGGGTCGGTAGGACCTCTTAACCCGGGTCAGGGCTCCAGCACGGCAGCGCCGTCCGGGGTCCCATGAGCCACCTCGACCCGAGGGAAGGTGCCCGCAACCGCGGATGCCACCAGCCCGGCGTGGGCTTCATCCCGGCACAAACCGATAATTGCGCTTCCGCTTCCGGTCATGATCGCTCCCAGGGCCCCGGCCTCCAACATCGACCGCTTGTGATCCCTGAGGGCCGGCATCAGGTCAAAGGCCGCTACCTCAAGGTCATTGGCCAGGTTGGCCGCCACCCCGTCGACATCCCCGGCTGCCAACGCCGCGGTGAGGGCGCCGACGGTTCCCATCGGACCGCCCTTGCCCGATGGCCGGGTGCCCGCGGGCACGAGTTCGTCGAAGTGCTGGTACACCTTGACGGTAGAAAGGCCACCGTCCGGGACGCCGATCACCCACCATAGAGTCCGAGCACACGGCAAAGGACTCAACTCATCCCCCACCCCGGTAGCCATGGCCAGCCCGCCCTGCAGGCAAAACGGGACATCGGCCCCCAGTAGGCGGGCCAGCGCACCGATTTCCAACTCCGCGCACTCGGGTCCCTCCAGGCGAGTCAGTCCCACCAGTGCGGCTGCCGCGTCGGCACTTGCCCCGCCCAGTCCGGCGCCCACCGGAATCCTCTTTTTGACGGTGATCGTCGGCCGCTCGGCACATTTGAGGCGAGCGGCGGCAACGGTCCGCTGGACGATGTCCGGGGGGGCAGGAATCGGACCATCGAGTCCGTCGGCCCAACTGATGATCACCTCGGAGTGCTCCGCCGGCTCGATGGTCAGCTCGTCGGCCAGGCTTATCGACTGCATTACCGACTCAAGCTCGTGGTAGCCGTCCGTCCTGCGTCCGACAACCGCCAGCCACAGGTTGACCTTTGCTCTGCCGATGGTATTTATCACCGCAACACCCTCACCAATCCGGCGAACTCTTCAAGACCGAGCGACTCCGCCCGCGCCCCCGGGTCGACGCCCGCCCGGGCGAGGGCCGCCTCAACCTCACCCACCTCCATGCCGAGCCCGGATGCCAGAGTATTCCTAATCGTCTTGCGTCTCTGACTGAAACCCGCCCTGACCACCCTCATCAGCTCCTTGCTCTCCACGTCGACCAGAGGCGGGCGGCGGGTGAGCCGGACCAGCAGCGACTCGACCTTGGGCACCGGCCAGAATACCGAAGCAGGGACCTTGCCCAGGAGTTTTGATTCGCAGTGGTAGGCCACCAGCAGGCTGACCGCGCCGTAGGCCTTTGACCCGGGCCCGGCCACGAACCGCTCCCCCGCCTCCCGCTGGACCATGACAACGAAGTCGTAGATTTCAGGGCGCTGCTGAAGGAGATCGGCTATCAGGGGGGTGGCGATGTTGTAGGGGAGGTTGGCGACCAACCGGTGAGGACCCTTAGCGACCAGGGGCGCGTAGTCCAGGTCCATGGCGTCGCCCTGGACAATCGTAACGTTGGCCACGCCCTCGATAACCTCTTGAAGGGCCGGGATCAGCTTTCGGTCGAGCTCGATGGCCGCTACGTGGGCGGCCGCCTCCGCCAGGCCCAGGGTCAGGGTTCCCACGCCGGCGCCCACCTCGATGACCCGGTCGGAGGGGTCCAACTCGGATAACCGGACTATGCGCCGGATGGTGTTCTGGTCGATTACGAAGTTCTGACCGAGCGCTTTCGATGGGACGATCCCGTGCCTGCGAGCAAGGTCTCCGATGTCCGCCGGGCTGAGTAGCTTGCGGCCTACCACTCGATCTTGACGTTCAGGACTCCCCGGGAAATTGGCGACAGTTGTTTGAACGCGGTGTCGGACAGGTCGATTACCCGCCCGTCGATGTAAGGGCCACGGTCACGGATGGTCACGGTCACCTGTTTGCCGTTGGCCAGGTTGGTCACCCTGACGACGGTGCCGAACGGCAACGAGCGGTGCGCCGCCATAAGACCCGGCTGGTGGTACCACGAGGCCTTTCCGGTTTGGTTGTGGCTGGCCGCCTTCAGGGCCGGCTTGAAGGTGCCCACCAGGGTCACCTCGGCCGACGGCTCCCTGACGGTAGTGGCGCCCAGGAAAGTCCGGGACTTGACCTTGCCGTCTTCGTAAAGGATGCGGTAAGTGCTCTCCCGGATACCCTCGACTCCCGCCTTGGAGACCTTGCGGATTCCCAACTCCAGCGTTGAGCTTTGTTCGGTCTGGCGCGTGAATGCGATCTTGGAGTGCAGCTTCTCGACCGCCTGGTTCACCCGGACAACTTTGATGGTGGACCCCTCCGACGGGTAGGCGAGGATACTAGGTTCCACCCGGTCGTAGGGACCCAGGACCACCCCCAACTGGCGCAGCAGCCCACCGGCGGTCAGCACGTTGGTCCGGACCTGCTGGGTGATGCCGTCGTAGGCGACGGTGGCTCCCACCGACTGGGCGACCACTATCTCTTCGCCCGGGTCAACCCGGGTTCCCGGGGCCGGGGCAATGAGCGCCCCCCGGGAGACGACCGAAAGCTCCTTCAGGACCTCGTCGACAGTCCTTCCCGTCACCCGCTCGGTGCGTCGCTCCCCGTTGATGACAACAACCACGTCCTTGGCGCGCAGAACCTCTATCTTTCGGCTTGGCGTGAGGGGAGCGTCGATGCCGGGCAGGACCTTGTCCGACGGTCCTATTGCCACTCCGGCCCGGCTCAAGGCTTCGCCGACCGTTGGGGCAAACGTCTGAAGGCTCTGCTCGACATCCCCATCGGCGACGGTCACGACCTTTTGGGAGCCCAGGTAGAGCGCACATCCCGCAGCGAGCACCAGGGCGACCGCCACCCGAATAATGCCTCCAAATACCGGATTCGCGGCAGGGACCGTGTTGTACTGCAGCGAAACCAGATCAAAGATCTGGGCGTTGTGGTCGCGCCCTTGTTCAAATTCGGGCGCGTAATCCCAATCACCAGGCCGGGAGTGTCCGGAGGCGGTCCGAGCGGGGGAAGCGTCAACTCTGCTTGCCAAGACCGTGAACCTAGCAGGCACCCGTACAGTCAGGCAAACCGCAACAAATCTCTAACCTTTGGACTTGAGCGATAGCCGTAGCTGAACCTGGGGGCTGCGAAGCTCCTTAAGAGCGTCTGACGCGACCCACCGGGCCCCCCTGCACTCCAGCGATGCAATCCTTTCGCCCGCCTCAATAGCGGCCCGGTTGAGACTTTCATTTCGTTTCCCTATCTGTCTCAGAGCCCAGTTCACCGCCTTGCGCACAAAGTTGCGCCGGTCGCAGGACTGAAGCTCGATCACCGGGAGGAGGGCGATGAACTGCTCGTCGGTTGCCCGCCGGTCGTGGACCGCAATCCCGGCCATCAGGCTGAAGCCCGCCCGTTTGACGAACTCCTCCTCCCGGCCCGCCCACTCGACGGCTTTGTCGAATCGGTGTTCGGAACGGTCAAACAGGTTGCAACAGCAGGCGTCGACAACTTCCCAGGACGCGAATCCGGCCGCCCAGGACTCCATCTGCGCGGGGGTCACCAGCTTGGGGTCGTCCACCAGAGAGGCGAGGATGCGGGCTTCCCGGACCCCCGAATCCCACAACTCGCCGGCCAGTTGATGGTCCTTGCCTATCCGCTTGGCCAGCGAACGCAGGTCGGGCATGGGTATGCCCAACGAGGACGAGATGTCGACGCCGAAACGGGCTTGGCCTTCCAGGTTCGACGGGTCGGCCATGTCCCGAAGTTCGGCCATGGTCCGCTCAAAGGTCACAGGCCAAATATTAGGCGCGGACGGGGGCTAATCTGGAAGGTAACAGCGGCGCGCGACGAAAAGGAGGCAGCACGGTGCTTAGCGAGGAACAGAAGGAGTTTTTCCGGAAACCGAACTTCGGGCACCTAGCCACACTGGAACCGGACGGCGCCCCTCAGGTGACCCCGGTCTGGATCGACGTCGACGACAACCACATCCTTATCAATACGGCCAAGGGCCGCAAAAAGGTACGCAATGTCGAAAGAGATCCCCGGGTATCGGTGGAAGTTGTCGAGCAGGAAAACCCGTACAGCATGCTCAGCGTGCAAGGAAAGGTGGTGGGCATGACCACCGAAGGCGCCGACGAGCACATCGACGCGATGGCGAAAAAGTACCTCGGGCAAGACTCCTACCCATTCCGCAAGCCGGGCGAAGAACGGATCATCCTCCACATCCAGCCGGAGAAGGTGATCGCTCCCTAAAAGGTCGCCGAGGCTACGGCTTTGGGGTCAATATCACCACCGGAATCTCCCGGTCGGTCTTGGTTTCGTAGCCTGTGTACCCCGAGTAGGAGGCCACCAACTTGGGCCACATACGCTCCCTCTCTTCGGGGGTCGCTTTTCGTGCGGTGACCTTGAGCTTCTCGCCCCCAACCTGGATCTCGGCGTCGGGGTTGGATTTTAGGTTCAGCCACCAGGCGGGAAAGAAGTCTTTGCCGGCGTTGGAGGCCGCCAGTAGGTAGTCGTCGCCGTCCCTCACGTAGCCCAGAGGTTTGGTGCGGCTCTTGCCGCTCTTGCGGCCGGTGGTGGTCAACAGCAACACCGTGAGCCCACCCATCCGCCCGGCCACCTTCCCGCCGGTGCCCTGGTATATAGCGACATGGAGACTCGTTATTACCTTGGAGAACGAGTTGAACGCAGTTCTATTCATGTTTCACCCCCGGTTTGCCTGCCAACCAAAGTTTAGTGCCCGGCGGGACCAGGGGGTAGCCGAAGGGGTAAATTGACTCTCGCAAAGACCCAGCCAAAGGGAGCGAACAGATCAACACCGAGGACGCACTCAACAAACTGCTGAAGGAGCCGACCGTCAAGACGACGGACGAGGTGCTGGAACGCATGCGACTCATCGACCAAACCCTGCCCGCCCATGACGGGGTGGCCTGGTTCAACAAGATGTACTTGAAGGTGACCGAGAGCGTGCTTGAAGCTGTCGGCGAGGGGTTCTTCGGTAACCCGGACCTGATGTCACACATGGACATCGTGTTCGCCAACCTCTACTTCCGAGCCCTCTACGACGACATCCACCACCCGGACCGGGTTCCGCGGGCCTGGCGCCCGCTGTTCGGCTGCCGGTCGCGCAGTGGCATCGCTCCGATTCAGTTCGCGGTCGCCGGCATGAACGCCCATATCAATCGGGACCTGGCGCTGGCCGTCGTCCAAAGTTGCCGGGATCAAAAATGCTCTCCCACTTCCCGGGTCAAAAAGGACTTCGATCTGGTGAATCCGATTCTGCAGAGCGCCCAGGAGGAGATTAAGGTCTGGTTTGCAACCGGCTTCGTCGGCCTGCTGGACAGTGCTTTTGGGCGCCTCGACGACGTGATGGCCAACTGGAGCATCGTCAGGGCTCGGGACGCAGGTTGGATCAACAGCCTTATGTTGTGGGAGATCCGCGATAAGAGCCTGCTTCGCGGCGCATTCCTCACCAACCTGGACCACACGGTTGGATTCGCCGGACGGGGCCTGCTGATACCCACCGCCTAAGACCGAACCGGCCCGGCTCGTTGCCGAGCATCTATAGACTTCCGGGGTGAACTGGTTGCGGCTCAACAGGCTCGCCGTCTGCATCTTTTTGGTCCTAGCGGCGTGCGGAGCAAGCCCGCCGGCGGACGACGCGCCCACGATCGACTACCGCCAGTTCGAGATCCCCCAGCGGGTGGGGACCGGGTTGATCGACGGCGTCACGCCGGACGGCTCGGCCGTTTACATCGAAGACCCTGACCCGGCGTTTCCCGAACCGGGGTGTGAAGGCCAGCCCGAATCCGTGATGTTCGTCCAGCCACTGGACGGCGGGCAACGCAAGCTCGCCGGGGAAATCGGCGTACCACTGAAGGGCAGGCTGGTGCGGGGCGGATCCGGCGGCCGGGTGGCGGTGGTAGCGGCTTGTGAGTCCTTTTTTACCGACCTGTTCATCGCCTCCGAGCTGCCGGACGGCGCCCTTTCCAAGGTCGAAAGAGTCAAACCCGCGGTCCCCGATGCCTTCCTGCTCAACGCTTCGACGGTGACCTGGACGAGCGACGGCAACAAGCTTCTGGCCGCCGTCCAACACGTCGACGCCCCGGACGGGGACCCGGCGCAGATCGTCGCCATCGATCCCGGGACGGGCGGGCTCACCAAACTCTTCGACGTAGAACAGGGCACCGGCGTATTCGGCGTGGGGCAGATGGACCGCAACGAGTACGTGGTCGCCACAAACCTGGTGGTTTCTTTCCGCCGGTCCGACGGTACGGTCGGGGCAGGCTTTCAGGGCCAGGGTTTCGACATCTCGCCAGACCGGCGCCGGCTGGTCGTCTTCGGCAAACAACTCCGCCTGGTTGCCCAAGGAGATGACGTCGCCACCTCCCTTGTCGAGGAGAAGCCGGGTCACGAGATCTCAGCCGCGCGGTTCTCACCCGATGGCAAAGCCGTGGTCTTCGAGCGTTATTCGCTGGGCACCGGCCGGACGGAGATCAGCGTGGTTTCGCTCTCCGACAAGACCTTGACCAATATCGTCACCGGGGGCCGGTACGGCTCCGCCCTTTTCACCGGCGACGGCAGGGCGCTGGTCTTCAACATGTTCGGCAGCCAAACCGACGCCGCCACCAGGGCGTACGTGGTGAGATTCGGGGCATCCTGAAGCCGGGGTGGTCCATTCCCGCTCCTGGAAAGTGCGATCTTCATCGGGGATAGTGGATTCAGATCAAGCATTCAACGGGAGGTCAGGTGACCGAGTCCTACTTGCAGGTAACCACAACCACCGAGTCCCAGGACCACGCCCGCGCGCTTGCCCGTCAGATCGTCGAGGCACGTCTGGCCGCATGCGTCCAGGTCATGGGTCCGATCCAGAGCACCTACTGGTGGAACAACGATGTGGAGATCACCCAGGAGTGGATGTGCCTGATGAAGACCACCGCCTCAACCTACCCGGCCCTGGAATCTTTCATCCGAAAAAAGCACACCTACGAGACCCCGGAGATCACCGCGTCGGAGATTGCCATGGGGAGCAGCGAGTACCTGGAGTGGATTGGCAAACAGACGGGCAGTTCCGCCGGCTGACCCGTTACTGCCTCTTCTTGCGGTCAACCTCCCGGGCAAGCTCCTGCTTGTTCATGTCCGACCGTCCGTGGACGCCCAGGGATTTGGCTTCTTCATAAAGCTGCTCGAGGCTCCGGCGCTTGATTGCCTTCAGTCCGCCCCGGCGCCGGGTGGCCGGGTCGTAGTCGAACACCGCGGGGTTCCCCTTCCCCTTCTTCGTCAGGTAGCGAACTTTTTCTACCGGCATGACCCCTCCTCCGGGCGCTTCGCCAATGCTCATACTTCCCTCCGCCGCCACGCTTATGGAAGTATTCAGGTCTTCATACAAGGGTAGGCCCAAACCGGCCCGGACGGTAGTAGGGATCGCCGCGAGGGCCCGAACCGGGGAGGCGTCGGATGATCCGAAGCGAACACGAGAAGTACCTGGTTGAAGAGGTAGGGATCGACTGTGCCGACGGGCTGATCAGCCGCCGCGAGGCCCTGAGGCGCCTGGCCCTCATGGGCGTGGGAGCCGCGGCGGCCTCCAGTCTTCTGGCAGCATGCGCCAACGACGTTGCCGAACGTCCAGAGGCGTCGGCAAGCCCGACCACCGTTGGGACGGCGCCCACCACAACCCCCGACCCCACCACCGGAGCGCTTGCCAGCGAGACCATCGAGTTCACCGGTCCCAACGGCAAACTGTTCGCCGGTTACGCGGCCGCTGAGGACGCCAAAGGCGCGGTGCTTGTTATTCACGAAAACCGCGGGCTGAAAGAGCATTTCAACAACGTCGCAGGCAGGTTGGCCCGGGACGGGTACTCGGCCCTCGCCCTCGACCTGCTCTCCGAGGAGGGCGGGACCGCAGCGCTCAACGACGACGCCCAAGCCATGGCCGCCCTCGGGGCGGCCCCTCCGGCCCGCTTCGTGGCCGACATGAAGGCCGGGCTGGACGAACTCGAGAGGAGAAACCCGGACGCCGGCCTGGGCATCATTGGATTTTGTTTCGGCGGGGGCCAGGTCTGGAGCATGCTGCAGGACGGCGACGAAAGACTCGCCGCGGCTGCCCCGTTCTACGGCACCCCACCTGAACCGGCCGACTTCTCCAAATCGAAGGCCGCGGTGTTGGCCGTCTACGGAGCTTTGGACGCCCGGGTGGGAGCCACCCGCCAAGCCGCCCAAGACGCGGTCGACAAGGCCGGTCTGGCCAACAAGTTCTTGGTGTACGAAGGTGCCGACCACGCCTTTTTTAACGACACCGGCGCCCGCTACAACCCCGAGGCGGCCGGGAACGTGTACCAGGAGCTCTTGGAGTGGTTCGGCCAACATCTGACCTGATCAATAGCTCTTAACTCGGCTCTCACGGGAGCCTCACCCGATTCTCAGGGTGCCCTCATGTAATAGGAGAGGTGTCCGGACCCCCTGTGCACCGAATCGGGCACGATGCCAAGCTAGAAGGCAAATGAGAATACTGGTAGTCGACGACGAACCCGCGGTACGCGACGCGGTTCAGCGCGCCCTGAAGCTGGAGAGCTACCAGGTGGAAACCGCCTCCGACGGGGCCGAAGCCCTCAAGTCGTTGACGGTTTCTTCGCCGGACTTGATGATCCTTGACCTCCTGATGCCCCGGATCGACGGCCTGGAGGTTTGCCGCCGGCTACGGGCCGCGGGCGACTCCACGCCGGTTCTCATGCTGACCGCGCGAGACTCGGTGGCCAACCGGGTAGAGGGCCTGGATGCCGGCGCCGACGACTACCTGGTCAAACCGTTCGCCCTCGACGAACTGCTGGCTCGGGTGCGGGCTCTGCTCAGGCGGAGTTCACCGGAAGGCCAGGAGATGTTGCGGTTTTCCGACCTGTCGATGGACAGCGTCTCCCGGGAGGTCAAACGAGGTAGCCGTCCCATTGAGTTGACCCGTACCGAGTTCCTGCTCCTTGAACTGTTCCTCAACAACCCCCGCAGGGTCCTTACCCGGGAGATCATTTTGGACCGGGTGTGGGGTTTCGACTTCGGGCCCGAATCCAATTCGCTTGAGGTGTACATCGGTTACCTACGCAAAAAGATGGAGGCGCAGGGTGAACCCCGCCTCATCCACACCATTCGCGGAGTGGGCTACGTTCTTAGGGAACAGTGAGTTTTCGCAACCGTTTGATCCTCTCTGCCGCTCTGGCGGTGGCCATCGCCGTGGCGCTCTCTTCGGTGATCGTCTACTTCGCCGTACGCCGCCAACTCCTCGACCAGGTGGACACGGCACTGTTTCAACGGGCCGAGTACCTGCAGGGCATTCAAGGTTCGCACTACGTCCCCCCTCCCCTAGGAGCAGCCGGGGGCTATGCGCAGATCGTCACCGCCCGGGGCGGAGTCGTTAGGAACACAGACGAGTCGATAACCATTCCCGCCACCACCGAGGCCCGGCTGGTTGCAGCCGGAGAGATGGAAACCTTCTTCAGCGACATGATCGCCAGCGGCACCCGCGTCCGGGTGATCACGGCCCCGTTGGCGGAAGGACTGGCGTTGATGGTGGTCCGGCCGCTCGACGAGGTGGACCTCATCTTGAAACGGCTTGGCCTGCTGCTCAGCCTGATCGCAGCCAGCGGAGTAGCCCTGGCCGCCGGCCTGGGTCGCATGGTGGCCCAGGCGGCGCTGGTACCGGTACATCGCCTAACCGAAGGCGCCGAGCGGGTTGCCGCTGCAGGTTCCCCCTCTCACCGCATCGAGGTGGGGGGAAACGACGAAATCGGCAGGCTGGCCACCAGCTTCAACTCTATGCTCGAGGCTCTGGAAGAATCCCTGAACTCTCAACGCCAGCTTGTTGCGGATGCTTCACACGAACTCCGGACCCCCCTGACCAGCTTGAGGACGAATATCGAGGTACTGGCCAGGGCCGACCGGCTTCCCGATGAGGAACGCAAGGAGCTTTTGAGCGACCTGAACGTCCAGATCCAGGAATTCACCGTACTGGTCGGGGACCTGGTCGACCTCGCCCGGGGCGACGAACCCGAAGTAGGCGAAGAAGAGATCCGGCTGGACCTGCTTGTAGAACGGGCGGTCCAGCGCATTCGTACCCACTGGACCCAGGTTCAGTTCACCGTCGACCTCAAGCCCAGCTTGGTGAGGGGAGCGCCGTCCCGGCTGGACCGGGCAGTGGCCAATCTGCTTGACAACGCCGGCAAGTGGAGCCCGCCGGGCAGCACCGTGGACGTGAAGGTAACGGGCGGTGAGTTGACGGTACGCGACCGGGGGCCGGGCATCGACGAGGCCGACCGGCCCCATATCTTCGACCGCTTTTATCGCGCTTCCGAGGCCCGCGCCATGCCCGGTTCGGGCCTGGGGCTGTCGATCGTAAAACGGGTGGTCCAAGCGCACCGGGGAACGGTCGTCGCGGAGGCTGCGGAAGGCGGAGGATCCCTATTCCGGTTGACCCTTCCGCTGCTCCCCTTCACACCGCCTCCCACCGGCACCGAGCCGTCCCCGGAGGGCAACCAGGAGTAACCGGGAACGCTTCGGCCGGTGAATCCGAGGGGTCCGCGACCATTCTCACTTTGTTCTTAACCTGACCTCAGAGAGCCTTCACACTGACTCGGTTACCTGATTGCAGGCTGCAACCGGCAGTGTTTCCTGGAGGACTTTTCATGCGTGGCTACCCGCAGCACTACATCGGACCCAGATTTTTCGGCGGCGGCCTTGGGATGTTGTGCTTCTTGCTGATCATCGGACTCCTGGTCTACTTGGTGGTTACGAACCGGCGCGACCGGAGCACCGGCGCGACCGAACAGACCCCGGCCGCCCCGGAGACCCCGGAGACCCCGGTCACCCCGGCAGCCCAGACGCCTGCCGACATCGTCCGGATGCGTTACGCCCGCGGAGAGATCACCCGCGAAGAGTTCGAGACGATGCGCAAGGATCTTGAGTGAAGCCAGCCCGCGGTAAGGCCCTGGCGGGGGCGGCTGTCCTGGTCTCGGTTGCAGGTTTCGGAGCGGCCTACCTGGTTTTGTTTAGCCCCAGTTCCCCGGCACCGGTCTCGTTGGAAGCCCCGCGCGACTCGGCGCCCGCCGCCGCCCAGATGGAGGAGATCGACCCCGCAGGGCGTTGGGTCGTCCGCGACGGGTCGGAAGCGGGATACCGGGTCCGCGAGAAGCTGGCTCTCCTCCCGGCGCCCAGCGACGCAGTCGGCCGATCCCGGATGGTTACCGGGGGATTTTTGGTCTCAGGCAACAACGGCGGCCACACCATCTCCAACCTGGAGGTCGACGTCGACATGACCGCCCTCACCAGCGACAGCCCACGCAGGGACGACACCCTGCGACACCGGGGCCTGGAGACGGACCGATACCCCAGGGCCTACTTCAGGACCCCGGGACCCATCGAGCTTCCGGCGAGCCTGCCAACCGGCCGCTCATCCAACTTTATGGTGGAGGGCTCCCTCACCATCCACGGCGTGACCAGACAGGTTTCGATTCCCGTTGAGGCGCGGCTGAACGACCAGACGCTGGAGGTTGTCGGTTCATTGATCATGCACATGGCCGATTTCGGGATCGAACCTCCGAACGTTGCCAACATAGTTTCCGTCGAGCCGACAGGCACCCTGGAGTTCAGCCTGCTGCTCGAGAAGGCGGCCTGACCGCCGAGCCAAGGTCCCCTGGGTTCGTTTTCCTCCCCCCTTGACGGACCCAGGGGAGTTTCACCCGCTAGTCGGTGCCCGGGACCTCCGAGGTAGCCGGATCGTCATCTCCGGAAGCCTGCTTGTCCGAGCGACGCATTACCAGCGAGGTCCCCAACATCCAGAAAACAAGCATCCAGGGCTGGAGTTCGCTGAAGACAAAAAAGATGTTGGCGACTGCCGGCGAGAGCGGCCCGACTACCTCGGGCGGTGGGAGCAGTCCCAATACGACCCCGATCAAAGCGAAGTTGGCCATAAGCCCGGAAAACACTTGCGTGCGGCGGATCGCCATCCCGAACCCAAGCAGCATGGGCACCGATCCCGAAACCAAAATGACAACGGTGATGGCCCAAGTGATCGCAAGAGCGGCCACGGTCTCGGCCGGAGCAGTATCCCGGTTGGCCAGCCCCACCAGACTGAGCTGGAGAAGGCTGATCAGCAGCAATAGCCCGGCATACACCGCCGAACCGGCCAGCCCGACTATCGCCCAGGCGCCCCCATCCCCGGGGCCTTGCGAAAGCCGGCCCCACATCCCGGTGGCAAAGACGACCAGGCACACCGCCGAAAGTCCATACAGATACGCCGAGACGGAGGTGAAAGTCGCCTGTTCGACGAAATACTCTGCGATCTGGTTCGCCGGAGCATCGAACGGAGAGGGTACGCCTCCGCCGGAATTGCCGAAACGGGCCGCGGAGTAGGCGAACAACACGGCGCCGAACCCGGCCAGTGGAGTGGAGTTTTTAAGCGAGATTTGTCTGCTCACGGGCTTTCCGTCGTCGGAGGATGAGCCTTTACAATAAGCCCACTCGCGACAAGCACCGGTCACTTGGGGAGGATCACATGGCTCGTACCACCCGCCTGCTTTCCTTACTTGCGGTACTCATCTTGTTGATGGCGGCATGTGGCGGGGAAGGTGACGAAGCAGACCAGCCCGATTCTCAGACCGCAAGCAACACCGAGGCGGTGGGCGGAACCCCGACCCCAATCGTCGAAGAAACCATGGCGCTCACCGGTGGGGAGCCGGCCAACTTCCACGATGAGGTCGACGCCGGCGACATGCCGAGCCTTGAAGTCGAACTGGACGACAACTACATCGAGCCGACGATAGTGGTGGGCCGAGCCGGCCAGGAGTTAACCCTGGAACTGTTCAACGAAGGCGACAACATCCACAACTTCTCCATCGAAGCCCAGGACATCTCACAGGACCTGGAGAAGGGCGGGAAACACGAAGTGAAGGTCGTCTTCCCCGATTCCGGCGCAGTTTCGTTCTTCTGCAGGTACCACGCGGAACTCGGCATGCGGGGCGAACTGCGGGTCGCCTAGCCCGGCAGCTTGAAGTGCGGGTTTTCGATCACCCCCACGACGCTGCCGGTGGGGCTCAGCACCGAGGCAATCCTGATTCCTTCTCCCACGTCCGAGATGTCACCGTTGGGCTGGGCTCCTCCACCCATCAGGACGCCCATGGCCTCGGCGATATCAGGAACCCCCCAATAAGCGACGGATCCGGCCTCCACGTCGGCGTTGGGGTCCAAGCCCAATTCATACCCGCCCAGGTTGAAGCCGACGTAAAACGGTTGATCGAAGTAAGGCTGGACCCCGAGCACGCTGCTCCACCACTCCTTGGCGGCGTCGAGGTCCGGTGCCGGGTATATGACCGTTCTGAGCCCCTGAAACATTCAAAAACCTCCCAAAGTCCGGCATGAAACACTGCGTGGACGCCCCGAGCACACTAGGCTGACGCACATGGTAAGTCAGGGAGGCGGCTGGGAACCACCGGGCCGGGGCAGCGGCTGGGGGCCCGCGGGGGTTGCAGCGCCTCGCCCGGACAAACCCACCTCCAGCAGGCGCCCCTACATGCCTGGTTACGGGATCAAGAGTCCTGATGAGGGCGGTGGACTGCTTCCCTGGGCGTGGGCCGAAGGACGGCTGGTACGCAGCCACGACTACTGGGTAGCTTCGGTCCGGCCCGACGGAAGGCCTCACGTCATGCCCGTCTGGGGCGCCTGGAATCAGGGGTCGTTCTGGTTCAGCGGCAGCGGTAAGTCCCGGAAGGTGCTGAATCTCAAACAAAACCCAGCCTGCACGGTGACCACCGACAACCCCCAGGAACCGGTTGTGGTGGAAGGAACCGCCGAAATCATCGACAACGTGGCCCTGCTGGCCATCTTCCTCAACCGCATCAACATGAAGTACCGGACCAACTACACCCTGGACTACCTGGACCCCGAGGTGAAAACCTGCGTCAAGGTGAAACCGATCCGGGTTCTTGCGCTGGAGCAGGAGAACTTCACCGGATCCCCCACCCGGTGGGATTTCTAGGAACTCAGCTTCAGCTAGGGCAGGTACTGTTCCTCGAAGCCGGTGATCCGGCCCCCGGCCACGGTTAGCCAGAACGGGGTAATCAACCGGTCGATCTGATTCAGGTAGGCGTCCAACTCGTCCAGCGTGGCGTCGTCCAGGTCGGCGTCCGCGTCCTCCGCCAGCTTCACCAGCCGCACCGTCACCGGGTCGACGATCAGGCCGGTGCGCAACTTCTTGTTGGCGTTCACGATGTAAACGTCGTTGGGCGGTCCCTCGGTCTCCTCGGGGTGATCCTTGAGGTAGGCGTCGGTCGCCTCCTTGCCGGTGAGGATCTGGATCACGTCCACAGACACCTTACGATCGGCCACCACCAGCTCGGTAATGAATGCCGCATGGCGCCCATCCGCCAGATCGATCAGACCCGCTGCAGCCGACTCAGCCGGAATCGGGGAGGTCGACGGGTCGGGCGATACCGTGGCCGGTCCCGATACCCCGGTGGGCAACGGCGACTCCAGGATCACCGGATCCCCACTCGAACAACTGGGACCGAGCACCACGAGCATCGATGCGGCGAGGAGTCTGGCCAGGCGGGGTCGGTCCATAGGCTAAGCCTAGCGCCCCCGAGACGAATCGAACGTCCGACACCAGGTTTAGGAAACCTGTGCTCTATCCACTGAGCTACGAGGGCTCGCTACGAATTTACACCCGCCGGGCCGCGACGGCCGTACGGCGGCCGGGTGACCGCAGCCCGGGCAAGCTCCGGACCGATCCCCGCCCAGGGTATTCCGGCCGGGCGCCCGGCAGACGGACCACTGATTCACCACTTCCGCGATGGTTACCGGCTCTTAGCGTCACGGTTACGGCCAATTAGCCTGCAGGTTACGTCGCCGAAACGTCGCATTCCTACCATGGGAACCAGTAGCGCAACAAAGGCCTTCACATAGCAGCATCGAGGTTTCAGCTGAACCTCAACTCACCCAGGCAGCTCAAGGTAGACACCCAAGGAGGTGCAGGTGGAGCAATCCGGAATCACCACAGCAGAGCTTGAAGTTGCTCTCGGAGGCTTGTACGTAGCACCGAAGGACCCCGATGCGCCGGACTTCGCCGGCGACGAGGAGCCGACGATGGCAGTAGCAGCGCCGGCAACCGGCGGGCCCGTCCTCACCATCCAGGAAATGGTGTCGATCTTCGGGGATCTCTACACCCCGCCGTCACTGGAGGAAGCCGCCTAAAAGCATCACGCTCAGCCAAAAAGCCCGGCCCTGGAGCCGGGCTTTTTGGCGATCGGCTCTTGTCTTTTGTGAGACCATCTCTCTCTAATCGGCGGCGATAAGGAGAGTGGCTCTTGGCGGTTTCAGTAAATGAGCGCGTGGAGGCACCCGGTCCCCGGGGCCTGCCATTGGTCGGGTCGGCACTGGATCTTCTCCTTAACTTCTTGGACACCACCCTCAAGGGTCGCGAAAAGTACGGCGACGTCGTGCGCTACGTGGCGGGGCCCCCGGGGCGGATGCGCGTGGTGGCGTACGGCATCGCCCACCCGGACGGCATCAAACATGTTCTCGCGTCCGGATCCGCCAACTACTCCAAACAAGACGCGGCCTACAACGAGTTGAGGGCTCTGGTGGGCAATGGCCTGCTGACCAGCGAAGGTGAAACCTGGGTCCGGCAAAAGAGGCTCGTCCAGCCCCTGTTCACCCACGCCCGAGTGGCCGGGTACGTCGACATGATGTCCGAGGAGAGCGACCGACTGGTCGAGCGATGGACAGAGATGAAAAAACAGGACGGCACCGTCGACCTCCACAGTGAGATGACCCGGTTCAGCCTGCAGGTGGTGTGCCGGGCCCTGTTCGGTTCCGACACCGACCGCATCGTTCCGGTCCTAAGGGACAACGTCCCCTACCTCAGTCGGAAGGCGTTCACCCGCAGCCTTTCTCCGGTCCACATCCCTCACCACTGGCCAACGCCGGGCAACCGCCACGTCGACCGGGCTTCGAACGAGATCTACGAAGTGGTTGACCAGTTGATTGCCGACCGCCGGGCGACACCAAGTGGGTCGAACGACCTGCTCAGCCTGCTGTTGAACGCCCAGGACCCGGAGGGGGGCCGGGGACTCTCCGATGCCGAAGTCCGGGATCAGGCGCTGATCTTCCTTCTTGCAGGCCACGAAACCACCGCCACCTCCTTGACCTTCACCTTCCACCTGTTGGGCCTACACCCTGAGATCCAACAGAAGGTACGGGATGAGGCCGAAGCGGTTTTGAGCTCACGCCTGCCGGACCACGCCGACACCTCCAAGCTGACCTACACCACCATGGCCATCAAGGAGGCAATGCGCCTCTACCCGGCCGTCTACGTGATCCCCCGGTTGGTTGAAAAGGATGACGTGGTGTGCGGATTCACCCTTCCCGCGGGCTCGGTGGCGGCGCTCAGCGCCTGGGTGACCCACCGCCATCCCGACTTTTGGGACGACCCGGAGCGATTCGATCCGGAGAGGTTCACCCCGGAGAAAGAGAAGGCCCGCCACCGCTACGCCTACTTCCCGTTTGGCGGCGGCCCGCGGGCGTGCATCGGCCAGTACTTCTCCATGCTGGAGTCGATCATCTCCACCGCGGTCCTGGTACGAGCCTTCGAGTTCACCTCCCCGCCGGAACCGGTGAAGTTGTTCAACGGCATCACGCTGCGGCCGAACCAGGCCATGCCCTGCCGGATCGAACCAACCGGCTGAGCCCACCTGCCGAAAGGACATAGCGGAGCCCCGGGGGCGGACCGACGCCGGGTCCATTCGACCCGGTCTTCGTCCACGACTCTTTCGTCCTCAAAACAACTGAGAATTCTCTAATTTTCATAGCACTTCTTTAAGTCTGACTTCCTTCCCGCCGATAGGGACAGCGCCTTCGGCCCCACGAAAGGAAGTCATGGACAACCACACGCCCCCGCGATCCCGGCCTACCATCCGGCGGTTGGTGATCGGCGTTGCACTTTCCCTGGCTGCCTCGATCTTCCCGCTCGCCCCCTCCGGCGCCCTGGCCGCGGTTCCCGGCTCTGCCGCGGCCGAAGCCCGGCGCATCAGGGACGTCTGCCGGGCCAACGGACTCGAAGTCGTGGAAGAAACAACCGCACAATGCAGCCACGGCGAAGATCCGGCGCCGCCCGGCAAGGACATCAAACGAGATGTCGAGCCCGTTCAGACGGTCTCCGTCTCCGAGTTCGGCGCCGCCGGTAAAGTCGCCCCCGGAGCCCCCTCATTTGCGTGTGACGGCGACGGCCAGGCCGGCTACCGGACCCAGGTTGCCTACGTTCACGCTGCCGGCACCACCAACCGGTTCTCCACCTACAAAGCTTCGTTCATCCAGTGGGCCTGGGAGGCGGACCAGATTTACCGCAACAGCGCACAGGACACCGGAGGGATCCGGCGGATCAGGTTCGTCCACGACTCAAGCTGCGTCCCCACCGTGCTCAACCTCACCCTCTCCAGTTCCGGCGACGACAACTTGAGCAACACCATCACTGAGTTGCAGCAGGCCGGCTACAACCGTAGCGACCGCAAGTACATGCTGTTCGTCGACGCCAACGTGCTCTGCGGGGTGGGAACGATGTCCATCGACGACAGGCCGGGCCAGGAGAACTGGAACAACATCGGCCCGGATTACGCCCGCATCGACGCCGGGTGCTGGAGCGGCGACATCGCCGCCCACGAACACATGCACAACATGGGCGGAGTGCAAAACACCTCTCCCCACGCCAGCGGCGGCAACCACTGCACCGACGAGTACGACGTCATGTGCTACTCGGACTCGCCGAACTACCCGAACATGACAATCGATTGCCCCGGCTCCAGCCGTAACTACAGCCGTTTCGACTGTAACTACGACGACTACTTCCACACCAGCCCCCCAACCGGCAGCTACCTGGCGACCAAGTGGAACACCGCAAACAACCGATTCCTGGCCGCCGACGCGGGTGAGGGGTCGGACCCGGTGTGCCCCGATCAGGGGACCGAACCGGACGAGACGTTTTCCGCCGCCGGGGCGCTCACCCTGGGCACCGCGACCCCGCGGGCCCTATGCACTACCGGAGACCAGGACTGGATGTCCTTTCAGGCTTCCGCCAACCAGCGGTACCGGGTCGAGATAGTCACCCACGCCCAGACCATCACCCCCGGCATCGAGGTCTACGCATCGAACGGAAAAAAGCTCCTCTCATCGAACACTCCCGCCCCCGGGGGGTCGGCGGCCCTGGAGTTCCGGGCGAAGACGGGCGGCAGCCACTACGTCAGAGTTGAGAACTCATCCGGCGCCTTCACGCCGTCGATCGACAACGTCTACCAGGTGCGGGTCTCGGGCGCCTCGCCTGCCGGAAGCCCCATCGGGGGCTTCGGGTACAACGCTTTCAACCAGGCCGGCGGGCCGGCAAGTGCGGTCAGGCTGATCCCCGGGCTGTCGTTCAACGACGGTGCGGTCCAGGTTGCCGGCGGGGCCTACCACAACGCAGCCGTCCTGAACGATGGGACGGTGCGGACGTGGGGATGGAACGCCTTCGGCCAACTTGGCAATGGGACACTGACCGACAGCGCCGGTTTGGTCCGGGCTACTGGCCTGACCGGGGTCGCCGCCGTGTCCGGCGGCTTGATCCACACCCTGGCACTGAAGACCGACGGCACCGTCTGGGCCTGGGGTTGGAACGGCGTCGGCCAGTTGGGCGATGGGACCCTGACCGACCGCTCCGTCCCGGTAAAGGTCTCCGGGCTTAGCGACATCGTTGAGATCTCGGCCGGCTGGTTCCACAACCTGGCGCTCAAGCGGGACGGCAGCGTCTGGGTTTGGGGGCACAACGGCCTGAACCAACTGGGCGAAGGCACGGCGGTGGACCGGACTGTTCCGGTCAAGCTTTCGTTGCCCAAAGTCACTGCGGTGAGCGCCGGCGGCTACCACAGCCTGGTCGCCATGGCGGACGGAACCGCCCGCGCCTGGGGTCACAACGGACAGGCCCAACTCGGCGACGGGTCCCGGGTCAGTTCCTCCACACCGAAGACGGTGGCGGGGCTGACCAATGTCTATCGGGTATCGGCGGGTGCCATGCACTCGATAGCGCTCCGCAACGATGGATCCGTCCTTGCCTGGGGCATCAACGCCCAGCAGCAGTCCGGAGGAGCGGTGACCGCCGACCGGCCTTTTGCATCTTCCATTTCATGTTCTTCCGATGCCGCCTGCCCCAAAATTTCAGGGACCTCCCGGCTCGGTGGGATCGCCTGGATCTCGGCCTCGAGTTCGATGCATAGCCTGGCTCTGGCCGAGGACGGGACCGTCTGGGGCTGGGGATGGAACGGGCTAAACCAACTCGGCAACGGAACTTCCGTCGACTCGGGGACCGCGGTGAAGGCCGCCGTCAACGCTACCGACGTCGCAGCCGGCGCCTACCACAGCCTCTACCGGACATGATCTGAGCGTTTCGCTGGGTTAGGGTGTCTGCACCGACCCCAGACCCGGAGGGCAGCTAATGGAACATAAAAAGGCCGAAGACATCCCCTGGGAGGCCGCTCCCGAAGACCATTTCACCGGTAAGGTCTGGTTCGGTCCTTTGAGCCACGCCTCCGACGAGGCGTTGAACGCGCTGGCGGTACAGTTCGAGCCGGGGGCCCGCACCGACTGGCACACCCACCCCGACGGCCAGGTCCTCTACGTGGTCAACGGCGCCGGGCTGGTCCAAAAGGACGATGGCACAACCGTAGAGGTATCGGCGGGCGACGTGGTTTACGCCTCTCCCGGAGAGGTCCACTGGCACGGCGCCAGGCCGAACAGCCCCATGATGCACCTGTCCCTCACCACCGGCGGCGCCACAAAGTGGGGAACCGAGAAGGTGACCGACGAGCAATACCGCAGCGGCGGAACCGGCTCCCAGTAGGTCGTCCAATAGGGGTGCCGGCGTAGGCCGGGGAAGCTAGCTGTTGCGCCTGACCGCGGCGATCCGCTGCACCACCGCCGGCTTGGGCGACGAAACCTTCAAGTCCTCGTAGGCAACAACCTCCAGATGTGGGCGTGCCAGATCCAGCAGTTCGCCCCGCCGGAGCAGGTAGTCGGGATTGCGGGGGCTGGAGTAAAGTTCGTTGCCGGCCGCGAACGTCTCGTACAAAAGCACTCCCCCCACACCGATGACCTTGACCAGGTCGCCCAGGATCGGGCGGTATAGATAGTTGGCCACCACCACGCCATCGAAGGTGCGCCCGGCCAACACGAACGGCCCACCGTCCTCCAGGTCGACCTCTACCAACTCGGCCCCCGGGTGACCGGCGAGGTCGTTGACCCCCCTCAGGTCCCGGTCCACCGCGACGACCCGGTAGCCCCGTTCCAGGAAGTGGCGAGAGTGCCTCCCGGCGCCGCAGGCCAGATCCAAGACCAGCCCGCCCGGGGGGACCAAATCGGCAAACCGCGTCATCCAGGGCGACGGAGGCGATCCGGGGTGCCAGCCCGCAGGGAGAGGTTCGGGGGTCTCGGGAACGTTCATCAGGGCACTCTAACCCCGGTTAGCAGCGTTGAGGACTCGATTCCGGCCCGGCCCGGTTGCGCCCCGGCCGAATTGCCAGCGACTAGTAGACCTTGACGAACAACCTGCCGTCCGGCGTCCTGCACTGCTCGGGATAGGACTCAATCACCGGGTTCCCGGCAGCCGCGCACTGTTCAAAGTTGCGGATGCCATCAAAGGCCTCAGGCGGATCGGCAACCGCGGTGGGCTCTTGTGGCCTGGGGTCCGAGCTCACCGGGTTATCCGGGAGGGCGGTGACACCGGGGTGGGTGTCGAATTTGGGCTCCGAACCGGGCTCCTGATCCCCAACCGGCGCGGGTTGCGGCTCGGTAAGCGGGAGGTCGCTGGCGGGGACCAGTTCGTCAACTGCCGTAGTCCGGTCGAGGTCCGCGGCGGAGTCGTTCCCGAAAGTCCCCAAAGCCACGGCCGACGCAATGCCGATCACAACCAAAACTCCTACCACAAGCGCAACCAGTTGGGTTCGTCGCACGGGACCTCCTCAGGTTCGTAAGATACCCCCCTTAGACGGCCCGGCCTGTCCCTTAAGTTCCCGAACTACCCGCTCAATCCCACAGCGCGGCGACCATCCGGTCCACCGCTTCGATTCCCGATGCCACGTTCGACCCGCCGGGCAAGCAACTATCGGGGTCCGGGAGCCGGCGAGAGTGGGCGTTGTCCATGGTCTCCAGCACCGGCGGGGTAAAAAAGCGGGTCAGCTGGCCGTAGCCGTGTGAGTCGTCACGGCCCCGGGGCCGGTAGTGGTACCTCAGCGGCGAGTAGGCGTAGAGGTGGTTGCGCGCCCGGGTCATTGCGACATACAGGAGGCGCCGCTCCTCCTCTATCGTCTCAGCGTCGCCCGTGGCCAGATCGGACGGGATATGGCCGTCGGTGACGTGGATTACGTGCACCACATCCCACTCGCAGCCTTTGGCCGAATGGATGGTGCTGATTGTCACGAAATCGTCGTCAAGGTGGGGTGGCCCGGCGAGGTCACTGGTGGAACTGGGCGGATCCAGGGTGAGTTCGGCCAGGAATCCGCGCAGGTTGCCGGCGGCGGCGGCGAGCCGGCCCAACTGGTCCAGATCGGCAATCCGGGCACCGGAGTTCGGGTAGCGAGCAACAACGGCCGGATCCAGCCACAACCGGGCTCGCTCGACGGCGGCGCCGGCCGCCTGTGGTCCCAGGCCGGCACACTCAACAAGCGTCTTCTTAAGCCCGGCGACGGATTCCTGCCGGTCCTCCGGCAACCAGGCGGAAGCGACCCCCAGGTCCTCGACCGGGGACCCCGAGGCCAGGACCCCGCTCGCGATACGCCGGGCGGCGCCCGGTCCCAGGCCGTCGATGAGTTGCAGCACTCGGAACCACGCCAACTCGTCTTTAGGGTTCTCAACCAGGCGCAGCAGGCAGACCATGTCCTTGACATGGGCCGCCTCCAGGAACTTGAGCCCTCCGTACTTGATGAACGGGATCTTGCGGGCAGTGAGTTCCATCTCCAGCAGACTGGAGTGGTGGGCCGCGCGGACGAGGATCGCCTGCTCCTGAAGCCTCGTGCCCTGCTCGTGGTGGTGAAGCAACCGGTCGCACACCTGGCGGGACTGGTCCGCTTCGTCGTCGCAGCGGACCAACGACGGCCGTCCCCGGTCCTGGCGGGAAGACCACAACTGCTTGGGGTGCCGCAGCGAAGCCTCGGCGATGACCGCGTTGGTGGCCGCCACCAGGGACGGCGTCGACCGGTGATTTCGCTGGAGCATCACCACATCGGCCCCGAAGCGTGCCGGGAACTCCATGATGTTGCGGTGGGTGGCCGCCCGGAACGAGTAGATAGCCTGGGCATCGTCGCCCACGGCGGTGAGTTTTGCCCCACCTGCCGCGAGGGCCTCCAGAAGATCCGCCTGCAGCGGGTTGGTGTCCTGATATTCGTCGACAAGGATGTGGTCGAACTGGGCCTGCAGGACCATCGCCAGGTCGGGCACCTTGAACAGAGCGCCCCAAAACAAAAGCAGATCGTCGAAGTCCAGGACCTGGCGCTGGCGCTTCCGGGCGGTGTAGGCCTCGAAGGCCGCCCGGATCTCGGGCTTTTCGTCGGCACACCAGGGGAAGTTGGTCCTCAGCACCTGAGACAGAGGTGAACCGGTATTCACGCAACGGCTGAGGATGTCCGCCAGGGTCTGCTTGCGTGCTCTGCGGCGCGACGGGGCCCCCGCATCGTCCTGGTCCGCAGGGCCCTCCAGATCTTTGCGCACCAGGGCCAATAAATCCCCGGTGTCGGTCTGGTCCAAGACGGTGAACGACGGTTCCAGACCAATGGCCCTGCCGTGGCGGCGCAACATCCGGTTGGCGACCGCGTGGAAAGTGCCTCCCCAGGCGCCGGCCGTGGACTCCCCGGACATCTGCTCGGCACGGTTGAGCAGTTCGGCGGCCGCCCGACGACTGAAGGTGAGCATCAGGATGCGTTCCGGCGGGGTGCCCGACCGAATCAGGTGGGTCAAGCGGGCGGTCAAAGTAGTGGTTTTGCCGGTCCCCGCGCCGGCGACGATCAGAAGGTGGCCGGCATCGTGCCTGGCCGCCGTCTGCTGTTCTTTGGTGAGGTCGGCTATATCGAACATCCGTTCGATAGCTTAACCGCTGCTACTGGGGATTCTCCGGATCGACCCCGATCAGATGCATCTTCGAGTTGATCCCCAACTTCGCGTAGACGTTCGAAAGATGGGTTTCGACGGTCCGAGAACCGATGAACAGGGTTTCGCCGATCTCCTTGGCCGTCAGGCCCTGCCGGGTTAGCCGGACCACCTCTCGTTCACGGGGGGTGAGCGAATCTTTACCCCGGGCACCGGCGGCCGCCCTGCGTCCCCTGGTGCCCAATCCGGCCAACGTCCTTAGGGTCCTCTGTTTGCGAACAACTGCTCCGCACCCCTCGAACAAGGTAGCCGCCTGCTCGAACGCCTTGACCGCTTCGGTCCGGTCGGAGGTCAACGACCTGCCCAACACGTCATAGGCGCGGGCCAAAATGCCCTGGCAGCCGGTCCCCGAAAGCAGGTCCACCGCACCCTGGGCCGCGGCTGCGGCGGCCTTCGGGTCGTCGGCCAGCAACGCCCAGGCATGACCCAACCCGGCGAGGCCACGGTAAATATCTCGGTCCACTTCGCCGGCGATCCGGTCCAGGTCGGCCGCGGCCTTCGCTGCGTTTTCCTGCTCCCCGGTCAACGACGAGATCTCCGCGAAGTCCAGCACCATCGGCGCCGCCCAGGGCCAAGCCTGCATCCCCAAGATGCTGGCAACCGCCGGTTCAAGAACTGCGCCTGCTTCCGGGAGTCGGTCCCGGCCGGCAAGAACCAGCGCCTCGGCCCAATCCGAGTAGTCGACGCAGAAGGACCAACGGCGCCCTCCGTATACCGCTCTCGCCTTTGCCGCAAACGCCTCCGCTTCAGAGATCCTGCCGGTCTCAGCTGCCGCCGCCGCCGCGAAGGGCAGGGCGTAGCCCCTCCTACGGCTCAGCCCGCCGGGGTTGGCGGCCAGCGCCTGGTCGGCGTACTCAAGGACCGCCGGGTAATCTCCGGCGAACCACGCGACCATCGCCGACCACTCGAGTACCACTGCCTCGACGAACCTCGGGTAGACAAGCCGGGCTTCATCCAGCAGGGACTCGGCTTCGGGGATGCGGCCCTGGAGGGCCACCACCAAAGCCACCCCTGAAAGACCCCTCGCCCGGCTGTAGTCGTTACCGGACTGCCTTGCCAGCTCGGCGCTTTGGCGGGTCGCCGCCTCGGCGGCTTCAAACTCCCCCATCGCCAGTTGTTGGTAGCCCTTGACGGCGCCCGCCTGCATGAGCGGGGAAGGCTCGCCGGCCTTTTCGGCGGCCTCCATCACCTCGATAGCCCGGGACCGGGACTCGGAGAACCGTCCCTGAAGCGACGCCAGCCAGGCCAACTCGGTGGACGCCAGCAGGGAACTGCGCCGGTCCCCGGCCTGGTCGAACAACAAGATGGCTTCCCGGCACCGGCTCTCCGCCTCGTCCAGTTCGCCGGTTCCCCAGCTCAAAAAGCTGGCCAGGCGAAACTTGACCGCGGCCCGGCGAGCCGGGTCGCCCGACCGATCCAGCACCCGGTCGATCTGCCGGATCGCCTCCAGGCCAAGGGCCGCGTGGGCATCGGCGCGGTGATCCAGCACCCAGTCCGCCTTCCAGTTGAGGGCGTCGACCACGTCCAGCCAGCGTTCGTCTCCCGCCGGGACTAGCTGGACCAAGGCGTTTAGCACGGTGAGGGCCTCCTGGTAGGCCTCCTGGTCCTCGGCCCGCCGGACGGCGTTTTGAAGGGCTTCAATAGCCTCGTCGTCCCCGATGCCCGCCGAGCGAACGAAGTGGGGGGCAGCGGCGCCAAGTTTGCCTTCGGCAAGCAACACCCGGCCGACCAACCGGTGAACCGACCGGCGCCGGGCGGGCCCGATTCCTTCGACGATGACTTCACGGATAAGGGGGTGTGCGATCTCGTAGGTGAGGCTGCGCCCCCGCTCTTCGCCTACCACCAGACGAGACCGCACAAGCTTGTTGATGATTACCTCCAGCCGGTCCTCGGGACGGGCCGTTAGCCGGATCAGCTCATCGAGCTCGATTCGTCGCCCGACC
Source organism: Actinomycetes bacterium (assembly GCA_029263075.1). Lineage (GTDB taxonomy): Bacteria > Actinomycetota > CADDZG01 > JAHWKV01 > JAHWKV01 > JAJCYE01. Next base: position 66,803 of record JAJCYE010000031.1, read on the forward strand.
ACCGCCATCAGTTCCAGCGTTGAGGTGGCTGCCTCTCCCAGCCCCACGAGCTGGGACTGAACCACCTCCGCCAGCGAGTGCGGCAGGGACTGCAGTTCCGGCGTCCCGATATCCCCACCCTGCTCAAGCAGGGCCTGGAGCAGGGATAGGGCGAACATGCTGTTCCCTCGGGACTTGTCCACCAGCCAGTTCACCAGCGAAGGAGTGGGGGGTGAACCGAGAAAAGACTCTGCGAGCTCGCCGACGGCCTCCGGTAGCAGGGGAGGAACCGTCATCCGGAGAAGAATCCGGTCCTTCTCCAACCAGCTCAGCACCTCCTTTGCTATCGGAAGCCCGTCGAGCTCGGCCGCCCTGGCTGATGCGACCACGAGAACCGGGTGGCGGTAGAGGTTGCGGGCAAAATAGTGCAGGGTTTCCCAAGAGGAGGCGTCGGCCAGGTGCAGGTCATCAAGGACTATCTGCACGGGCGCTTTCTCCGATATGTTGCCCAGCAGAGCCACCAGTCCCTGGAGCAGCCTGGCGCGGGGAGGTTCACGTTCGGGAACCGACCCCCGGACCGCCGCCACCGAGTGGAGCATGGTGGACAGATCGTCAAGGAAGCCGCCACAGAGTTTGACCACCTCTTCGGCAGGGAGCCCTCGTAGATATCCTTCCAGCGCTTCCGCCCATAGACCCATCGGCGCCGTCTCGCCCAGCGGATAGGCCCTGGCAACCAGGGTGGCGCTGGTGCGGGCGCCCCGGGCCAGGGTTTCGGCAGCCAGACGGCTTTTGCCGACGCCGGGGTCACCGGACAGCACGACCAATCTGAAGTTTCCTTCGGCCGACACTCTGCGTGCGGCCTCCAAATCCGACAGCAGCAAAGCCCGGCCCACGAGTTTTGTCTTCCGCAGCATCCCTGTGGCTTGCCTGATTGAGTACGGGCCCGAGGTCCCCTTCGCCGCAACAATAGGGACATGGCTTGGGCGGGGCAAGGCAGCCGTGTCGACCAGGTCTGGATTCATGAGGCGAATTGGAAGCCCCCCCGCACGGCACGGGACCGGTCGAGGGAGAACACCATCCGGTACTCCGGCACATCGACGGTTACCTCGGCGCCCTCGCCGATCCAACCCCGCAACCAGGGTCCGGCCGAGCCCGCCGGGTGGGACTGGGGAATCCTGCGACCAGCCGCCCGAACCGTGACCTTGTCCGGGACGGACACAAAACTCTTCGTCTCGTCGAGCCGGTAGCTGATTGGGACCTGATAGAAGCCGACGTGCTCGCCCGCCAGTGCCGCCAGGGCGGCCAGGGGTCCGCCAAGCCGTCCCTGGAACGCGTCGACCACCCAACGGACGACCTCGGGAGCGGCATCCTCCTCCACCAGGATCAGTCGGCGGCCCGGAGTACCTGCGCAAGCAGGCTCTTTGATGTTCACGGTGACCAGAGCGGTGTCTGAGACACCGATCCCCGCGATCTCTCCCTTGTCGATCAGCCAGGCGGTCACCGAAGTGGATCCGACTTCAAATCCGGAGCCCTCGAACCAGAACGGAACCCCTTGATAGATGTCCAGTACCGATCCCTCTAGCCGGTACTGGTTCTGGATACCCGAATTCATACCTGTTCCGCCGTGTTGGACGATCCCAGACGGGGAAGACGACCGGCGGACGCAGGGGATCTCCGGCCTGCAGCCCGGCTACGGTGGAGGAGGCGAGCCAGTTTCTCGGCATCCTCGAATACGTGTAACACGTAAGCGAGCAGGCCCGTCATGGGCCAAAGGAGAAAAGCACTGGGGCCGGGAAACGCTGTGGCCAAAGTCGGAGTGGTGACAAGGACCATCGACGCGCCGACAATTGTGTAGAAGAAGCAGCGCAAGCCTTTTTCAAGCATCCACCGCATAACCGACCTCCCGGGATTGAGTCACTTTTGTGAACTCGAACCTATCGGCGAGGACCTACGGAGGTCATCCGTGAGTTTGCGGATTCCGGTACGGATCAGGCCGGAACGGGGCTCCGGAGGGGTGAGAGGGTTTGGGATCGCCGGGGCCTGGCCAATGTATGCAGACAAGTCCTTGCGGACGGGTAGGGCAGTTCCCCGTTTTCCCCACCTCGGGTATCATCTGCGTCCCCTTTGCGCAACAGAACTTAACAAAGATGTCTCCGATTTTCCCGAGGAATCTGCAATGGCCTTAGGCTTCTCCGCTGCGAAGTCTCCGCCGGCTTTCCGGTGGCCCGACCCCAAAGCCGCGCCCCAATCCCCCTCCACCACCGGGCACGCCAAGGCGCGGGCGCAGCCTGGCGGCAGCCTTGGTTATATGCCGGCCCTCGACGGCCTGCGGGCCCTAGCCGTCCTGGCGGTCCTGGCCTACCACGCCGGCATGCCGTGGGCCCGAGCCGGCTTTCTCGGCGTCGACGTCTTCTTTGTGATCAGCGGATACCTGATTACGGCGCTGCTGCTGAACGAACAGAGTCGCAACGGCCGGATCAGCCTGGGCCGCTTCTGGGGCCGCCGGGCACTGAGGCTGCTTCCAGGGCTTTTGGTGATGCTTGCTGCGGTGTCGTTGGCGGTTCCACTCCTCGCTCCCGATCAGAACGAGTCGCTCAGCGGTGACCTGGCAGCGGCGTTGACCTATGTCAGCAACTGGTGGCTGATTTTTCAGGACAAACCCTACTTCGAGGCGATCGGGCGGCCGCCGCTGCTGCAACATCTGTGGAGCCTTGCCGTGGAGGAGCAGTTCTACCTCTTGTGGCCGGCCGCACTGGCCCTGGCACTGCGCAACCCGTTCCGCAAGCCGCGGCGGGTTGTAGGTTTCATCTTGGTCGCCGTCGCAGGATCGGCACTGGCAATGGCGCTGATGTACTCGCCGGAAGGCGACGCATCGCGGGTCTACTACGGAACCGACACCCGGCTCGGCACAATCCTGCTGGGGGCCGCGCTGGCGTTCATATGGAGTCCGGGCCACCGGACCGCATCCTCCCGCTGGGCGGGCGGCCTCGCCCGCGACTTCGCCGGGCTAGGTTCACTGGCGGTCATCGGCTGGCTGATGGTGACCTGGAACGAGTTCGAGCCCATCCTCTACCGGGGCGGATTCACGGCGGTCGCACTGCTGGCAGCGGTGGTCGTCGGGGTCGCTTCCCACCCCGGCGCCCTGACCGAGCGGCTGTTGGGGAACCTGCCGCTCCGCTGGATCGGACAACGTTCTTACTCGATCTATCTATGGCACTGGCCGGTGTTCATGTTGACCCGGCCGCAACTGGACATCGACCTAACCGGCTTACCCCTATTTGTTGTACGGCTATCCATCACCGCATGCCTCGCGTTCGCCAGCTACGCCCTCGTCGAGAAGCCGGTCCGCAACGGGGCCCTCGGCCGCTCCTGGGACAAGATGAGGACGGGGGCATCCACCCGCAAGCTCGGCATGGCCGCCGAGGGGTTCGCTCTGGTTTGTTTGCCCGCGATGCTCGTCGTTGCGGTGGCATCTGCCGCCGTAATCCCCCGCAGCGCTCCCCAGCCGCCGGCCGAGGCCGCCCTGGCGGGCGCCGGCCAGGTCTCTACGGCGGCCAGCGCAACCCATCCAATGGACGGACTCAGTGTCAGCGAGAACGCTGAGACGCCCGGACCGGCCGCTGCGCCACCGGCCGAAGCGGCTGCGCCACCTCCCCCGCCACCCACCGTCACCGCCATCGGGGACTCGGTCATGTTGATCGCCAAGGACGCCTTGGCGGCTCGGTTCGCCGGGGCCATCGTCGACGCCGGGATAGGACGCCAGACCAAGGCGGTCATCGAAACCGCCCAAGCCCTCAAGGATGGAGGGAAGCTGGGCAACAACGTCATCGTGCACATGGGAACCAACGGGCTGATAACCGTCAGACAACTCGACCAGTTGATGGAAATCCTCAAGGATGTGCCACACGTAGGCGTGGTGAACGTCAAGGTGGCGCGGCCTTGGGAGGAGGTCAACAACCGGATGCTCTCCGAGAACGTAGGCCGGTTCCCGAACGCGACGTTGGTGGACTGGAAAAGCACCGCCACCGCCCACCCGGAGGCCTTCTACAACGATGGCGTCCACCTGAGGCCGGGTGGCATCAGCTTGTATGTGGACCTTTTGAGCGGAAACGTCGTCGGCTAGCTGCAGCATCCGGCTGCCCCCGGCTATCTGCTACTGGAAAAAAGAGGCCTAGCGGCCTGGTTTCACCGGCGCGGGTGATAGATTCGGCCCATGATGCCCCAAACCCCTCTGGTGGTAGTGGAGCAGGTGAATAAGTACTTCGGCGAGATGCAAGCGCTGAAGGACATCAACCTGAGCGTCGACAAGGGCGAGGTGGTCGTGGTCATCGGGCCGTCGGGGTCCGGCAAGTCCACCTTGTGCCGGTGCATCAACCGCCTGGAGACCCTCGACTCGGGCACGATCACCATCGATGGCGTCCCCCTTCCGGAGGAGGGCAAAGCCTTGGCCGCCATCCGGGCGGATGTCGGCATGGTCTTTCAATCCTTCAACTTGTTCGCCCACAAAAACGTCCTCAAGAACGTGACCATGGGACCCATCAAGGTCCGGGGAAAGTCACGCTCAGAGGCCGAAGCCGAAGCCATGGAGCTGCTCAAGCGCGTGGGGATCGCCCAAAAAGCGCAAAGCTACCCGGCGGAACTGTCCGGCGGGCAGCAGCAGCGGGCGGCGATCGCCCGGGCTCTGGCGATGAACCCGAAGGTCATGTTGTTCGATGAGCCTACGTCCGCGCTCGACCCCGAGATGATCAAGGAGGTGCTCGATGTGATGGTGGAGCTGGCGACGGAGGGGACCACCATGATCGTGGTCACCCACGAGATGGGGTTCGCCCGATCGGCGGCTCAAAGAGTAGTTTTTATGGATGGTGGGGAAATCCTGGAGATTGCCCCACCCCAGCAGTTCTTCGACTCACCGCAGACGGAAAGAGCGCAAGACTTCCTATCCAAGATTCTTGCCCACTAGTTCAGGAGGAGAACGTATGAGCAGGACACGAGCCGTACTTCTATCGATGCTGTTGTGCCTGGGCCTGATAGCCGGCGCCTGCGCATCGGACGATCCGGAAGTAGAAGGGACCAACGGGCCGGACGCGCAGGAGGCCCCCGAATTTGCAGAGGACACCACGATGGCCGCGATTCAGCAGCGGGGCACCCTTAACGTGGGGACCAAGTTCGACCAGAACCTGTTCGGGCTGAAGAACCCCATCACCGGAAACATCGAAGGCTTCGACGTCGAAATCGCCAAGATCATCGCCCAGGCCATCTTCGGGGGCACTATCGAAGACGCCGGCGAAAAAGTCGAGTTCACCGAAACCGTGTCCGCGGTACGTGAGGCCGAGATCCAAAAGGGCAGCGTCGACATGATCGTCGCCACCTACACCATCAATGACACCCGCAAGGGATTGGTGGACTTTGCAGGACCGTACTTCGTCGCCGGACAGGACATCATGGTCGCCAAGGACAACGACACCATCAAGAGCGTCACCGATCTGAACGGCAAGAAGGTCTGTTCGGTGCAGGGTTCAACCTCCCTCAAGAACGTTCAGGAACAGGCGCCTCAGGCGGATGTCTCCATCTCGTTCGAGCGGTACACCGACTGTGCCGACGCCCTGAAAGCCGGCCGGGTCGACGCGGTCACCACCGACAACGTCATCCTGCTGGGACTGGTCAAGGACAATCCGGACGACTTCAAGGTTGTCGAGAACACCTTCACCTCCGAGCCCTACGGCATCGGCATCACCAAGGGCGACCAGGCCTTCCGGGACTTCTTGAACGACACCCTGGAAGAGGCCTACGAGAACGGTAGCTGGGAAGAGGCGTTCGACTCGACGGTCGGCCAAGCAGGCGTAGAAGCGCCCGAGCCGCCCGCCGTGGACCGCTACTCCTCCACCGGTGAGGCATCGCCCGCTCCGGATCCGTCGGCCAGCACTTCACCGGACGCTTCTCCGTCCGCCTCGGCTTCACCGACCACCTAGCCAACCGGGAGAGCCCCTGAAGAGACCGATATGGAGGTTCTCCTAAACAACCTGGATTCCTTCGGTTCAGGACTCCGGTTGACCGTCGCACTGGCCCTGACCAGTTTTTCCGGGGCCCTGGCGATCGGTCTGGTAATTGCTGCGTTTCGAGTCAGCCCCGTGCCGCCCCTCCGGGCGGCCGGGGCTTTCTACGTTGAAACCATCCGCAACATCCCCCCGTTGGTTCTACTCCTGGTCTTCTATTTCGGCTTCCCCGACATTGGGATCGTGTACTCAGAATTCGTATCGGCGGCCCTCATCCTGGCGATTTACACCGCAGCATTCGTCGGCGAGGCGATCCGAGCCGGCATCAACACCGTCTCCCGGGGCCAGGCAGAGGCCGCCCGCGCCATTGGCCTGACCTTCACCCAAACCCTCGGCCTGGTGGTTATGCCCCAGGCGCTGCGGTCCGTTGTTCCCCCGCTCGGCAACCTGTTCATCGCCCTGGTCAAGAACACCTCCCTGGCCTCGGTCATCTCGGTTGCCGAGTTGACCTTCATCAGCAAGCGCCTGATCACCAGCACCGCCCAGGGCCTGCTGGTCTTCCTCGGCACCGCCATTGCCTACCTGATCCTCACCCTGCCCGCCGGTTGGGTGATCGGCAGGATCGAACAAAAGGTGTCGATCAGACGATGAACATGTTCGGAGGATGCCGGTGGTAGCGCCCGCCCTGGGTGACGCCCTCGGCCCGCGGGGCCGCAGACGAGCGAGGACCGCCTCGGTCCTGGCGGTTTTGGCCATCGGGTTTGTTGTCTACATTGCTCTCAGGCGGTTCGCCGAGGCCGGGCAGTTGGACTGGGACGAGTGGGAGCCGTTGACCCAGCGCGATGTAATTCGTTTCTTCGGCAAGGGTCTGCTTCACACCATGCAGGCGGCGTCGGTCTCGTTGGTTCTTGCCAGTGCGTTCGGGATGGTGCTTGCCCTGGGCCGCCTCTCCCCCAGCCTGGCTCTGCGGACCATCGCCCGCAGCTACGTCGAGTTCTTCCGCGGTTTCCCGCTTATCCTGCTGATCGTATTTTCCTTCTTCACGCTGCCCCGGCTGGGCATTGAGCTGACCCGGTTCTGGTCGGTCTGCGTTGCCTTGATCCTGTACAACGCCGCGGTCCTGGGGGAGATCTTCCGGGCGGGCATCCTGTCGCTGGATCGGGGCCAGACCGAGGCCGCCAGCGCCATCGGTCTGCGCCGGCGCCAAGCGATGAGGTTGGTGATCCTGCCGCAGTCGTTCCGGCGGATGACCCCTACGATCGTGAGCCAGTTCGTAACCCTGCTCAAGGACACCTCCCTGGCGTTCGTTGTGGGCTACGAGGAGCTACTGCGCACCGGCCAGATTGCCGGCGAGTTCTACAAGAACGGGCTGCAATCGCTAATCGTGGTGGCGCTGATCTTCCTCGTGGTCAACTTCACGCTCAGCCGCATCGCCCGGCGCCTGGAGGTCAGGCAGCGCAAGCGCTTCCGGACCGGCACCATCGCGGTGGCCGGGCCGGAAGACCTGGTCACCGTGGGGCTCGTCGACCCGGCGAAGTCCTAGTCGCGGCCAGATCCCCGGGTTAGCCGGAGGTCTTTGCCGTTCTGCGGTTCTTCGAGGCCACCACCAGGATGGCTACCGCAAAGGCGATCGACACCACCGCCAGGATGCTGTGCACCGCCTTGAAGGCGAACGTGGTGCCGGAGTCCTGGGCGATGTTCCAGATGCGGGTAATCCATACGTAGAACGTCCACAAGGCGGCTGCCCTGAGGACGATAGCTTGGGTTCTTGTCATGTCGATCATCCTAAACGCGCACGAAGGCCAAGGAACCCCGGCCCCCTACTCCCCCCGCCCGGGGCCCTTCACCCGGTTCCAGAGGGAATCGATTCCGGGGGCCGCTCGAACAGCTCAATGAGGTTTCCCGCCGGGTCCCGCACGAAGCACCGCCGGGCGCCCCACGATTCTCGGGCGTCCCTGCGGGCAGTCCCGGCCACGGTCAGCCGGTCGAGGACCATGTCGTACTCATCGCCCAGATCGACGGCGAAGTGTGCCGGACCCGGGTCGGAATCCCCTACGATCAGGTGGACCTGGGTGCCGCCCAACCCCAGCCAGCACCCGGGGGTGTCGGCAGCCAGCATCTCCGGCCGGACCAGCGGAATCCCGCCCAGCAGTTCGTAAAATGCCTGCCCGGCCGGGATATCTCCTTCGGTAGGAACGGTGACGGTTACGTGGTGGATGCGCACAATTACAAGAACAGACCCAACGCGAGGAACAGTAGGCCCAGGGTCACCAGGTTCAGTGAACCCAACGAAACGGTCAGCAGCGACAGTAGGAAGCAGCCCGCGGCAATTCCGAACATCAGCTTGTTGGTGGTGATCTTCATGGTCCCCCTCAAGTCTTCGCCGGCCCAGTAGCCGCAAATCTACCCCGGCGGCGCAGTACAGAACCGCAACTAAGGCCTAGGGGGCTTGAACTTCAACGCCTTCAACTCGCCGGCCACCTTTTTGGAAGTCAAAAATTCCAGGAGCGCATCGACGGAGTTGCGCCGGGCCCTCCCCCGCTCAACCGCTACGTAGAGAGTGCGTTGGGCTTTTAAGCCGGGGACGTTCAGAACCCGCAGGTCCCCCTCGCCGCTGGTCTCGCCCGGCTCCAAGGCGTAGGTGGAGATGAACGACAGCCCGACGTTCGCCTTGACCGCCCGCTTTACCGACTCGGTGGTGCCCAACTCAAGCACTACCCCCAACCGTTCCGGGTCCAGGCCCACGGCGGCCATCGCTTCACTGACCATGGTCCGGGTGCCCGACCCCCGCTCCCTGAGAACCCAGGGGTGAAAGATCAGGTCGTCGCGGTGGATGGACTTCTTATCGGCCAACCCGTTCTTAGAAGACGCTATGAGCACCAACTCGTCGGTGACGAATGGAATTAGTTCCAACCGGTCGACGGCCACCGCAGCCCCGATTACCGCCAGGTCGACCCGCCGAAGCAGCAGTTGATCGGCGATGTGGGCGGTGTCCCCAACCTGGACGCAGACTCGGACCGCCGGGTACTTCTCGCAATAGGGGCTGAGAATTTTGGGTAGCAGGAATTCCCCCGGCACCGTGCTGGCCCCGACGTTCAGGCGGCCGGCGGGCAGGGTCCCGAAGGTGGACATCGACTCCTCAAGGCGCTCGGCGACGGTCGCCAGTTCTCCCGCGTGCTCGTACAGTTGCTCGCCGGCGGCGGTGGGGACCCAGGAGCGGCCGGAACGAACGATCAACTTGGTCCCGAAATGGTCCTCCAGGGTCCGGACCTGGGCACTGATTGCCGGCTGGGTCACCCCCAAACGTTTAGCGGCGGCTGAAAAGCTGCCCTCGTCGACAAGCTTTACGAAGCCCCTGAGGGCTGGAATGGTAAGTGGCGCCACGCTAACTCCGTCCTTCTAACCCGAGCCGAACTCGGCCCCAATGCTACCCCCCGGGAACCGGACGCGAAGAGAGGCCCCCGAGTCCGGGAACCTCTCTTGGTGATCGAAGATTTTAGGCCTTCTGGAGAGAGCCCGACTCCTCAGCCATCTTGATGAGGTAGCGAACAATGGTCTGGGTGGGCGTTTTTACCGCGTGCACGGTGACCAGGTGGTCGGCAAGCTGGCGAGCCAGATCCGCCTTGTCGGTTGCTACCGTCTTGAACCCACAGGTGTCGGCACCCACCGAAGCGCAGCTGAACTTGAGCGACATGTATAACCCCTTTCGATACTTAATCCGATATGTCGACCATAGCACTAATTCCTTATGTCTTCAATAAGCTTTGTTTATATTGCATGCGCTCGATGGCGACTGCTCGGACCCCTCCGGACCCTTGTTAGGATGGGATAGACCGCCCAGATAAGACCGGGGTACCCGCTACGAAACTTCTTTCGGCTCCGACCCTCAACCGCCGCGGCATCGGGCTCAGCCTGGTCGCCGTCACCTTATTTTTGATAAGCCTTCTCGGCGCCTGCGGCGACAGCGGCGAAGGCGCCGGTGCGGAACGGGGCGCCAAGTTCATCACCAGCAGCGACGGCGCTCTCCAACTCCAGGTCCCCTCGTCTTGGTCCAAGAGCGAACTGAACCCGGTGGCTGCGGTGCAGGCGGGCGACGAAGAGCAAGAGGCCTACGGCATGGTCATCGAGGACCCGCGCAAGCCGCTTCACGAATACACCCTGGAACGGTTCGCCGACATCCAGATGCAAAAGCTCGTTACCCGCGTCGCCCTGGCCAGCCTCGCCGGACCCACCGAGGTCCAGGTGGACGGCAAGACGGCCCTTCAGTACCAACTGAGGGGACTGTTCAATGAAACCGAAGTGGTCTACCTGTACACATTCGTGGAGACCGAGGACCGTTTCCTCAAGGTTGTCACCTGGAGCCTCGGCTCAAAATTCGACGACAACAAAGAGGACCTGGAGCAGGTGTCTGCCAGCGTCAAAGAACTCAAGCCTCTTGCCGAACCCACCCCGGCGGCTACCAACTCCGACCCTGCGGTGGCCCCCACCCAGCAGGGGCCGGGCGCCTTCGACCGGGACCCCGACGCTTAAGGTCCGTTCCGCAAACGTGGGACATACACCCGGAACCATCCGCGGCACGGGTCCCGGGGTCACGAGTCGTAGGGAGCAGGTCCCGTTAGTCCGAAGCCTCCCGGGCATTCGGCGCCAGAACCAGGGCGATTTTGCCCAGAGCTTCCGACTGGGCCAGCGCCTCCGACTGTTCGGGGGTCAACAGCAGGGTGATCCCCGGTCTGGAGCCTCCGCCGACTCCCAGTTGTGACGCCACCTTGGATCCGCCGTCCTTGGATCCCCCGACCGACGCCACCTTGGCCGCCTTGATAACGGTCACCGTCTCGGCGGTACCCCCCTCGCGGCCGAAGGTCGCCAGGACATCCACCCGGTCCCCGGCTTTGGGCGCCAGGGCCAGTCCGTCGAGCGTCTGGGGACTGAGCGAGTAGGCACGCATCCCGTCCGGCACCACCGACGACGACCCGCCGGTCCGGCCCAACCTCCGGGAGGTGACCGGTTCACCGGCGAGGATGGGGACGGTCGCCACCCGGCCGACGGCCGCTTCGGTGTTCCGCAACACCTGATCGGGCAGATAGCGCTCGGGGTGGTCTTCCAACTCCAGCATCGCCGGGGTCACCACCACTCCGGAATCGATATCGGTAGCCGCCACCACCATCTCCGCCATCCGGCCGGCCACCGGGATCTGAGCCCGCAGCCACGACAGATAGGAGTAAACGGCCAGCGCGGTCACCACCGCAGCGAGCATGGCGAGCAGGCTCCACCTGGAAGTCCTGCGGCGAGTTAGAACAAGAGTGGTCATCCCGGCCCCCTTCGGAATCGACGCGATAAAAAGGTCGGGGAAGTGGGGGAAGTAGCTAAATCCTAGTGGACGACAAGAGCACTGAAAAGGGTCTCAGGCCGACTTTTCCGCTGCCTTTTTGGACGAACCCGAGTCTTTTGATCCGGAATCCGACTTTCCGGAGCCTGACTTGGAGTCGGACTTGGAGTCGGACTTGGACTCGGACTTGGAGTCGGACTTGGATTCAGATGACGAATCTCCGGTGGATTCCTTGGAATCGCTCTTTCCGTCTTTGCCGTCCTTGTCCTGCTTGGTGCGGGGCATCGGATGGCTGGCGCGGCGGTCGGTGGAGTAGAAGCCCGACCCCTTAAATTGGATGCCGACCGGAAAGATCACCTTGCGCAGTTTGCCGGCGCAAATCTCGCAG